>NZ_CP138991.1:3381647-3689069 GCF_044594925.1 Maribacter sp. R77961 | reverse complement strand
GAAAGAAAATTACGATGCTAAAATGATAGCGGAAATTGGTGATTGTATCATGGCAACGGTAAGGTACGCCGAGCCTAAAACCCTGCATGAAAAAATTCTTAGAGATGCCGATGCTTCCCATTTTGCTCAAAAAAGCTATTTAGAAACATCAGACTTGCTAAGGGAAGAATTAAGACTTTTAGGAATTGCGGATTACAGTCATAAAGAATGGTTAGAAGCCAATATAAAAATGTTCCGGACAGAGCATCGGTATTATACCGATTATGCTAAAGAAAATTGGCAATCCGGAAAAGATAAAAACCTTCGGCGTCTTATCAAGGATAAAAAGTCAGAAAAAGAAATTGCCAAGAAAGAAGCCCTTAAGGCGAAGTATAAAAGTGAAAGTCCAGACCGGGGTATTCAGACGTTATTCAGGGTAACGCTAAAAAATCATATTACCCTAAGTGATATCGCAGATACAAAAGCGAATATTCTATTATCCGTTAATGCTATAATTATTTCTTTAGCACTTTCTAACCTCATCCCCAAACTGGACAACCCGTCCAATACCTATTTAATATATCCTACAGTAATTTTTATAGTTTTTAGCGTGATCTCTATGGTCTTAGCCGTTTTAGCTACGAGACCAAATGTAACAAGCGGACAATTTTCTAAGCAGGATGTAAAAGATAAAAAAGTGAACCTCTTGTTTTTCGGCAACTTTCATAAAATGAAATTGGACGAGTATGAATGGGCTATTAATGAATTGGTTAAGGACAAAGAATACATATATTCCTCTTTAACAAAGGATTTGTATTTCTTAGGATTAGTACTAAATAGAAAATATAAAATCCTAAGATGGACTTATACTATCTTCATGATTGGTATGATAGTTTCCGTTATCGCTTTTGCAGTCGCCTTTAAGTTTTTTGGTCCGGATAGGATAGCAACATTATTACCCTAAGATTTAATCCTTTAAGGTTTCCATTAAATCTTCATAGGTATACGTTTTTTCTGGGGTCTTATCGGATTTATAAAGTATTTCAGCTCTAATAGCCTTTAATCCAGACACTCCTTGCAATCCTTCGAGCTCCACAATTTCAATAGTGTCGGTAAAATATCCTTTCGATTTAAGAAACTTGATATAACGCAAATACTCTAACTCATCTTTTTTCTGAGAGTATACTATGGACATTTTCCCTGTTTGCGTTAAACGCTCGTTGGTTCCCTTAACGAAAGATTTGTCAATGCGTTTTTTAATAACTTCATAACGTGCGTTATAAGTCCCATCCACATCAAACTGCTTTTCATCCATACGGAAACGTATAGAAAGAGAAGTATTATAAACCAGTATTAGAGAAGTGGCATCTAGCGGTACGGACAATTCTGGCTTCAGCGCATAATGTGTGTTTTCCATTTCGCACATGACCTGTAACTGCCACAACCTTAAGTTGTTCAAATACAATGAATTAAAATCCTGCTTACCGGAGATAGAGGCCCCAATGTACATGTTATGCTCAACACCATCTGTCTTGTATCGTTCAAAATAATGAGGGAACATTTCTTGAGCTACCTCCTGCTTTTTATCTATTACCGAAGCCAATTTTTTATTGATAAGCATAACACTCTCATCGTAGTTTTTTCTATGGTCATAGTAAGATTCCGTACCCATATCAATATTCGACTCATAAGCTAATATATACTTGGCCATGTCGTTATCCGTCTTTTTAAGATGATTAAATACGGGTACGATCTCTTCCTTGACAAAATCGAAAATAGCCTGTTCGCTATTGGTATAAAGCATCTCTTTAATGCTCTCCAAATGATTATCCACACGAAACATCAACTCCTCATAAATAGGGAGCTTGTTCTCTTTCAAAACTTTTTCCAATATATCGTTGATCTGGGAAAGCTGAATCATTAAGTCTCGTTGAATCGCCTTATTTCGCGCTTTTGATGAATCCTTGATATCAATTTGCCCATATAAGGGATACACATCCTTGAAAACAATTTCCTTGAAGGAAGGTTGTCTACCTTCTAACTGATCCTTGATGAAATATTTTGCTTCTTCCTGAAATCTCCAATAAACAGAGGAGTGCACAGATGTGCATTCGTTCTGTATGATGGCGTCGATTAAGTTTTCTTCCTCAACTTTTGACCTCACCACAGCAGAGACGATATACGGCATAACATCATCTAGCTTTTTTGCATTTACTCCATTCAGCACATTGCGCTCAGTGGAAACCACTTCTAAAACACCCAAGAGCTCCCCATTGAAAGCAATTGGCGCAAAAATTGCACTTTTTATGCCTTGCTTTTCTAGACTTCCATAGGGATCCATACCACCAGATTTTTCGTGGTACTTGGACACATCGGCAATGGCGAAATAAGTATTATCCTTGATAAGTTTACTGTACGAGTATTGACATAAGGCTTCATTGCAAATCTTTGCATCTTGGCCATTAAGGATGTAACTAGAAATTCCTTTTCCGTATACAGGCTCAAATTGATCCTCCTTTGAATTGTAGGTTACAAAACCAACATTGATATTTGGCAATTTAAAGAACGACCGGAAAGTCTCCTGTAAATCGCTCATGAAATTATCACTACCTCTCTTGTCACTGGCAATAAGTTCCGATTTTATCTCGGAAATGGAATGTTCTGCGGTTACATCGAACATATTTGAGATTACAAAACCTTTAGAAGTAAAACTTTCTGGTGGTATTTTTTCCATCCATAGTTTAACATCGTTAGGATTTTCTAAAAGCTCATCAACATCTTCTTGTTCTATTTCCTTAGCTTTTTCCGTAGGTATCAGCTCAAGGAAATCTGCATTATACAGAATACGATAATGATGCATTACACCCTTGGCATCTGGAATATCATAGAAGAAAGGTCTGCTAAAATCTAAATGAAATCCATAATAAAAATTAAGGATAACAATACATCCCATAATGTAATCCATACCTTCTTCTTGGTTTCTTATTTTTGGTTCAAAACCAGGACCCGCTTCATTTATTATTTTTTGAAACCGTTTTGAAGAATTGAAAAATATATCATAATAAGGTAAAGAAGCTGCCTTGATTTCATTAGTACCTAAAATTGGTGAAAAACTATCTTGAAGAATAAGACTGATCACATCTTTATGCTTTTCCAATAAAGCAACATCCTGAAAACCATCCCTTAGCTCTGGATAGGGCTTTTGCGCCTTTAGAATTTCTTTTGCACGAGTTGCTAAAATCCTATCCTCACTATGTTCTAAATCATCATAGTACCTGAGTAATTTATCAAAACTAATCAGTGGTTTAATCGGCATTATTTTATCCTTACCCTTCATCATACCTGCATTTGTCTACAAATCACTAATAAAATTACAAAACTAAACGTAGTTTTATGTTAAAAGTTTCATCGCTAGCTTACACTCTTTTTCGGATATTTATAAAAAATAACAAAATGTCTTCTGCACATAGACTTTCAAGAGCCTACAATACCGCCAAACGCATCGCGTTCGACGACAGTTCAAAGTTCATTCTTTTTAGTGATTGTCATCGTGGAGACAATAGTTTTGCCGATGATTTTGCCAATAATAGAAACATCTATTTCCATGCCTTAAACCATTACTACAACGAGGGTTTTCAGTATTGTGAGCTGGGCGATGGTGATGAGCTTTGGGAGAACGTTTATTTTGAATCAATTTTTGAAGCACATAAAAATGTTTTTAAGCTGCTAAAAAAATACCATTTGGATAAACGATTACACATGATATGGGGTAATCATGATATGGTTTACAAAGACAAAACTTATGTGGACAAGCATTTATCCAGTTATTTTGAACCCATAGACGATACGGACAAAGAACTTTTTGAGGGAATCACCTATAATGAAGCTATAGTTCTAGAACATAAGGAAACGGGACAAGAGCTTTTCTTAGCCCATGGGCACCAAGCTGACTGGTGGAACTATAGGTTTTGGCGCTGGGGACGCTTTCTTGTTCGTGTCCTATGGAAACCGCTTCAAGTTTGGGGAATAGCAGACCCTACGAGTCCGGCTAAAAACTATACGGAACTGATTAAATTAGAACGCCGAATTAAACGCTGGATTCTTAAAAACGATTTACTGATAACTATTGTAGGCCATACCCATAGACCCCGCTTTCCAGAACCGGGAGACATTCCATTTTTTAACGACGGTAGCTGCGTTCACCCAAGAAGTATCACAGGAATAGAAATTGAAGAAGGACAGATTTCACTCATCAAATGGCATATAGAAACTTCATTGGACGGAACTCTAAAAGTAGTTCGGGTACTTTTGGAAGGACCACAAAAATTGATAGATTACAAAGAAAAAGTATAACTACACGGTTTCCAAAATACAAGTGAAAAATCCAGCTGGCAATACGCTCTTTTTCTGAAAATAGCTGTTTTTAGGTTATGCTTCTTATTTGAATTATTAGTATATCCTGGAATAAACTTCCTCATTATGTGACTTTTAGACAATAGATGTTTCTAAAATCTAAACAAAGCTTTCATCCTTATTTAGATGAAGTATTAAGTAACCTAAACTTTAAGAAATGAAAAAATTAGTAGCAGAATTTATTGGTACGCTCTGGCTTGTATTTGGAGGGTGTGGAAGTGCAGTATTGGCAGCAGGATACCCTGAACTGGGCATTGGTTTTGTTGGCGTTTCCCTAGCATTTGGTCTCACCGTTATCACTATGGCCTACGCTATAGGACATATTTCGGGTTGCCATCTTAATCCGGCCGTATCTATTGGACTTTGGGTCGGTGGGCGTTTTGAAGGTAAACATGTGTTTCCATATATTTTAGCACAGGTTATGGGCGGTATTGCGGGAGCCGCAATTTTATATATGATTGCTACGGGAAAACCAGGTTTTGAACTGGGTGGTTTTGCCGCTAATGGTTTTGGGGAACATTCTCCTGGTGGCTACGGCATGACCTCTGCCTTAATCATTGAAATAGTGTTAACGTTTATTTTTCTATTTGTAATACTAGGGTCTACCTATACAAAAGCGCCCAGAGGCTTTGCCGGTTTGGCTATTGGATTATGTTTAACCCTAATACATTTAATTAGTATCCCAGTGACCAATACCAGTGTTAACCCTGCTAGAAGTACTAGTCAAGCATTATTTGCGGGCGATTGGGCCATTGGACAATTATGGTTGTTTTGGCTAGCTCCAATAATTGGCGCAGTTATCGCAGGTCTTGTCTATAAATTTCTTTCTCCAGAGATCACGGATTAGGTTTCCATTTTTCTATATCTATGTAGCGCATCCTATTTTCAAAAGAATAGGGATGCGCTACGTTTTTTATGGTATATTAGGAGCGCTAACCAACAACCAATCAAAATCTTTTTATGCCACTACTTATTGTGATTTTTGGGATAGTGCTTCTTTTTATTTTAATTACGCGGTTTAAACTAAATCCCTTTATCACTTTTATTATCGTTTCCCTATTCGTGGGTATTGCAGAAGGTATGGACCCGGTTGCCGTAGTTGCTTCCATACAAAAAGGCATAGGCAGTATTCTAGGGTTTTTGGTCATCATATTAGGATTGGGCGCCATGCTTGGAAAACTAGTGGCCGACAGTGGTGCTGCCCAAAAAATTACCACAAAACTTGTAGAAAAATTCGGAAAGAAAAACATACAATGGGCCGTTGTCTTAACAGGCTTTATTGTAGGTATACCAATGTTCTACTCCGTAGGTTTCGTCATCTTAATTCCATTGGTATTTACCATTGCAGCAACAACTGGCTTACCATTATTATATGTAGGCTTACCAATGTTAGCTTCCTTATCTGTTACACACGGTTACTTGCCACCGCATCCTGCACCTACCGCTATCGCTGCTACATTTAATGCGGATATAGGAAAAACATTGCTGTATGGAATCATAGTTGCCATTCCTGCAATCATTGTAGCCGGACCATTATTATCCAGGACTATAAAGAATATCGAAGCCACCCCGCTCAAAGAATTCATAAACCCAACTATTCTTAAGGATGAAGAAATGCCAGGTACTGGTATCAGTATTTTTACTGCGCTACTCCCGGTTATTTTAATCGCAATCGCGGCCTTGGCGGAATTATTGTTACCAGCCGATAGTACAATCTCCAAAATTCTAGTATTTCTAGGAAATCCGGTTATAGCTATGCTCATATCCGTTTTGGTTGCGATATATACATTAGGATTGGCAAGGGGCAAAAAGATGAAGGTAGTAATGGATTCTGTTGTAAGTGCTATAACAGGAATTACAATGGTCCTTCTAATTATTGCTGGCGCAGGTGCCTTGAAACAGGTGCTAATCGACAGCGGTGTTAGCGAATACATCGGCGAAATGCTAAAAGGTTCATCCGTATCTCCATTGATATTAGCATGGCTCATCGCCACCGTAATTAGGGTTTGTGTAGGATCAGCCACTGTCGCCGGACTTACCGCAGCAGGTATTGTACTTCCCCTAGTAAATGGCACGGGTGTAAGCGCAGAACTTATGGTTTTGGCTATAGGCTCTGGTAGTTTAATGCTGTCCCATGTAAATGATAGCGGCTTTTGGCTTTACAAAGAATATTTTAATCTATCGGTCAAAGACACCTTAAAAACATGGACGGTAATGGAAACTACTGTCGGTGTTATGGGATTGGTTGGCGTATTAATCCTGAACTTATTTATATAAAATTATTATTATGGCTAAAAAACCTTCAGAAAGACTCGAAGAACTTGGGTTGGTCTTACCACCAGCCCCACCACCGGCCGGACTATATAAACCTGTTCTAGTGGTAGACAATTTTCTATATATTTCTGGTCAAGGGCCTATGCTCACAGATGGCACACTATACACAGGTCGTGTTGGTGACAATCTCTCTTTGGAAGAGGGTAAGCAAGCTGCGCATCATGTTGCGCTTACCATGCTAGCCACCATTACCACTCATTTTGGAGCTATTGATAGGATCAAACGTTTGGTCAAAACCCTAGGTATGGTAAATTGTACACCAGAGTTTAGCAAACAACCTTTAGTGATAAACGGGTTTAGTGAATTGATGTCGGATGTTTTTGGACCTGAACATGGCGTTGGAGTAAGAAGTGCCGTTGGTATGATGTTGCCCGATCAGGTTGCCGTAGAGATAGAAGCCATGTTTGAACTTCACAACTAAGACAAATGAATCAAGAGCATTGGTATAAGTTAAAAACTCCTGAACATATTATTTCACCTTCGTTGCTTGTGTATCCTGAAAGGATACTACAAAATATCCGTACTATGATTGATATGGCAGGCGGCACAACAAATCTTAGACCCCATATTAAAACCCACAAATGCGCTGAGATTATTGCGCTACAGATGGAGCAGGGCATCCATAAGTTTAAATGTGCCACCATAGCGGAAGCGGAGCTATTGGCTAGTTGTAATGCGCCTGATGTATTATTGGCCATGCAACCTGTTGGTGCTAATTTAAATCGCTTTGTTTCATTGACAAAGAACTTCCCAGATTCTCAATTCTCTACACTGGTGGACAATAAGACCACCTGTGACCGTATAGCGGCTATTGCAGAGAAAAACAATATAACAATAGCGGTATATATAGATTTGAACGTAGGGATGAACCGAACTGGAATAGTACCTTCCTCGGAAGCCATTGGCCTGTACAAAGATATTTCGGAGAACTCCTTTCTATCTATTCAAGGGTTGCATGCCTATGATGGCCATATAAGAAACCCTGACCCGGCAAGTCGCAAAATAGCATGTGATACCACTTTTGAAAAAGTAGAAGCCCTAAAAGAACAACTCCTAGCTGCAGGATTACCTAAACCAATAATCATTGCCGGCGGATCCCCTTCCTTTCCTTTTCATTGTCGAAGAAATGACGTGGTAAAAAGTCCTGGGACTGCACTACTTTGGGATTGTGGCTACGGAGACCTTTTTCCCGAAATGAAATTTATTCCGGCAGCGGTCTTACTCACAAGGATTTTAAGCAAACCTAAAGCGGGTATTTTATGTTTTGATCTAGGTCATAAATCTATAGCTCCAGAAATGGCTTTCCCTCGTGTAAAATTTTTAACCTTGGAGCATGGCAAACAAATAGGCCAATCTGAAGAACATCTCGTGGTTGAATATGATGACTTAAAAGTTTTAGAAGTTGGAGAATGTCACTATGCCATACCAAAGCATATTTGTCCCACAGTAGCCAAATATGACTCTCTTTTGGTGGTAGAGGACGGACAGGTTTCCAAAGAATGGAAAGTGGCCGCTAGAAATCAAAAAATCTCCATATAAGTATGTTCATTTTTGACGCTCATTTAGATTTAGCCATGAATGCTATGGAATGGAATCGAGATCTTAGATGGTCTGTAGCACAAATTAGAGAAAGTGAGCACGGAATGACGGACAAACCTGATCGTGGAAAAAATACGGTGTCTTTTGATGCAATGCGAAAAGGAAATATAGGCTTATGTGTTGCTACCCAAATAGCACGTTACGTAAAACCCGAGAACAACTTACCGGGTTGGAATTCGCCACAACAGGCCTGGGCACAAACACAGGGACAATTGGCATGGTACAAGTCCATGGAAGAAGACGGTTTGCTGAGGCAAATTACCAACAAAGCCCAGCTGAATACCCATTTAGAAAACTGGGAGAATAACAAAGAAAATACGCCTATAGGCTATATCTTAAGTTTAGAGGGAGCCGATTCCATTGTCAATTTAGATTATTTGGAAAAATCCTTCGAACAGGGATTACGAGCCGTAGGACCAGCACATTACGGGCCAGGAACCTACGCATTTGGAACGGATTCCATAGGAGGAATCGGCATAAAAGGAAAGGAACTTTTGAAAAAAATCCAAAGTCTAAATATTATTCTTGATGCTACCCATTTGTGCGATCAAAGCTTTTGGGAAACCATGAAAGTTTACGAAGGGCCCATTTGGGCAAGTCATAACAACTGCAGAAAATTCGTAAACCATAACCGTCAATTTTCCGATGAACAACTACTGGAACTTATTGATAGAAAAGCGGTCATTGGAATGGCCTTGGATGCGTGGATGATGGTCCCAAACTGGCAACGTGGGAAATCTACACCAGAGCAAAAGGGCGTTACTCTAGAGCATATGGTTCAGAACATTGACCATATTTGTCAACTAGCAGGAAACTCGTTTCACGTGGGTATTGGCACCGATTTGGATGGCGGATTTGGAAAAGAACAGTCACCAATGGATTTAGATACGATTGCAGATTTACAGCATATTCCCCAGTTGTTAGCCAATAGAGGTTATGGTTCAGATGACATCTCTAATATCATGAATCGTAATTTTATTAATTTCCTACGACACACATGGGCATGAACAGACGAAAATTTGTAACTCTAAGTTCTTTGGGAGCATTGGGTACTTTACTCCTTAATTGTACCGACGCTAAGAAAATACTCCTTAAAAAAAATTATACCATAGCCTGTTTGGGGGATAGTATTACCGCCAAACAAGACGGTTATGTGCAACTATTACAGCAGTACGTAGACAAAAACCATCCAGGACAAAGACCTTATTTATTTGAAAGGCTAGACCAATTATTAAATAGTACGCACGTAGATATTATCTTATTTTGTTATGGCATCAATTGTGGAATTTACGGCACTCCGTCACCTACATTGTTCGATAGTTATACCATTGGCATCTATTCCTTTTTGGAAAAGATAAAACTAAAAGGAACTAAGGCCATTCTGTTAACGCCACCACCACTTGCTCTGGAAGCCGTACCTATTACCACAAAGTCCAGCGATACGGCTTACGGTTATCGTAACCCATATCCAAATTACGAGGATGAAGTGTTGCTAAAATTCTGTGGGATTATTAAAAGTGTTCGTCATTCTAATGTCTTAGGTACCATAGACATACACACTCCATTAGTAAAGCATCAACAAAAATGCTATGAGAATGACCCTATACATCCTAACAAAGCAGGACATCAACTGATTATGGATACCGTCGTCGATCATTTAACAATTTAACAAGCCCTTAAGTCCCTATGGCAGGGTATTTGTTATCTTTATTTGATTTTTATAGGTAATCGATGATTAAAAATATACTTTTTACTGCTTTTTGTTTTTGGGCTTTTAACTTGATGAATGCCCAATCTGACATTCCTACTCAGAAACCCTTGAAAATTGAAGCGATCAAGAAAGCAGACCCCAAAGGTACTACCAAGACCGGTCCTGTATTGAACATACCATCAGTAATAAAAGAACAACCTAAGCTGGACTATAAAAAGCCGAAGCCGGTGCAAATGATTCCGGACGAAGAATTGGTGCAGGCAGGGACTGGACTTAAAATAGACCCACGCATAGGACCTGGAGAACGACTCGGGGGGTCTGGAGAATATTTTGCGGATCAATACCTTGGAGATGTAAAAAGTAATGGCAAATTCATAGGCATTGTTTGTAGAGATCATGAATATGTCGATGGAGACCGCGTTAAAATCTGGGTCAATGATATGGTTGTAGAACCTAATATGCTACTTACAGGAGCGTTTAAAGGCGTTAATGTAGATTTACAAAAAGGTTTTAATAAGCTAGATTTTGAGGCCTTGAACCATGGGTCTTCCGCTCCCAATACGGCTCAGGTAGACGTTTACGATGATACTGGTCAACTTATTTATTCCAATAAATGGTTATTATCTTCAGGTTCCAAAGCCACATTAATCGTAACGAAAGAATAAATAACACTTATCTCCTATTCCCAGGGCTATACGTTTCTTTTGCACGCTGTAAAACATCGCTTTTGTAATATGCAGCGTCTTTCCATGCTACATTAATATACTTTTGGGTTTGATCATCAAAATGTGGTGAACTAGGGTTTCCACTTTGTCCTCCCGCTAAAATCGTTTTGGCTTTAACTTTATCCCCGAACTCTACCGCAGCTACAAAACTATTGCCTCTAGTACCATAAATTTTCTTGACCCCTTCGGTCTTGTAACGTGCACCATAAGCCGCTAAAGCTCCCCATCTACCCGAAGCGAAACCAACGGCGACACTAGGTTTTTCATCATCAAAAGTTTGTTTAATAGCACCATTTAAACGTTGGTATCTATTTACTTCCCCCCAAGGTATTTTCCAAGTTCCAAAGTCGGCCGTGAGTTGATCGATAATATGTTCGAATATTCGAAGCTTTTCACCATTTGGCGATATACTCCCCCAATATTGTACTCTTTCCATAGGTATTAATCCATCAGGATATTTGCCTTCTTTATAATATTGCGTCCCATAAAAATGCGCCAAGGTCATGGCAACGGACGCTTTTGAGGTTTTAAAATCCCAATTGGCCAACTCGGCTATCGCTTCCCTAAGTTTAGGGTTTCTATCGTCATGCATATAATACGCCTTAATCAACCCCGGAATTAATGCTTTAAAAGCTGGCAAATAAGGGTCATGTGCTAACTCAATGAGCGTGTCCAACGTATATCCTTCTTTATCTTTTAATAGGTTTATGGCATGGATACCCCTAAAATTTTCCTGGTCCCGAGACATATAGTAGGGGTAATCCGCTTTATTTGGACTAAATTCCAACGCAGACGTATACGGAGTAGAATTACAATTCTGTATCCATCCGTTTTCGGGATTTAGTACTAGAATATTTTCATCAACAGTATGTAAGCCTTGCCAGTCTGTTTTCGGGTTCCACCCCTCCACTGGTTTTGAATAATCGAAACTAACATCGCGCTTAGGAACAAAATTTCCGTGGAAATAAGCAATATTTCCCTCGGCATCAGCATAGACCGTATTGTTGCTAGAATTTGTGCGAATGTCCATCATTTCCCGGAATCCTTTATATCCCTCTTTCTTGGTTCGGACAAAAGATTGCTCTAATGCTTTCACAGGTTCCCACATCATAGCGGAAGCTGTCCACATACCATCTTCCATATGGGTAATAGGTCCGTGATGGGTGCGATAAGCTGGAAACATCTTTTCCTTTAAGCCCGCACCACTTTTATATTTTAAGGTGATTTCTGAAACTTCGACCGGTCTTAATTCTTCTCCGTACTGATAAAGTACATTCCCATCTAGACTGGTAATATTTTCCTTGAATTCGTCCATGACATCGGTATAGGTGGAGGTATGCATCCATCCCGTCTTCTCGTTAAACCCTTGATACACGAAAAACTGACCCCAAGTAACAGCTCCGTACGCATTTAAACCTTCTTCTGACACTACATGAACCTCTCCTCTAAAGTAGAATGAAGTGTGCGGATTAATCAATAGCATTGCGTTACCAGATTCGGTTAGGTCGCCAGAAATGGCTATCCCGTTGGACCCTTGCGGCTCCGCCATTTCCTCTGTTTTTTCAATGGCAATCAATTCTGATTTTGGCAGCTCCATATTGCCTTCGTAAAAGGCCTTTATCTTACTGGTCCTAATACGTTCTATATCGCCCCCAATACTCCCTTCACTAAAATACATGGGCATCCAAGGTTCAAAACGGGTCAGTAATTTTGGTTTTACTTCAGGATGCGTATATAAGTAATAATTTACCCCATCTGCAAAGGCATCACACAGCTTTTTTAACCAATCTGGACTCTTTTCATAATTGGCTTTCGCTTCTTCTTCCGTCATAAAAAGTTTAGCACGTAAATCACTATATAATGCCTCCTCGCCTTCAACCTCGGCCAAACGACCAGTGGCCCAAATATAATTTTGTTCTACACGATTAAAATCATCTTCACATTGTGCATAAAGCAGTCCAAAAACTGCATCGGCATCCGTTTTTCCGTAAATATGGGGCACACCATAATCATCCCTTATAATCTCTATAGCCGAGGCTTGTTCTTCCCATCTTTCAACCTCCGACAAGGGTTTTGTTTCGGAAACACAGGACACTAAGAACAGAACGGATAAAAAAGTCAGGACAAGAGGTTTCATAAGGATTAATTTTTAAATGAATGAAGATACAGTAAATGGTCTGAAATTACCAACTTCCACTGGCGCCACCACCACCAGAACTACCACCTCCCCCAGAAAAACTACTGGAACTTCCACTACTTGAACTGCTAGATCCGAAAGAATGAGAACCGGAAGATGAAAACGTTTTTCTATAATAGGTGGAGTCGTTCTTAATTAAAGAAATTTTAAAAGCATCTTTTCCAAAGAATTTAATTTTAATGTAAGCTATTAAGAGTGCTATACCAAAGAGAGGAACTAGGAACCATAAAAGCAATAGCGGCTGATCTAACAGCTCTTTACAAGGTAAATAAACTAATTCGAAAGTAGTTAGACCAGCTAAGATAGGACCAATCATAAATAGCAAACCAAACAGTGAAGACAGGACCATACCGAAAATCATGAAAATAGCAGGTAATAAACCTATTTTACCAATCAAAAGACCCCTAAATGTTTCAATTAAACTTTTATAAGATCTGTAAAAGTAAAATCCGCCAACCCCAACAAAAACAGATACAAATAACGATAAAAACACATAACCGATCCATTTATTTCTAGTTTCACTGCGTTGTATTTCATCTTTAAACTCCGCTAAAGCTTTAGGATTATTTAAGAATGTTATGAGTTGGTCTGTACTTTGAGAAATACCCTCATAATACTTCTCTTCTTTAAACTTGGGAATCATAGTGTTTCTAATGATTCTAGACGCGACCGCATCGGTAATATAAGGTTCTAGACCATACCCAACTTCTATACGCACTTCCCTATCCTGCTCCGAAAAAAGTACTAACAGACCATTATCCTTACCTTCTTGACCTAAACCATTTTGGTTAAATAATCCATTAGCATAACTTTCAATAGTTTCAAAACCCAAACGCTCTATCGTTACCACCACCAATTGGTTTGTAGTTTCTGTTTCAAAAGCGGTAAGTTTTTCCTTTAAATCCAATAATTGGCCTGAACTAAAAATTCGTGCACTATCCGTTACAATTTCCTGTAACGTCATATGTTGCTGTTGTGCAGCAAGCCCTAATGAAAAGAAGAGTAAAAGTGAAGCAAGTGTTTTTTTAAACATCGAAATCAATGGAATAGATAGATTGAAAATAATCTTTACCAAAGATAGTACTCTTCTCACTGTCTTGAGTTAACTGTTCAAAAATGAGCTTTTAGGAAATTTGTATGCATTTTGAACCGGCCAAGAAGAAAGCCAAAACGCCCTATTTTCTATATCTACTAAGAGCAAGTCTATTTAATAGTTAAAAAATTCCTGCGTACCTCGGAAGCATCAACTGTAACCATATGCTCTTTTCCCTCCCGCAAATAGCTAACCGCAATTTTCTCTTTGTTCACCAACAATTTTTTCACACCTTCCAAACAGCCTACGTGGCAGGTCTTCTGTGGTCCTATCTTCAATATGATATCTCCACCAAAAAGCATTTCCTTACCGCCAATATTAGCATGTATATAACCACCTCGAATGCCGGCAGCACTAGCTGGACTGGACTGTGCCACCTTCTGAACCAGAAGACCTCCCGTAAGATTCAGATTAAATAATTTTGCAAGCTCATCAGACTTTAGAAAAACACCCTCAATACCAATCCAAGGTCTATCTTCAAAGGACAACAAGGATTTAACCGTATTACTGGTCACCGCCATGCCTATGCCTTGAAAACCACCTGAAACGGTCAAAATACTAGATGCGATACCCACTACTTCTCCATTGGAATTAAAAAGTGGACCCCCACTATTTCCAGAATTTATGGCCGCATCTGTTTGTATAAATTCAATATTTACCGTTCCGTCATAAAGTGTATTAAAATTGCGAAATGCAGATACAATACCCGACGAAAATGAATTTTCCATACCATAAGGACTACCAATGGCATATACGTTCTGGCCTACGGCCATCGTATCCGAATCTCCAAATTTAGCATGAGAAAGGGAACTGTCAGGCACATCAAGCTTCAAGAGTGCAATATCCGCAGATTTTTCACTGAAGAGTAAGGTTGCTTTGCGCAATTTCCCGTCTTGTGTCTTAATACTTATGGTAGAAGACCCATCTACCACATGGGCTGCGGTAAGTATATGACAATCAGACGATATTAAGACTCCAGAGCCTAGCCCTTTGTTCTGCACCGGACCAGTTTGCGTAAAAGAGTTTGAGGTGGTATAAATAGTAACCACTGAAGCTATAACTTCATTATACAACTTGGCTACACTTGTTTCCTGAGCCGAAAGATTTTTAGGGAATGTTCTTTTTTTGGCCGGTGCGTTGTGGCCTTCTTGCGCCATAAGCACCGTAAGGCTAAACGAAAACAGTAGAGTAAGTACTTTTGTTGTTTTTTTCATATCTATGGTTGTTCTAGTCGGTTACATATCCCGTTTGGTCGTAAGCGACCCATCTAAACTAACGTCCCCACTTACATTTATTTTTTCAATTATCTATCTTAGGACTATTACACCTCTATAAATTCAAATTCTTTTTCAATAATACCTACCTTTATAAGCTGTTTTCATTATCTCATAAAACATCGAACGGACTCTTATTAAAACTGAATTAATGCCCGAAAAAAAAGTTAGTATTCTTACTGCGTTCAAAACCATTATTTGGCCTAGACGCAAACTGGTTTTTATTGGCTTACTTTTAATTGTCATTAGTAAGGCGGCAAGTTTTGTAGCGCCAGTTTCTTTAGAATATTTTCTGGATACTATCATTCCGAATAAAGATTATGGCGCCTTAAAAATATTAGTAATACTAGTTACTTTGGCCTTTTTTATACAAGGCCTTACTTCTTTCTTGCTCACCAAAGTTTTGAGTATTCAAGCGCAATACATGATTTCTGAGCTTCGGGCGCAGGTACAGAAAAAAGTGCTTGCTCTACCCATTCGCTTTTTTGACAATACCAAATCTGGTGCCTTGGTTTCCAGAATAATGAGTGACGTGGAAGGAGTACGAAATCTCATAGGAACAGGCTTAGTACAACTTGTAGGCGGCACGATTACCTCTGTGGTTTCAATTATTTTGCTGCTAAGAGTTAATATTGTGATGACGCTGTTAACATTTTTACCGCTCATCATCTTTGCATTTATTGCTCTAAAAGCCTTCAAAATTATTCGGCCTGTATTTCGTGAAAGAGGTAAAATCAATGCTGAAGTAAAAGGTAGGTTGACCGAAACACTTGGTGGAATTAGAGTCATCAAAGGCTTTAATGCCGAAGTACAAGAAGCCAAAGTATTTGAAAACGGAGTACACCGCTTGTATAAGAATGTTAAAAAGAGTTTGACCGCAACCGCTGTAATGACCAGTTCATCCACATTTTTATTGGGTTTGGCAACTACTGTAATCATGATGGGTTATGGTGGTCATCTTATGATACAGGGTGATATTACACAAGGAGAATACTTTAAATTCACTTTTCTACTAGCCTTAATGGTCGCTCCAATTATTCAAATGAGTAATATCGGCAGTCAGTTAACAGAGGCCTTGGCTGGACTTGACCGTACGGAAGAACTAATGAACCAAGTATCTGAAGTAGATGAAAAAGAGCGTACCGTTCAACTTTCAAATATTCATGGCGATATGTCTTTTGAAGATGTCTCTTTTGCTTACGAAGAAGACAAGGATGTTCTGCACAATATTAGTTTTAAGGTGAAATCAGGGGATGTAATAGCTTTGGTCGGTAGTTCGGGTTCAGGTAAATCTACTATTGCCGGTTTGGCCGCTACTTTTTTGAATCCGGATTCGGGTAAAATCATGGTAGATGGAATTGATTTGGCAAAGGTCGATTTAACCAGTTTTCGCCAGTTTTTGGGAGTTGTACTTCAAGACGATTTCTTATTTGAGGGTACCATAAAAGATAATATCCTTTTCCCAAGACCAAATGCTACCGAGGAAGAACTACAAGCAGCAGTAAAAGCAGCTTATGTTGATGAATTTACGGATCGGTTCGATGATGGCTTAGAAACATTAATTGGAGAAAGAGGGGTAAAGCTATCTGGTGGACAACGACAGCGTATTGCCATAGCCCGTGCGGTATTGGCAAATCCTAAAATCCTTATTCTTGATGAAGCGACCTCTAACTTGGATACCGAAAGCGAAGCACTGATTCAAAAAAGTTTGGCCACATTGACGGAAGGTAGAACCACTTTTGTAATAGCCCACCGACTAAGTACCATTCGCAAAGCAAACCAGATTCTGGTTATTGAAAATGGAAAAATAGCGGAGCAAGGAACGCATGATGAATTGATTGCAACGGAAGGCAGGTACTACAACTTATTTACCTATCAGGCAAGGATATAGGTTCGTTGTTAAATTTCTAGAAATTTCCTGTTAATATTCAACTTCAAAACTTCAACATAGAATTAGTTTCGTGCTAAATTGTATTCTAATCATCTAACAAATACAGTCCAATTTTTATTTTCCAATAGGGCATTTTTTCTTCAAAATATTCAAAAAATGCTTTAAGACCTGCGTCATCTTCCAAATCCTCTTTGGCATCTGCTAAACTGTCTAATTCCTCCCCTGTTAAAAATTGATGTAAATCAATGGACCTACCTTCCGCATTTGCTTTTACCAAATGTCCATAGACCGTATTTTCGGAAATACCTCTTTGTTCGGCTATTTCGGAGATAGACAAACCTTCTTTAAATAAATTTAAAGATTTTAAATGCGTAGCCACTTTTGTTTTCTTACTTGGAGAAAAGGCAGCTATTTCTTTTAAAAACGGGGTAGCGTACTTTTCTAATTTTGCCTGCCCTACTCCAGAAATTTGCATAAATTCCGTTTCGTTCTTAGGCAGTTTAAGCTCCATATCCTTTAAACTGGCATCCCCAAATATCACATAAGCTGGAACTCCTTCTGCCGTTGCAATCTCATGACGTAATACCCTAAGTTTTTCAAAAAGCCCCGTTCTTGTAGCGCGCGACTTTGCTTCTCGTTTTGGTTTTTCTGCCACTTTCTGCAATGTCGCCAATTGCACTTCTTTTTTATCGTAGAGTACTTCTTTCGCTAAAGGAGTGAGTCCCAAACGCGCTCCTTCTTTAAAATTGATATGTAATATCCCCTGATTCAATAATTGTATAACATACTGCTGCAAATCTTGCCAAGAAATATCCTTTACCGCGCCGTAGGTCTTAATATTTTGATAGCCTTTCTCGAGAACTTGGGCATTTTGAGCTCCCCTTAATACATCAATAACGGTTCCCATAGGTTCTCGTTCTCGTAAACGTGCAACCGCCGAACAAATTTTCTGTGCTAATACCGTAGCATCAAAATAGGCAGGTGGCTGCTTACAGATATCACAGTTACCACAACCTTGGGTGACACGCTCGCCAAAATAATTCAGCAAAGCTATCCTCCTGCAACTTAACGCTTCCGCAAACTGTTGCATACGTTCCAGCTTGGCATATTCAACCTCCGCATTTTCACTGCTAGAAATAAATCTGCGCAATTGCGCTACATCTCCAAAACTATAGAATAGTAACGCGTGCGCTGGAAGTCCGTCTCGTCCGCCACGACCAATTTCTTGGTAATACCCTTCAATATTCTTTGGGAGGTTATAATGTATTACCCAACGTACATTACTCTTATCTATCCCCATGCCAAAGGCAATAGTAGCCACTACAATGGGTGTTTCATCCGTAATAAAAGCTTCTTGGGCTTTATTCCGTTCATCGGCAGACATACCCGCATGATAAGCCTGCGCTTTGTAACCTGCGGCAATAAGTTTTGCTGCAATGGTCTCTGTACTTTTTCGACTTAAACAATAAATAATTCCGCTTTCATTGTGCCGCTCCTCCAGAAATTCAAGAATATGGTGTATACGGTCTTGGGCTGGCTTTACCTCCAAAAACAAATTAGGTCGATTGAATGAGGCCAAATGTTGTTCTGCTTGGTGAATGTTAAGTTGACCAACAATATCTTCTTGAGTCGTCTTATCCGCGGTAGCTGTAAGTGCAATGATTGGAACGGAGGGGAATCGCTCTTTTAAATTTCCCAATTGCGTATAAGCTGGTCTAAAATCATGCCCCCAAGAGGAGATGCAATGTGCCTCATCTACGGCAAAAATGCTTACAGCAATGGTTTCTAAAACGTCCTTTATAAAACCTAAGCTCTCCGGTGCTATATAAAATAATTTTAGCACGCCCTCTTTAAGCTGCTTAAAAATAGTTTCTTGGGTTTCTTGGGTTTGCGAGCTATTATAATATGCTGCAGGGATACCGTTAGCCTTGAGCACATCTACTTGGTCTTTCATTAATGCAATTAGTGGGCTTATGACAATAGCCGTGCCTTCTAAAGCTAATGCTGTCAACTGGTAGCACAAGGATTTACCTCCACCTGTAGGCATAATTGCCAAAACATCCTTTTTAGCCATGACATCCTCAATAACCGCCAATTGATTAGGTTTAAAGTTGTCGTATCCAAAATGGGTTTTTAGTAAAGGAAGTAAATCGTTTGCTTTAGTGCTTTTCATCAATTAAAAAGAAGTTGTAAAATGAAGCAAGGTAAGCTTTTGCCTAAGACTCTTCCGGAGCTAGTTCTACCTCTAGCCCTTCCATATCTTCAGTAATATGAAGTTGACAACCTAAACGCGAATTGTCCTCGACATTGAATGCTTCTGCTAGCATTGCATCTTCATCATCGGATTTCTCTGGAAGCTTATGATTTGATTTTACATAACATTGACATGAAGCACACATAGCCATTCCGCCGCAGATACCTATGGTACCCTCCGGCGCAAGTTCATAAGAACGAACTACTTCCATAAGGTTCATATTCATATCGGTCGGGGCGTCAATTTCATGCAACACTCCGTCTCTATCCGTTATCTTAATTTTTACATCTGTCATTTCTAATCTATAGCTTTTATAACCGCCTTAGGAGCTTCTTTCTTGGTGCCATCAAACCCGGTGACACCACCTACGGTAGTATATTTCATAACGTATTTCTTATCGGGATATATCTTTTGGTAAGCACTCTGGCACATTAAAGTTGCTTCATGAAAACCACAAAGAATCAATTTTAATTTTCCTGGATAAGTATTTACGTCGCCTATGGCATAGACACCAGGAATATTAGTTTGGTAATCTAAGGTATTATCTACTTTAATTGCATTTTTTTCAATCTCCAAGCCCCAGTCTCCTATTGGACCTAGCTTTGGCGACAAGCCAAATAAGGGTATAAAATTATCAACCTTCAAGGAGATAGGCTCTTCTACATCATTTTTTTTGATGGTTACCGATTCTAAGATACCTGACCCACTAAGACCAACAATTTCAGCTGGTGTAATAAGGTTTATTTTTCCTTCGTTTTTAAGCTTCTGTACTTTTTCAACAGAATCTAAAGCCCCTCGGAATTCACTACGCCGGTGCACCAAAGTTACCTCAGCCGCAACATCGGCCAAGAAAATACTCCAATCCAAGGCAGAGTCCCCACCCCCAGCAATAACTACTTTTTTATCTCTATAGACTTCAGGGTCCTTAATAATATAAGCAACGCCCTTATCTTCGTATTTCGTCAAATTTTCTAGTAGCGGCTTACGAGGCTCAAAACTACCCAACCCACCAGCAATAGCTACTATAGGAGCATGATGTTTTGTTCCCTTGTTGGTAGTTACAATAAAAGAACCATCTTCGAGTTTTTCAATAGTTTCTGCACGTTCCCCTAAAGTAAAACCGGGCTGAAATGGTTTTATTTGTTCCATAAGATTGTCTACTAAATCTCCTGCCAGCACCTCTGGAAAACCAGGAATATCATAGATGGGCTTTTTAGGATATATTTCTGAACATTGTCCGCCTGCTTGCGGTAATGCATCAATCAAATGACATTTCAATTGTAATAATCCAGCTTCAAAAACGGCAAAAAGACCCGTAGGTCCCGCTCCTATTATTAATATATCTGTTTTAATCATACAGAAATCAAATTAAAAATCACAGCAAAAATACTGCTGTGATTACTTTCTTTTTATGACTTTTATCAATTCTTTTAACTAATGTTGATGACCTCTTCTATCTGCGGTGCATATTTCTTAATTGTCATTTCTACACCGCTTTTAAGCGTCATTTGATTTACAGAACAACCAACACAAGCACCTTCGAGCTTTACCTTGACAGAATTATCGTTATCAATGGATATCAAAGAAATATCACCACCATCACTCTGTAAAAACGGACGGATTTCTTCCAGCGCTTTCTCGATATTATTTCTTAGTTCATCTGCAGTCATTGTTACCATAGCTACTTCTTTTTAACAGCGGCACAACCCGCCATTGTTGTTATTTTAATCGCCTCTGTCGGCGGTATATCTTTATTTCTTCTTACTACTTCCTGTACCACGTTCTTCGTTATCTCCTCAAAGGCACTTTCAATAGCAGTTGCTGTTTGTAAAGCCGCAGGGCGACCAACGTCACCCGCTTCCCGAATACTTTGTACCAACGGAATCTCACCTAAGAAAGGAACTTTTAAATCTTCTGAGAGATGTTTAGCACCTTCTTTACCAAATATATAATATTTATTATCAGGAAGTTCTTCAGGAGTAAAAAAGGCCATATTCTCTACAATCCCTAAAACTGGTACGTTAATAGAATCCTGTTGAAACATAGCAACGCCCTTCCGGGCATCTGCCAATGCAACTTCTTGTGGTGTACTTACCACAACGGCACCCGTTACAGGCATAGCCTGCATAATGCTCAAATGAATATCTCCCGTACCTGGCGGCAAGTCTAACAACATAAAATCAATTTCTCCCCAATGCGCATCAAAAATCATTTGATTTAATGCTTTGGATGCCATAGGCCCTCTCCAAATCACAGCTTGATCTCGTTGCGTAAAAAAGCCTATGGAAAGTAACTTTACACCATAACTTTCTACCGGTTTCATTTTAGATTTTCCGTTAACGTTTACCGCCAAGGGTTTTTCTTGGGCAACATCGAACATAATAGGCATGGACGGACCATAAATATCTGCATCCAATAAGCCTACTTTGAAGCCCATTTTAGCGAGAGTTACCGCCAAGTTTGCCGTAACCGTAGATTTTCCAACGCCACCTTTACCTGATGCTACAGCAATTATATTTTTTATACCCGGCAGTGGTTTGCCTTTTATCTCATTAGTCTTTGGCTTAGCGGGGGCATCTACCTTGATATTTATTTTAATTTTCGCCTTCTCATAGACCTCTTTGTGAATGATTTTAAGTATCTCGACCTCGGTCTTTTTTCTAGCCTGCAAACTTGGATTGGCAATGGTAATATCCACCTCTACCTCATCGCCAAAAATCTGTATGTTCTTTACGGCACCACTTTCTACCATATTCTGGCCTTCACCAGGAACGGTAATATGTTCCAGTGCCTTTAAAATATCCTTTTTATCTAGCTTCATTATGTATACTCATTCTAAACAACAAAGATAGTCCTTAGCGGTGAGAATAGGAAGCTGTAGAATTGAAATGTAATATGTTCTAATAGGCTATGTTGATGGTTGATGGTTGATGGTTGATGGTTGATGGTTGATGGTTGATGGTTGATGGTTGATGGTTGATGGTTGATGGTAAGAAAATTTAAAAAATATTGATTTATCCTAATTTTTGAAAAATTAGGATAAATCATTACATCTCCTTTATACCTTTCTTCCATCCAATAAATTAATGATTCGAGAACCGTACGCAGCATTCTTTTCTGAATGGGTTACTTGAATGATTGTAACCCCATCTTCCTCATTCAACTTTTTAAACAGCTCCATGATTTCCTCACTTTGTTGGGAATTCAGGTTACCTGTAGGTTCATCTGCCAAAATTAACTTAGGATTAGCAATTAAAGCCCTTGCCACACCAACTAATTGCTGCTGACCACCACTAAGCTGGGCTGGGAAAAGGTCTTTTTTTCCAACGATATTAAAACGGTCCAACATATCAGCAACCATGGCCTTACGTTCTGCACTTTTATATTTTTTATACAGTAGGGGCATTTCTAGATTTTCCTGGACCGTAAGTTCATCCAATAAATGATACGATTGAAATACAAAACCTATGTATTCTTTGTACAAATTTGCCCTATGCTTTTCCTTAAGGGTATGTACAGATTCATCCAAAAAGTGATACTCTCCCTCGTCAAAACCATCCAACATTCCTATCACGTTCAATAACGTGGATTTTCCTGAACCGGAAGGTCCCATTATAGAAATAAATTCTCCTTCTTCTACCTGCAGATTAATATCCTTTAGTAGAAATATACGTTGGCCTCCAGAATTGACCCATTTAAAAATATTGTTTAATTGAAGTAGCATAATTTTAGTGTTATATTTAATTTTTTATTCTTCCTTGAGTGCATTGATAGGATTTTTAGTTGCTGCCTTAATCGCTTGGCTTCCTACCGTAAGTAAGGTAATTGCCAAAGCAATCAATCCGGCTCCTACAAAATAACCTAAATGAAGTGATATCTTGTATGCAAATTGTGACAACCAGTTTGAAGCAAGTAAATAAGCCACTGGTAACGAAATTAACATTGAAAGTACTACCAACTTAATAAACTCGCCGGATAACATGGTAGTTACTTGACGAATACTTTGACCAAGCACTTTACGAATACTAATTTCTTTTCGTCGCCTTTCTGCCGAAAATGCAGCGAGTCCAAATAATCCTAGGCACGAGATTAAAATAGCCATCCCTGCAAAGTATTTTGATAAAGTTGCGACCCGTTGCTCGGCTTGATAAAGTTTTTGATATTGACTATCAAGAAAGCGATAATCAAACGCCAAACCAGGACTGAATTCGTTGTACAGGGCTGTTAACGCCGTAAGGGTTTCTTTTTCTTCCCCTGCTCTTATTTTTACCATTAAAGTTCCCACCCATTCGGTTTTACAGAGCAATGCCATGGGTGCTATTTCTTCATAGAGCGATTGAATATGAAAATCTTTCACCACTCCAATGATTTCTCGATTTGGGCCTCGCATATCTATAATTGTACCTATGGGATTTTCAAGACCCATGAGTCTTACAGCGGTTTCGTTCAAAACAATTTTTGTGCCAGTATCCGGTTTTTCATCAACGTAAGAACGACCGGCCGTAATTTCAATGCCCATAGTTTCAATAAAATCCGGACCAACATGTGCGTGTTTAAAAGCAAGATTTTTACCGGCCTCCGTTTGTCCTGGCCAGCTATGTCCCCAAGAAGTATTACTAAAATTAGTCATATCGCCTTGCATATAAGACGCATTTACCACGCCGGGAACATTTTTTGCTTCTTCAATAAAAGTTTCCATATTATTCACAAGTCCGTCTTGTCTGTCAAAAACAATAACGCTGTCCTTTTCATATCCTAAATTCTTAGATTGCACAAAGTCTAGCTGCATGTAAATAACACTCACCGCTACGATGAGTAAAATAGAGATGGCAAATTGAAATACGACCAAACCTTTGCGTAACATCAACTCACCGAAAGCGGTTCCTATTTTACCTTTTAATACACGCACAGCATTGAATTTCGTAAGATATAATGCTGGGTAACTTCCTGCCAATAGGCCAGTGACCAAACTTACACCTAATAAAACCCCCAATTGCCTAGCATCAATTGAAAAAACTATTTCTTTTCCTGTAAGCACGTTGAACCATGGCATTATGAGCCAAACCAAAGCACAGGCCACTATCAAGGAAAAGAAAGACAGTAAAACCGATTCTATTAAAAATTGGAAGATGAGCGCTTTTCTATTGGCACCAACCACTTTCTTAATCCCTATTTCCTTAAATCGTTTAGAAGCCTTGGCAGTAGATAAATTCATAAAATTTATACAAGCAATCAACAAAATGAAAATCGCCACCATAGAAAAAAGATATACGTAACTGATTCGTCCTCCGGCATGTTGACCATTTTCAAAACGACCGTTTAAATAATTGTCCGAATATTTTGAAAGAAACACCGTAGCGGTGTTGTCAGCATCCTTTTTTTGAATAAAATCCGCTATTTTATCATTGAATTCATTGCTATCTATTTCAGGTCGAAGTAATACGTACATGCTTGAACTATTGCTGTCCCAATGAATATAATCAGGGTTTCTATTCTGTAAGAATTTCTTGTAAGAAACTACAAAGTCAAAATCTTCGGTAGTATTTTTCGGAAGTTCAAAAACACCATTTATAGTCATTACGGCATCCAGACCATATTCCCCGTTCTTAATAGTAATGGGTTTCCCGATAGCGTCAACTTCCGAGTCAAATAGTGAAATTGCCAATTCGCTAGAAATGGCAATTGAATTAACGTCTTTTAAGGCATCTTCTTTACTGCCAGCTACCAACGGAAAAGAAAAAATATTAAAATAATCTTCACTTGCAAAAACACCATTACTGCTTATCTTTTTTTGATTGGTCTGAATCATTCCGCCACCATAAATTTCATGCACGGCCACTATCCTTTCAACCTCAGGCAATTCCTCTTTAAAAGTGGTTAACATTTGACTAGAATTTGAGCTTTGTGTCCGTAGTTCTCCATCGGCGTTAGGGACATTTCTAAAGACCTGGTGAATACGGTCGTCATTCTCATGAAACTTGTCCATAATCAGCTCATCGGACACCCATAAATAGACTAATAAAACACAGGCTAGGCCTGTTGATAATCCAATACTATTGATTAGAAAACTACTTTTGTGTTTTTTAATGTTCCGTAAATACAGTAATACGTTTTGCTTTAACATTTTTTGGTTTTTATAGTGATGGCTCAAAAAGTTTGGTATACTATGTAATCTCTAAAAATGAGTGAATCCTTATTGTTTGGACACCCTACTGGAACCTGATGATTTACTATGAATAACATCAGGATTTCCGCGATATTTAGTGTTACTAGACCCGGATGACCTAGAATCAATACTTTCATTCACGGTTATGCGAATATTCGATGAACCCGATGAGCTTATCTCTGCGGTATCCGTAGTAAATTCATAAGCGCTTAAGTTTGATGAGCCAGATGAAGTAATTTCTAAACTTTCCGAAGTTCCACCTAAAGTTATAGTGCTAGCACCGGAAGTAATTATCATTACATTTTTAGCATTAACACGTAAATCCGCATTTTTAGAACCAGAAGTATGAATCTTGAAATTACTTGCCTCAAAGGTCTTTTTCCCCACTACTTTTCCCGAGCCCGAAAGGCGAATTGCATCAATTTTATCAACCGGTATGGTAACGTAAATAGTTTCACCCCTAGATGGACGTAACTGTACATTCTTTTTAGCTTTAATAATTAAAGTGCCACTTTTAACTTCAGTCTCTATATATTCTAAAAGGTTTGCTTCCCCCTTAAGCGTAACTGTACCTTCCTCCCCATCAACCAATGCCACTTGATAAAAACCACCCACAGCGATACCCCCAAAATCGCCTATCTTTCTTTCTAAGGACACTATGTTCCCATCACCTTTGATTTTCTTTTCCCTTTGTGCTTGAGTAAAAGTTATTCCAATGATTACTAAAATGAATGTTGCAATTGATTTCATGATTTTGATTTTTGATTGACATATTATTTATTCGTCTCTTAAACTTCTAACAGGATTCTGCATTGCGGCACTTATTGTTCTAGTTCCCACCGTGAAAAAAGCTATAGCCATGGCCAACATGCCAGCCACCGCAAAAAACCAGATGTTTAATTCTATCTTATTCTCATAATTTGCTAACCATTCCCTTAAAAACCACCAGGCAACAGGTGTTGCAATTACAAATGAAATCAGAACCAATTGTAAAAAATCTTTGGTCAACAGTATGGTTAAAGACGAAACACTAGCTCCCAGAACTTTACGTACGCCAATCTCTTTGGTTCGTTGTGCCACTATCAATAAAGACATTGCAAATAAGCCGATACAACTGAGTGCAATTGCTAGAACGGACCCACTGGTGATCATAGTGGCCATTTTTTTTTCTCTTCTAAAGGTATTGTCAATATTTTCATCTAAGAATGAACCTAAAAATTCTGCATTTGGCTCAATTTTCTTCCATGCCTTTTCTACTGCTTTAAAAGAATTGGCCATATTTACTGGTGTAACTTTCACAAAAGCATATGCCAAACCTGATTCTCTATCCAAAAAAAATGTCAACGGTTCTATAGCTTTTGAGATATCCTGAAAATTATAATCTTTTACAACGCCAATTATGGGAGACCTAAGACTATCGTTCATAGGTAGTGAAGCGGTCAAAGGGTCAGATTCATCCAATTCCTTTGCCATACTTTCATTTATAATTACAGCTTGGGTATCTCCATGATAGTTTTTATCAAAGGAACGCCCAGCAACCAGCTCTATACCTAAAGTTTTAAAATAATTATAATCTACCGTTAAAGCATGCGTACGAACACCTCTACCCTTATAATCAAAACCCCATACACTGGTAGATTGACTGCCATCTTTTCCCCTACCCAAATTATTATCGGATGCAGAAACTCCCAAGATATTGGGATTACCCGCAAGCTCTTCTCTAAGCAACTTTACGGCATCATAAGGATTCTTTTTACCATCTATAGGGAATGATAATACCTGATCTTTATCAAACCCTAAATCCTTATTGCGCATATAATCTACTTGACTCCATAAAACCAGGGTTCCGCAAATGAGTAAAATAGCGATTCCGAACTGTACGACCATCAATACATTTCTTACACGGTTGCTCCCAGAAGTCTCTAATTTTCCCTTTAAAGACTGAATAGTTCCTAAACGACTTAATAATAAAGCTGGATAACCGCCTACTAACAATGTAATAATAACTACAACCGATAAGAATCCCAGTATTATTGTAGGAGACATTAACATATCAAAGGAAATAGCCGTTCTAAAAATTGTTTTGAAGTCGTTTATCAATAAAAAGCTAAGTAAGGTTCCAAAAGCGACCGATATCAAAAAAACAAAAAGACTTTCACTCCAAAATTGAAAGAATAATTGCATTTTCTGTGCCCCTAAGGTTTTTCGCATTCCAATTTCCCGAAGACGTTGTGCACTTTTGGCAATACTCATATTTATGAAGTTAACACTTGCTATGAACAAGATTAGAAATGCCACTCCAAGAATTAGGTATGGTACAGCACGACTTACATCGGCAAACCCTTTTCTAAAACTTGCAAAGCGAACATCCTTTAAGGGCAGTAATCTGATCTGAAAAAATTGACCAGCTTCGTTTGGGACCGCCCCATCGCGTTTTAGTCGCTCAGAATTACTGCTGTAATGCAACGCTGTCAAGGAATGCGTATTATTTTCGAATTGCTGTACTGTTATTTCTGGTTGTAGTTGCATAAAGACAGCATGGTACTGCGCATTCCACGTTTGCATATTTTCGGCATAGCCTGCATGATTTTCAAACGGAATAGCAATATCAAATTCTAATGTATTTTGATTATCGTTATTACCGACTATCGCAGATACGGTAAACGGTTCTTCCTTACCATCTATTAAAATGGCGATGGTTTTTCCAATGGCCTCTTCATTACCAAAAAGTGCCTTGGCCGTATTTTCAGTAACTACTACTGAATTCTTTTCTTGAAGGGGATTGTCCTTATTTCCCTTCAAGACCGGAAACGTAAACATTTCAAAAAACTCACTATCTAACCAAGCGGCATCAAAATTAATTTCCTTCTCCTTGTATAGTGTCAAAGCTTCTTGTTCAAGAAAGCGGGTTATTTTTTCTACCCCAGGCACCTCCTCTTTTAATGAGCTTGCCAAAGGCGCTGGCTGACTTGTGGTTACTTCGGGACCCTTTGGTGCTTCTATTACCGTATATACTTGATAAATGTTATCGCCGTTATCATGAAAGCTATTATACCCTAAATCAAAAAAGGCGGCCATTGCGAGTAATATGGCAACACCAAAAGCTACTGATAGACCAAGAACATTGATAAGGGTAAAAGTTTTATCCTTAACTAAGTTCCTCCAAGCAATTTTCAAATAGTTCTTAAACATGATTGATTTATTTTTAGATTGTTGATTTTATTATTCGTCCCGTAAGGAGTCTACGGGATTAACGATTGCCGCCTTTACTGCTTGATAGCTCACCGTTAAAAAGGCGATGACCAATGCTAAGACACCAGCTAATGCAAATGTCCACCATGAAATGGTTACCCGATATGCAAAATCCTGAAGCCATTTACTCATTAAATACCAGGAAATAGGTACTGCCAATGTTACAGAAATTAACACCAGCTTCAAGAAATCTAAAGAAAGAAGCGAGGCAATACTTTGAACTGAAGCTCCTAATACCTTCCGCACTCCAATTTCCTTTATCCTGTTCTCTGCCATGTAACTAGCTAGACCAAACAGACCTAAGCATGATATAAATATGGTTAACAAGGCAGATAAATTAGCCAAGGTTTGAGTGCGCTGCTCATCAATAAACTTATTAGCGTACTGTTGGTCTACAAACTCATAATTAAAAGGATATTCGGGGTTAAATTTTTCAAAGATACTTTCTACTTGGGCCAAGTTTTGACTCATGGTATTCTTCGGATTCAATTTAAGATGTATAAAATTGGTCCATTCTCCATTACCATGAATAATTACAGGTTCTATTTTCTGGAAAGGTGAGGTGAATACAAAATCTTTTACAACACCAATTATGCGCCAATCCATACCCATATCCTTCACAATATTGCCTATAGGCTCATCAAATCCCATATGCTCAGCTGCAGTCTCGTTAATTAACATGGCAGTGCTGTCCGATGGGTAAAGAGTATGGTTCAAATCTCTACCAGCAAGTACCTCTAGACCTAATGTTTTAGCAATCGCCTCACCGGCGGTAAACCGCAGAATCAAGGTTTTATCATCAAAATCTTTGCCTTGCCACTCCATATCCCAAGAGTTGCTCCAATTTTCTGTTACAGGAGAAACCGTTCTTGTAACCGAAGTAGCAGCGCCCGAGGCAATTAATTCATTTCTAATGCCTTGATATTTTTGCTTTACATCACCTTCCATATAGGTGTAGATAAGATTATCCTTACTATAACCCATTTGCCTATTCTGAACTTTGTTCAATTGTTGTTTTACGATTAGGGTAGAGGTAATAAAAACAATGGCAGCAGCAAATTGTACCACGACCAGAACCTTTCTAGCACTGAATTTTGAGTTTAACTTTTGAAAAGTCCCTTTTAATACGGAAATAGGCTTAAAAGCAGACAAATATAAAGCAGGGTAACTACCCGCAAGAAGACCTGTAAACACAATAATGCCAAGAGCTGAACTCCAGAATATGGGATCTGTATAATCTATGCGTACTTCGGTTTGAAGTAACTCATTAAATTTAGGCAACACCAATAAAACAAGTACGAATGCAAACAACGCACTTAAAACCGATAATAAAATGGACTCGCCCATAAACTGACTTATGAGCCCTCCTCGCTGGGCACCTATAACTTTGCGTATGCCCACTTCCTTGGCACGTTTTTCACTGCGTGCAGTGCTTAAATTCATAAAATTTATACAGGCAATCAATAAAATTATAAAAGCTATAATACTAAATAGCCTTATGATGGCTATCCTACCTCCAACTTCCTCTCCGTTTTCAAATTCACCATAGAGATAGTTTCTAAAGAAAGGATATGGGTAGGTTACCATATCCGCCGAATCCTTATCATAAATCTCTCGTAGATTACCAATTTTATCCAAAAATGAAGCATAGTCGGTATTTTCCTTGAGCATAATATAGGTAGCAATGGAGTTATTACCCCAGTGCTTATCATCGTGGCCAATCTGTTTCAAATAAGACCAAGGAATCAGAAATTTAAAATGAAACCCGCTATTGCTCGGTAAATCTTTCAACACTCCCGATATTTTGAAAACATCGTTGTTATCTATTTTAACCACCTGCCCCATTGGATCATTTTCCCCAAAAAGTTCTTTGGCAAACGTTTCTGTCACCACCAAAGAATTTACATCGGCCAATACCGTCTCCCTGGAGCCATTGATTAAGGGGAAACTAAACATATATAGGAAATCCGGGTCTACAATTGTACCCGTTGCCTTCATACGTTTATCCCCTACCGAAAACAGGTAAGTGTCATCATAATTGTACCTCGACACTCGCTCCACTTCAGGAAAATCTTTTTTAATGGTAGGGCCCATAATCTTAGGTGTTGAATTCCATGTCCATATTTCACCATCTACAGGATACTGATTATAAACCTGATAAATACGGTCACCGCGTTCATGAAACTTATTAAAACTTAACTCATAGTCAACCCATAACACTATTAAGGCCGTAGCCGCAAGCCCTATGGAAAGTCCTGCGATATTCAGTACGGAGAACCCCCTATTTCTAAGAAGATTTCTCCAGGCAATTTTTAGATAGTTCTTGAACATGATAACTTCATTTTTGATTGGTGTTTTATTCTTTATGCAGACTGTTGACAGGGTTTACCACTGCTGCCTTTGTAGTTTGATAGCTTATCGTAAACAAGGCAATTAACATTACAAAAGAAATAGCTACTCCAAAGATCCACCATGGCACACTAATACGGTAAGCATAGTTCTCTAACCATCGCTGCATCATGTAATAAGCAAAAGGAACAGCAATAAGGCCCGCTACTAATATTAGCAACATTAAATCCCGAGAAAGCATTTTAAAAAGACTCCAAATTGTTGCCCCCAGTATTTTGCGGATACCAATCTCCTTGGTACGAGTTTCAGTCGTAAATATTGATAGACCGAACAAGCCTAAACAGCTAATGAAAATGGCAAGAATGGCAAAGATCCATGACAATTTTCGCATACGTTCTTCAGCTTGAAACTTGTTACCAAAGGCGTTATCCACGAATTGAAATTCGAACGGAACGTTTGGAGCAAATTTGGAAAACTCCGTTTCTATTCGTTCCAATGACTGGACAATACTTTTTTCAGGTGATAGTTTTAAGTTAATCCAATTAGCTTGATTATAATTAATACTATAAACGGCTTGCTTAACAGGTTCAAAAGGAGATTCAGTCAGCAAATTTTTAACTACTCCAATGACTTTGTGTTCTCCATCATACCAACGAATGGTTTTACCCACTGGGTCTTGAAGGTTCATATATGCTACCGCAGCTTCATTTAAAATATAAGCGGTGGAATCCGAAGAAAACTCCCTCGAAAAATCTCTTCCTTGCCGTACTTGCCAATCAACGGTTTTTCCGTAGTCATGAGAAACATAAAATGACACAATATTGGTTGTAAAATTAGGATCTTTCCCTTGCCATTCATAACCCCCATTACTGTTCCAAACCTCGGTCACTGGGCTAGAAGATTCCGCCATTTCCACTACGGCACCACTATTTAGAAGCGCTTCTCGCAGCACATTATATTTACCCGCCAGTTCTTCGGTGGTCTTTTCTACCATGATAAGGCCATTTTGGTCATAACCTATGGGGCGGTTTTTTGAATGTTGTATTTGCTGATTGACCACAATAGTGCCAGAAACCAAAACAATTGATACGACAAATTGAATGACAACCAGAACCTTACGAAATGACATGGCGGATTTCCCTGTTTGCAGATTTCCCTTTAGCACTTCTCCAGGTATAAAAGAAGAAAGATACAATGCAGGATAGCAGCCTGAAAACAAACTCGTAAGCGCTATAAGTCCCAGACTGATACCCCAAAAAAGTGGCTTTAGTATAGGAAATACAATTTGCTTATCAGTCAACTGATTAAATACAGGCAGAAGCAACACAACCAGAGTAGAGGCTAACAAGGAAGAACAACAGGTTACAAAGAAGGATTCTAATAAAAATTGTGCGATCAATTGATTTTTATTGGAACCGACCGTTTTTCGTATCCCGACTTCCTTAGCTCGTCTTTGAGCTCGGGCCGTACTAAGATTCATAAAATTAATACAGGCTAAAAGCAATACAAAAACGCAAATAATACCAAACATGCGGACGTATTGAATTGCTCCTCCGCTTAAAACACCGTTCTTAAAGCTAGACCGCAGATGCCAATCGTTCATGGCGTGAAGAAAGATTTGTGGATTACTCTTTTGGGTCACTTCAGGAACATGTTCGTAAAGTGTATTCTTTATTTTATCACTTACCGATGAAATAGTAGTTTGTTCAGAGACCTCTACGTAGACTTGGTAAGAATTATTGTCCCATAACTTTTGATCCCTCGCAGTTTTTACCCAGTCGTTCATCGAAATATATAGCGACCATGGTGCGATGAAATCTAACTTCTTAGATTCTGAAAAAGCGGCAATTGACTCAAAAATATTTGAATTGTCTGGTAAATCTTCAAAAATACCCTTAACCGTAACCACTACATCGTTGTTCAACTGTAATGTCTCTCCTATGGCCTTTTCATCTCCAAAAAGTGCCTTTGCAGCTGAAACTGAAAGAATAATAGCATTGGGGTCATTAAGTGCATTATAATTTCCTTTCAACATCTTTAAAGAAAATAAACGCAGTGCATCTTCCTGCATAAAAGCACCATATTGGTTTAAGTTTTTCTCTTTTACCGAGAACACGTTGTCTCCAGGAAAAGAACTCATCACCACATATTTGAAATCATCACTATATAAGTTGCTTAGTTCTTCCGCTAATGGATAGGGTTGAGTATATCGTGTTCGTGTTTCACCGTTATCCGTTTTGTTCATAAGTACCTGTGCGATGCGGTCGTGGTTCTCGAAATTTGAATTGAAAGAAATCTCTTCGTTAACCCATAGTCCTATGAACATGGCTACTGCCAAGCCAAGTGCAAGTCCGCCAATATTAATCAACGAATACGTCTTATTCTTTATAAGGTTTCTTGCAGCTATTTTTAAATAGTTCTTAAACATGATTGATTTTATTGATTAATAATGATTGATGATTTATGCCTCATTCTGCCCGTAAATTACGTGCAGGGTTGGAACTTGCCGCCTTAAAACTTTGAAAACCAATAGAAAGAACAGCTAAAAACAGGGTCACACTACCAACAACTAATGCCAACCACCATGGTAAAGAAATTCGATACACAAAACTTTGTAACCACGTTTCCATAAAATAATATGCCACCGGAGCGGCAATAACAATTGCAATGAAAATTTGTTTAAAAACTTCCTTTGCCAAAAGTTTTAAGATTCCAGAAACTGTACTCCCCAATACTTTTCTAATGCTAATTTCTTTAGAGCGTTGGGCAATTTGAAAAGATATCATTCCAAATAAACCCATACCTGCTATAAAAAGTGAGAGTAAAGTAAAAAGACCTAAAGCCTTGCCTAACCGCTTTTCTTCATCATAAAATTGCATATACGAATCTTCAACAATTTTAACCTCATAAGGTACCACGGGTACAATACTGTTCATAGTATTTACAATGAATTCTTTGGTCCTTTCGAAATCGGACATATTAATCTTTAGAACTACCTCACCAAAATTTCTTGTGAATTCGGGTGTCCTTAAGGCCATAAAAAGAGGTTCAATAGCTTGGTCAAAGGTTTTTAAATGGAAATCCTTTAGGACACCGATTACCTCTCCATTGGCAAATTTTTTGCCAATTGGGGCATCCCATCCTAAAGATTTTACTGCGGCTTCATTTAGAAGATAGGCCATGGAGTCGGAAGCAATTTCCCTAGAAAAATTTCGCCCTTTTACCAGATCCATTTTAAAAACATCTAGAAAGTCATGATCAACATAGGTCCTAAAAACGTACATGGGTTCTTTGCTATAATTACCTTCCCACTCTGTAACAGGGCCTTGACTATTTACATTAAAGGGTAGTTGAGAGCTTAAGGAAACCTCTTTGATTGTTGGGTTCTCTAAAAGCATTTTCTTTAAAACCTCTTGTTTAGCTGTAATCTCTGATTCAAAATAACTAACATGTACCAGTTGATCATTTTTGTAGCCAAGACTTTTGTTTTGAACAAATTCTAATTGCTGATAAATTATAATGCTCGCTATAGCGAGCCCAATTGCCACCCCAAATTGACCAACGATAAGGATATTTTTTAACGAACGCCCTTCTTTGTGATTTTTCAAAAAATTACCCTTTAGTGCTTTTATAGGACCTATCCCAGAAAGAAAAAGTGCTGGATAAATGCCCGAGCAAAATCCCGTTAATAACATCGCTACTAAAAGAGGAATAACTATATTGACGTTTGCAATAAGTCCAAAATCGATGTCTCTATTTAAAAGCGTATTAAAATATGGAAGTAGAAGATGTGTTAGTACTAATGCCAAAACCAGACTAGTGATCACCAAGAAAAAGGATTCTCCCAGGTATTGAATAAGAAGACTACCCCTTCTTGCCCCTAAAACTTTACTAACCCCTACTTCCTTTGCCCTTTGAGCAGATTTAGCCGTAGCTAGATTGGTATAATTTATGGCGGCCAAAATGAGAATTATAGCTGCAATTAACATAAATAGATTAATCACTTTTATGTTCCCGTTTTGGCTTAGTTCAATATTTATATCAGACTTTAAATGAATATCTTCTAACGGCTGTAACTTATATTCTGGATAAAACTTGAACCCTTGTTTCTCATAGGCAGGCTTAGTGATTGCTTCATAAACCTTCATTTTTTGTTCAAGGTTTTTATAGTATTCGGCATCTTTAAGAGTTAAATAGGTATGGTAATTATTACTCACCCAAAAACCAATATCATTAGGGTAATACGATTGACTTTTGTACGAGACGATAAAATCATAACCAAAATGTTGGTTTTTAGGTGGGTTTTCAACAACACCTTGCACGGTGAAGGTTTTTCCGTTTCCAAATTTCAACACTTTACCTATTGGTGCTACGTCTCCGAAAAATTTATAGGAAAGTTCCTTCGTGATCAGTATGTCATCGGGATTTTCTAGAACGTTAGTAATATCACCTTCTATAAATTCGGTAGTAAAAACATCAAAATACGCACTATCGGTAAACAGTCCCTGGGCTACGGCAGATACTTCATCTTTAATTAGAAGTGCACCGCCTATGTTGAGATTGGTCACGGCCTCTACTTCGGGAAAATCTTTTAATAATGCCTCCCCAAGAGGTAAGGGAGCTACCGCAAATAAATCGGTACCCTGATAATCATTACCTCTCTGTTGTTGTATTATTCTAAATGTTCTATCTGACTTTTCATGGTGTTGGTCATAACTTCTTTCAAACTGAATGTATAAGGTCAGCAGAACAAAACATGTTATAGCTATGGTAAGTCCAGATAAATTAATTGCCAAATACGATTTGTTTTTAAGTAAATTCCTCCATGCGATTTTAAGATGATTTTTAAACATGATTTTAAGTTTTAGTTGAACTACTCCGTACGTAAACTTTTTACCGGGTTAACTCTAGCAGCTTTATAACTATGCCAACTAACCGTTACTACCGTGATCATAATTACAGTGGCACCAGCGAGTATAAACATTCCTATACCTATCTCTATTTTATAGGCGAATGTTTCTAACCATTTATTTGCTGCTAAATAAGCCAGTGGTGTAGCCAAAACAAAAGCGAGAAACAACCACTTTAAAAAGTCCGTATTTAGCATGACTAGAATTTCAGAAATAGTCGCCCCGTTCACTTTCCGAATACCAATTTCCTTAAACCGCCTTTGTGCTACCATTAACGAGAGTCCCAATACGCCCATAGCACAAATAAAAACCGCTATAAGTGCAAATATTAATATTAGATTTTTCTGTAAACGCTCTGTCCTGTAAACCTCCTTATACAAACTACTTACCTGAAAATAGGCCAGTGGATACTTTGGAAATAGTTCGTTCCATGTGCTTTTAATCGATGCTACGGCCTCTGCACGGGTTGCCGGCTCATAGGATACCACTATATTTTCTAACCAGCTGTTTTCCCTTTTGAACATGACCAAAGGCTCTACCTTGGTCTGTAGTCCAGAAAGATGAAAATCCTTGACTACTCCTATAATTTTACCCTTCGGAATTGTTACGCCCTCAACGGGCGATAGCAAAGCGAAATCTTCCCCAATAATGGTATTTGCATCTTGATAACCTAAATAATGCAGGGCCGTTTCATTAATTACATACTCTCCATTGCCATCTTGATCAACAGTATTTTCGTTGAAATTAGTACCCCCTAAAAACGAAAGTCCAAATACGTCCGCAAAGGAATTATCACAAGAGAAAACGCCTATGTATTCCGCTTCTTCATTAGGAATATTTGCCATCTCAAAGGCGAACATATCATTTGTTTCTCCCCCAGGAGGTGCCATCATTGCAGAAACAGATATTACCGCACTTTGTTTTAAAAGCTGATTTTTAAAAAGTCCGAAATCTCTTTGTACTTCTGAATGAACATAAGGTATGCATATGACGTTATCTTCCTTGGCGGCCATAGAATTGTTCAGGGCGAAGTCCGTTTGGCGGGAGATAACGATTACACCCACTAATAAAAACATTGCTAGACCAAATTGAGAAATTAGAAGTACTTTATTTGTTCGTAGGGTACCATCGCCTTTGATATTACTTTCTAATGAAGTATTCCGGAAACGTTCCTTGAAAGCAGGTTGAATTCCGGCAATAAGACCTAAAAATGAAAAGACCAATACAACCGTCAGAACAAACCACTTGTTGCCTTGAAAAAGATTAATTTGATATAAATCCAATAACATACCATTCAATTGGAAAGAAACAGCAAAAACGATGATTAGAGAAAGAGCTATAATTAGTGTGCTTTCCAATAAAAAATAACGGGACATTACTCTTCTGGATGATCCTAATATTCGATGCAATGTCAAGAATTTGGTGAGGTAACCCGCCATACCAATATTTAAACTCGTAAAATTAGTCAGCGATATAAAAAGTAATATCAAAGCGGCGATGCTGAGCAACCAAATATTGGTCATGTTCCCGTTGGGTTCTATTTCACGTAGTAAGTTAGAGTTTAGATGAATCTCCTTGATGTTAGTGACATTCGCTTGAAACTTTTCTACTTTAGTTTCCGCTATACCATACATTTCATTTAATTTGTTGGTGAGCTTACCATCAAGACCTTCAACGTTCGCATTAGACTTTAGAAGGAAATAGACATAGGCCCATCCGTTCATAGCATCTTCGCCTGGCATTACCAATAGGTCGGGATGGAGATGACTTTCCCTTTCAAAGTCCTCCATGACACCCGTAACGGTAAAAGTCGTCTCAATGCTATTGTAATGACCCGGTGGAAGGGAAATGACCTTCCCCATCGGATTCTCATTACCAAATACTCTATCAGCCAAGGATTGGGATATAACAGCCCCGCCAAGTTCCTTTAGTGCGGTTTCCTGATTTCCCTCCTTGAAATTAACATTGAAGATTTTAAAGAAAGTATCGTCTACCGCAAAAGCTTGGTTGATTACATAATGCCGTTCTTCCTTCAAGATCAGCCTATCCCGTAATGGCATTAACCTTACAAAACTTGCTATCTCGGGAATGTGTTCCAAAAGTTCAGGAACGTTTTTGGCATCAGAAAACCTAGCAAAGTGGTTGCCCTTGAAAGCACCTGAGTTAGTAGCGGTAAGCCTAAAGGTTCGCTCCGTATCTGTATGCGCTAAATCATAACTAAATTCACTCTTAATAAAAAGTGTTATGAACAGTACACCGCATAACCCAAGTGATAGCCCTACGACTTTAATACCATTTAAAACCGGTCTCTTCCTAATATTTCTTAGCGCGTATTTTATCAGCATTTCATAGAATTTACTCTGTTCTTAGACTTTTAACGGGATTTTTCTTTGCGGCATTAAGTGCTACAGCACCTACCAAAAGTGATGTTCCTAAGAACGCGGCTAGGCCAACTATTAAGAATGTAAAATGTTGAATATCAATCCTATATGCGAAATTGGAAAGCCATTGCTTACTTCCATAGAAAGCAATGGGCCAACTAATGAGTAAGGCTATTGCTATATAGAGTACATACTCTTTTACAGATGATTTGATAATATGAAATTCAGAGGCGCCTAATACTTTTCGTATCCCTATTTCTTTAGTTCTAGCTATAACCAAGAATACGGTAATGCCTATGATACCCATTGCTGCAAGTATTATTGCTAAAACATTCATCCAAAAAATAAGATTCGCCGTTTGTTTATCTTGAGTATAAAGACTTGAGATATTTTGACTCAAAAATTCAATTTCTAATGGCAATACATCACCAATACCCTCATAAACAGCAGCAATTTTATCTGTGACCAAATCTGTTTTGTCGGGGTCAAAAGAAATAATACTTACGCCCGCCATACGAACGTTTGGAGAGAGTGTTATAAAGTAAGGTTCTACTTGCTCTCGCAAAGAAAAAATGTTAACATCTTCAAATATTCCATCTATTACAAAAGGAAATCCAACTTGTCCTGCATCCGATACATATTCAGGCTCGGAGATAACCGTGGTTCCTATTAATTCTTCAACAGTTATATTCTTGACTTTCGCGAATTTTTGCGCTGCAGTTCTATTAATAATGGTTTTTCTACCAGTTGACTCAGTACTTCCTATACTGGTTTCTATGCCGTACGCTTTTAAAGCTTCATAATCTAGATACAATTGATTGGCGTCATCAAAAACTTCGTCTATACCTTTCAGTTTATACGTGGTCTGATTGAAAGTACCAATACCAAAAGAGGAACCGTTACCTACATGGTCAATCCAAGGAACTTGTCTAAGGCGTTCTTGAAAAATATCTTGTTTTTCAGACGAGGTATACGCATATAGCACCCCTTCTTTTTTATAGCCCACGTCCTTGTTCTCAATAAAATTCATTTGTTGAATAACAAAATAAGAAACCGAAGTAATTGAAATCAATATCACAAACTGACTTACAATAAGATACTTACGAATAGAAAAATGCTCATAGCGATTGTCCTTTAATTTTTGATTGAATAAACTTAAAGCGTTCTTGGTAGAGAGAAATAGTGCCGGAGCTATGCTTGCCAATACCCCTAAAATAATCGCTAAACAAACTATTAAAAGTAGTGTTCGAGGATTTTGCCAAAGACTGGCACTCAAATTTACGCCCATCAATGAGTTGAAAGAGGGCACTATCAATGCCAGTAATAGGGCTAAAATAGGTACAGCCAATAGCGCTAATAACACTCCTTCCAATATAAATTGTCTCGCTACGGCAAAGCTCTTTGCTCCCATAGCCTTCTTAATACCTATTGACTTTCCTTGTTTGGATTTGATGGCCAACGTAAAATTAGCATAATTGAAAAGGGTAATTATAAGAATAAAGACTGCAAAACCTCCAATTAGATATATAAACGAATAGTTACCAGGGGTTTTTAGTTCATACAAAATATTGGATTTTAGATGAATATCCTCTAGCGGCTGTAAAAAATGTTCTTTGTAGAGCGGGTCCTTGACCACAGATGGGTTTATCGTGCCCATCTCCTGATTCATTCTCTGTTGTACCTCTTTAAAGGAAAGATTATCAGCAATGCCAATATATACTCTGCTTCCCCAATAATCAATACTCGGATTACTTAAGGCTATGGAGAAATCAACATGAGAATTTAGGGGTACGTCCTCAATAACCGCCGCTACTTTATAATTCTCTTGCCCAATAGTAATGACCTGACCAATAATACCGGGTGAATTATACATTTCTTCACCAAAAATTTTGGAGGCTGCCGACTGCGTCAAAAGTACTTTGTTAAAATCCTTTCCAAAGTCGGCAAGACTCCCCATTAGCGGTGTCCATGTAAATAGTGTAGCAAATTCAAGCGGCGTGTTGGTCGTTAAAAATCCTTTTTCTTGTACTCTATTGCCTTGCCATTCTATAAACTCAAGATTATCAGAGGTTATGAACTGAGCTGCGTTCTGTATACCTGGAATGTTCTTTAATCCGTTTACTACATTGAGTTGTTTCTCATCAGCTCCGTTTTCAAAACCCAAAACACTATAATCCTGAGAGCGATACGTCCATCCAACGCGATAAATGTTCTCAGAATTCTCATGAAATTCATCATAACTATTTTCAAAACCGATATATCCAATAGCGACGAAGGCAACAAAAAGTCCGCCTACGAGACTCAATAGATTAAAAGTCATAAAAAACCGATTTCTTAGAAATCCTCTGAGTGCTATCTTTAAACCTGTACTTATCATAATCAATTTCTTATTCTGTTCTTAGACTTTTAACGGGGTTGACCATTGCCGCTTTTATAGATTGGAAACTCACCGTGAACAATGCAATGGCAATGGCTATTAAACCTGATATAACAAATACGGACCAATTAATATTTATTCGGTAAGCAAAATTTTCCAACCAATTATTCATTACCCAATAAGCTATAGGAAAACTTATGACCAAAGAAATGAAAACTAATTTCACAAAGTCTGTGGATAACATCTTTGTAATGGTAAATACACTAGCTCCTAAAACTTTGCGTACGCCAATTTCTTTCTTACGCTGTTCTGCCATAAAAGCTGCTAAGCCAAATAATCCTAAACAGGCCACAAATATGGCTAGAACACAGAAGAGCAGTCCTAATGTGGCCGTTTTCCGTTCAAGTGAGTAAAAACGTTCGAGATTCTTGTCCAAGAAAACATATTCAAAACTGGACTCCGGAACTACTTCTTTAAATTTAGTCTCTAACTCCCCAATAATCACAGGTAAGGATGCGCTATTAAATCGTACTAAGGCAAAGGATTTAGGTTCTGTTTTGCCATTGTGAAAAGCATAGGCCCCAATGGGTTCATGTAGGGATTCAAAATTAAAATCGTCAATGACACCAACTATGGTTGCATTGCCACCAAAGCCTCCTATCAAAGCTTTCTTACCGATTGCATCTTCCACAGAATAGCCCAAATATCGTATCGCCTTTTTATTAAGAACAACATCTATAATGGTGTCGTTCTCTTGCTTCAATTTCGGTAATAGATTACCCGCTAGTAGTTTTAATTTCAACAAACCAATAGCTTCTGCATCAATCCTATTGGTGCTTATTCGCAAACCATTTTCATCTTCTTGATTTTTGAACAACATTCTGCCACTTACCGTAACCCCGGGAAATCCTTGCGCCATAGCTATATCGGTAACATTGCTCAAAGATTGTAACTCTTGCACCAATGCTTTGGTCTTTGCTTTGTCCGGAATGGCCATTGTGGATATAGCGACCGTGTTCTCCGGTTCGTAACCTAATTTTTTATTTTGCATCAACTGTAATTGTTGATAAATAACAATAACGCCAACAATAAGCATCACCGATGCCGCGAACTGTAATACCACCAAGCCTTTCCTAATCTGGACAACTCCTCCTCCTTTTTTAATTTCAGGATTCAATATGGCCTTAGGGGAGGAACGCGATAAATAAAAGGCGGGATACGACCCTGAAACGAGTGTTGTAAGGGCCCAAAACGTAACTAAACCTATAAACAACTCTGGACTTAATAGAAATGAAACATCTAATTCTTGTTCCGTAATGCTATTAAAAATAGGAACAGTTACATAAGCTATCAGCATCCCAATAGCCAAGGCTATAAAGGTTACTAGGCCGGTCTCCGTGTAAAAACGCAAAATCATGCTTTTCGAAGATGCCCCAAGCGTTTTATTTATCCCTACATCCTTGGAGCGTTTTTGAGATCTGGCGGTCATTAAATTCATATAATTGACGCATGCAATTATTAAAATCAATAGCCCTAGAATCGATAAATTTTCTATCTCATTTATATTACCCACTCTATTGGTATATGAATTCACATAATCTGTGGAGTATAAATGTACTTTCTCTAAAGGCTGCAGCGATAAGGTGAACCATTGCCCCTCCTTTGTAACATTTTTATCTAAAACTGCCTGCATTTGTGTCTCCGTAGCAGTAACTGATGTGTTCTTCTTTAGTTGAATATACGTTTCAAAACTAGAGTTTCCCCAAGTAGGATTATCTGCTGCCCATGAAGAGCTAAAAGAACCTATCATATTACAATGGAGTGTGCTGTTTCCCGGAAAATCTTTGAACACACCGGTTACTTCTAATTGTTTTTCATTATCAACCGTAATAGTTTCCCCTATGGGATCATTGTCGGGAAAGTATTTTTTAGCAGTACTTTCTGATAAAATAACAGTGTTTGGTCTATCTAAAGCGGTATTGGGATTTCCCTTTGTAAATTCCATACTAAAAATAGTAAGCAAATCTGGATCACACCAATAGAGTTCTTTTTCTAAAAAATTATTCTCATCAACCTTAATAAAAGCAGTCTGCCCAAAATCATGTTTTAACATACGAGCTGCATATTTCACCTCTGAAATATCAGATTTTAATGCAGGGGCAAGTGCCGCCGGTGAGGTACAGAAAACTTGGTTGTCATAGGACTCACCAGTACGTATCAGCGTTCTATATATATCTTCGCTATTGGCATAATCGGTATCATAACTACGTTCGTAGGTTATGAACATAAAAAGCAAAATGGTAATTGCCAAACCCAAAGAGAGGCCTACTATGTTAATTACCGAAAACATTGGGTTTCCCTTTAAATTTCGCCAAGCTAATTTAAAATGATTTGTTATCATGATTCTCGTTTTTTGATGTTGACAAAGTTCAACACAGATTGATTATTCTTTTACTCCGTTCGCAAGCTCTTTACCGGGTTTGCCTTTGCAGCCTTTATGGCCTGAAAACTCACCGTAAGAACCGTGACGAACATTGCACCTAGCATGGCCAAAGCAAAAATCCACCACTTAAGAATTACGCGATATGGATACTCTTGTAGCCAACCGTTCATGACATAATACGCCACGGGAACCGCAATAAAACAAGAGATAACAACTAGCTTCAAAAAATCTTTTGAAAGCATGTTCCAGACGTTGAAGATGGATGCCCCAAGCACCTTTCTCACTCCTATTTCCTTAGTACGTTGTTCCGCCACAAAGGAGGTAAGTCCAAATAACCCTAGACAACTAATGAGTATGGCCAAAGCGGTGAATATACCAGATAGCGTTCCAATGCGCTGTTCAGCGGCAAATTTTGTCGCATACTCCTCGTCCACAAAATCATACTCAAAAGGAATGGCTGGAAAATTCTCTTTAAAAACACGTTCAATGGTAGCCAAGTTTTCACCCGCACTGCGATTAGGGTTCAATCGCAGATTGTAATAACTAAAATTTTCAAATCTGTCATATACATAAACCCCTTGCTTAACAGGCTCGTAGGGCGATTGGGTGATCATATCCTCTACGACCCCTATGATCTTCATTGGTGGATCAGGGTCTTCTATATCGGCATCTCGCAATAACTGTCCAATAGGGTTTTCCATCCCCAAATATTTTTTAGCCGTTTGATTGATTAATACCCCTAATGAGTCTGACGCAAAATCCCTAGAAAAATCCCTTCCTTCAACAATTTTTAAGTTCAGGGTTTTGGCATATTCCGATGATACCTCCGTCCATGCCAAGTCCTCCTGAAAACCTTCAGGTTTACCTTCCCATGTAAAACCACTCCTATTTGACCAAATTCTTGTAGTTGGACTACTAGAAGTAGCCATTTGAACCACAGCACCCGAATTTAGAAACTGCTCTCTCATGAGATCTGTTTTTCCACTAAAGTCTTGGCTAAAAGTAGGTATCTGTATCAAACCCTCTTTGTCATAACCAATAGGTCTGTTCTTTGCATGATTGATCTGTTGCATGACAATAACGGTACCTATAATAAAAGCTACCGATACGGTGAACTGTACCACTACTAAAATCTTCCTTGGCAAGCCGGCATACCTACCTACCTTAAAAGTTCCTTTTAATACATCTACTGGTCTAAAAGACGATAAGTAGAGTGCTGGGTAGCTCCCTGCCAATAAAGCGGTGAAAAGAATGAATAGCACAGAAATTATCCAGAAGGTTGGATTCAACCATGGAAAGATAATCTCCTTGCGAGCTAATTCGTTGAATCCTTTAAGAGATACCAATACAATTACTAATGCTAAAAAATAGGCAAAAACAACCACCAAAAACGATTCGCTTAAAAACTGATAAATTAGCTGTCCCCTTTGTGATCCAATAGACTTACGAATACCTACTTCTTTACTTCTTTTCTCAGAACGTGCCGTGCTTAAATTCATAAAATTGATACAGGCCAGAAGCAATACAAAAGCCCCAATAATACCGAAAAGCCATACGTACTTTATTCTTCCACCCGTCTGAATACCATTCTCGAAATTATTTTTTAAATACCAATCTTCCATCGGAAAAAGAAAGATTCTAGGATTGTATTCCACAACCTCTTCATCGGCATTTTTCTTAACATCTATAATAGCGTTGGTAATGCTGTTCATTGTAGTATTATCAGCTATTTCAACGAACATTTGAAAAGAATTATTCCCCCAATTATCTTTTGAGTTCTGCATCCACTCCCGAGTATTATAGTAATGTTCCCAAGGCATGATATAATCTAAATCCCTAAAAGAAGAATTATAAGGCATGTCTTCATATACGGAGGTTACCATCATATCATATTCATTACTAATACGTACGGTTTTTCCGATTGGGTCTTCATCTCCAAAAAAGGCGTCAGCAGTAGACTCAGAAAGCATGATAGCGTTTATTTCTCGCAATCCATCTTTTTCTCCTTTAAGAACATTGAGTCCTAATAGCTCAGGTGCATTTCGCTGCATGTAGTTTCCGGGTCTAGAAAGATTAACCTCACCATATTTTATATAGGAATCATTGGTCCAAGAAGACATTACCAAATACTTGAAATTATTCCCAAAACCTTCTCTTAAAGCAGGTTCTAAGGGTAAGGGAATAGCAGGTCCTGTTCCCGTTCTGTTATTAAAGGTCTGGGACTGATAGACCTGTGCGAATTTTTCTTTGTTACCAAAATTGTCGTTGTAGCTAAGTTCATCCTGCATCCACAAACCAATAATCAAAGTTACGGCCATTCCCAAGGCCAGACCACCGATATTAATTATGGAATATGCCTTGTTCTTGATTAGATTTCTCCAAGCAATTTTTAAATAATTTTTAAACATGATTGTTCGTTTTTTGATTGGTTATCAGCAGATAACGAATCATGAAAGCCTATTTTCATGCCAAACATACAACCTACTGAATATCATATAATTGCATAAATTAAAATCTCTTTAACTGTCAAATATTTGGACATTACATGTACAATATGTTTACAATGACTATTCCTGCAAGAAACTGTTACAAGTTCATTGTATAATAAAACAAGACTATCTGCATATGTATAACCAATAATTGTTATTCTGTTCGCAAGCTTTTTACCGGATTGGCCAAAGCAGATTTAAGCGATTGGAAACCTACGGTAAAGAAAGTAATCACCAGAGCGAAACCACCCGCTAGAAGAAATACCCACCACTGTATTTCTATGCGATAGGTAAAATCTTCCAGCCAATGTTGCATCGCATAATAAGCCAACGGAGATGCTATTAAAAAAGCAATGCCAACTAGCTTTATAAAGTCTTTGGTCAATAGTTGTACTACGGAATTAATACTGGCACCTAGTACTTTTCTAATACCTATTTCCTTTTTCTTTTGTTCCGCTACAAATGACACCAAACCGAATAGGCCCAAACAGCTGATTAAAATCGCCAGAATGGTAAATACTATCGAAATTTGACCCAATCGTTTCTCCTCATCATATAGTTTTTCTACCTCCTTATCTACAAACCTATAGTCAAAAGGAACATTTCTTACCGTAGCTTTCCATTGATTTTCCAATCCTGATAATAGTTGTTGATAATCTGTAGTCTGTGTTTTAATAAACAACCAATTCGGTTCATTTTCCTTATATAAAAATAACGGTGCTATTTCATTTTTTAACGAGGCAAAATGATAATCTTTTACTACTCCTACAATTCGCATTTCAAAGGTTTCATCTCCAAAGCTCTGCACCAATCTAGCGCTCAGCGCATCCTCTTCTTTAATGTCAAAAATCTTTAATGTAGCTTCATTTACAATAATTTGATCTGTTGTATCGGCTACAGTGAAATCCCTTCCTTTCAATAAGGGAATATTCATTGTCTCAAAATAACCCTCGCTTATTCCCTGTCGTTTAACTACCGTATTATTTTCTCGATTTCCTCCCGGTAAATACAGTCCATTATCATTTAAGATAACTTCGGACGGGGCATAATTTCCACTAGATACATTTAGGACTCCTGGGATATTCAAGAAAGAGGTTTTAAGAGATTCGAACTTGCTTGAGGCCTCGTCAGTCCCTATCCTTAGGGCTAGTAGATTCTGCTTTTGAAAGCCCAAATCCTTATTTTGTGTAAAACGAAACTGTTGTGTTACGATAATCACCGTAGCCACCAAACTTATGGAAACTACAAATTGAAATACCACCAGTGCTTTTCGGAAGGTTCCGTTGCCAGATTGTAAAATTGTAGCGCTTTTTAACGCTTTAATCGGTTTTATGGATGATAATATTATGGCCGGATAAATTCCGGAAATCAGTCCTGTAAATACACCTAACCCTAATAATATTAAGCCAATACTCCAATTCATTAAGTCCTCATGTCCCAAACTAGCGTTGGTAAGTTCGTTTACCAACGGGAGTAGAAAAATGGTAATAGGAACACTAATGAGCATCGCAAACAAGGACAATAACAAAGATTCGCCCAAAAATTGACACATTAGACTATTTTTCCCAGCCCCTACTACTTTACGTACTCCTATTTCCTTTGCTCGTTTACTTGCCCGTGCCGTGCTTAAGTTTATAAAATTAATACAGGCAACCAGCTGAATAAAAAAGGCAAGCGTTAGTAAGAAATAAAGGTATTTGATATTGGATACTTCATGAATTTGATTATCTCTTCCTGCGGAATATAAATGAATATCTGACACAGGCTTAAGTATTTGGACCTTGTTATCCATTCCTGCATCCTTAAGGTCTTTGGCTCCTCTTTCCTGAATAAATCCAGGTAATTTATTCTGTAACCCAGCGGCATTACTATTCGGTTGTAGTTTTACATAACTATACACAAAATTGTTAGTTGCAAAACTTTGAAAATTTTGAACAAAAGTTCCCATTCCAGGGGTACTCATGCTTACAATGTAGTTTGGGTCTAAGTGCGATTTTTCATAGGATTCATCAAAAACACCTTTTACCGTTAAAGTTTGGGCATCCGCACCACTACCCCATGTTACTGCTTTACCTAAAGCTTTTTGAGTGCCGAACAGTTTATTTGCCAAATAAGAGGAGAGCACCAGGGCATTGGGCTCATTCAAGGCAGTTTCTTGTCTGCCTTCAACAAATTTATAGTTGAACACTTTAAAAAAGGTAGAATCTGCCATATATACCCGGGGCTCATAATAGGCATCTTCACTATCCGCGGCACCTATTAAATTACTGTAAAAAACATCGGTCAACACCACTCGGGTAGCTTCTTGAACCTCTGGAAAATCTTCCTTTAAAGCAAATGCTATCGGCGGAGACGCCGCTGCGGTATTAAAAGAGACTTTTCCATCTCGTTCTATGATTGTTTCCACTCTGTAGACCATGTCCGCATTCTCATGATGTTCATCATAACCAAATTGTGAAAATACGTACAACAAAATGGAAAGACAGCTAACAGTACCTACCGTCAACCCTAACAGGTTTATAATGGTCTGCTGCTTATTCTTAAAGAGATTCCTCCAAGCGATTTTTATATATTGCTTTAACATGATAGTTTGTTTTTTGATGATTATCCACGTTCGTCGTAGACTGATGAATTATTCTGTTCGCAAGCTTTTTACCGGATTTGCCCTTGCCGCTTTAATGGCATGAAAGCTTACTGTAGCTACGGCAATAGCAAGGGCAATACCTCCCGACAGCGCAAAAACCCACCAACTTATCTCTACTTGATAAGCATACACGTTTAACCATTTATTCATAGCGTACCAAGAAAACGGAGTTGCAATTAATATGGCAATCAAGACTAATTTCATAAAATCTTTAGATAGCAACGTTACAATGCTTGAAACCTCTGCGCCTAGAACTTTACGCACTCCTATCTCTTTTGTTCGTTGTACTGCACTATAGGTTGCTAAGCCCAAAAGTCCTAAACAGGCAATTAGAATAGCTAAAAATGAGAAAATAGTAAACAGATTTTTAAACTTGAAATCTGCTTCGTACTGTGTATTGAAGGACTCATCCAAAAAACTATAAAGGAAAGGACGGTGAGGCGCAATTTCTGACCACTTGCGCTCAATATTAGTTATGGCCTGTTGCATATTGGCAGATTTGATCTTTATTGACAGGTACTTTCCAAATTGCGAGTAACGCAAGGTTAAAGGCGCCACTTGTTGATGAAGTGATAAATAGTTGAAATCCTTAACCACACCAACTATTTTCCCCTCTCGTCCCCATTGCTCAAAACTTTTACCTATGATATCCGAAGGGTCTGCGTATCCAAAGCTTCTTGCTGCAGACTCGTTGACCACCATTGCGGAAAGAGAGTCCGTAACAAACTCCCTGGAGTAAGGCCTTCCCGCCACTACTTCAATCTCATAATGGGGAATAAAATCAAAATCGATTTCATATAAAAAGGGCTCAAAGTGCTCCATCTTTCCTTCAGAGGTTTCTATTTCTGTTCCTGCAGCAGGAAAGTGACCGCCCGGTACCGTTCGCGAGCCAGCAACCGAAACCACTTCGGGCAGATTCATGAACTCCCTTTTAATCGTTTCCATATTATCCAGTACCTGACCGTCCCAGTTGAAGTCAATCACTAGTTGCTGCTCTCTATCGAACCCTAAATTCTTGTCCAACATAAAACCTAATTGAAAATACACGATTACCGTACTTGCAATCAGTGCAATAGAAAGACTGAATTGAAAAATGACCAAGCCCTTTCTAAGGCTGTTTCCTTTTTGAGAGGTCCTGAACACACCTTTTAAAACACTTGAAGGCTTAAAGTTTGACAATATAAATGCTGGGTAGGAACCGGCCAAAACACCAGTTATCAAAGCCATTCCAAAATAGACCAATAATGTAGTACTGTTAAAAATCTCATTACTTAAGAATAGTTTTCCCGTGATTTGCCTCATGGCAGGGAGACAGATGACAACTAATGCCAACCCGATCAAGGAGGCTATGAATACCATAAGCATCGACTCTCCAAGAAATTGATACCGCAATCCTTGTTTGTCCGCTCCAATCACCTTTCTAACGCCAACTTCTTTTGCTCTTTCCAAAGAACGAGCTGTAGCCAAATTCATAAAATTAATACAAGCAATAATCAAAATAAACAGCCCTATTATGGCAAATATGTAGATATTGGATAGACTACCCGTTATTCCAGGTTGTCTTGCAGCTTCAGAATTTAGATAGGCATCTTTTAAAGGTTCAAAAGAAAGATCATAGTAATATTCAGCATTCTCTGCCGGTCTATTTCTTTTTAAGAACTCTGGCATTTTAGCCTGAAAAGCCTGTTGGTCAAAGTTATCCGTAACCAAAAAATATGTATAAAAATCTACGTAGCCCCAAGCTTCAAAAATCTCAGGTCTTGTTTGGTAAAAAGAACTCATGGACATGAGCGCATCAAACGAAAAATGTGAATTAGCAGGAACATCCTTCATTACTCCTGTAACAGTATAAATACCGTCATTAGCTCTACCACCGTTACCATCCATTGTTTTACCGATAGGATCTTCTTTTCCAAAGTACTTTTTTGCGGTACTTTCGGTAAGTACTATAGAATAAGGGGCTTTTAATGCTGTTTCCGGATTACCGGCCAATAAAGGCCAACTAAATACCTTAAAAACTGTTTCATCTACGTAAAAAGTATTTCCTTCCTGAAACGAACGTTCATTATATTCCAATAGAACATCTGACCTTCCAGAGAACTGTACTTTTTCTATGACCTCAGAAAAATCTGCTTTTAATGCTGGCCCTACGGGAGCATTCCCCCAAACCCATCTGTCCTCTAGATTATCCTCACTACCATGATGAACTATCCTATAAATATTATCTGCTTTCTCGTGGTACGTATCATAGGACAGTTCGTTTTTTATGAACATCGCTATAAGCAAGAAACAAGTCATACCTATGGCAAGACCACCGATATTAATTGCAGAATACCCTTTGTTCTTACCTAGGTTCCTCCAGGCGATTTTTAGATAATTTTTAAACATAGTTTTCGTTTTTAATGATTGATGTTATTCCGTCCGCAGGCTTTTTACCGGGTTAGCTATTGCAGCTTTTAAGGCCTGAAAGCTTACCGTAAACAATGCGATACTTATTGCTATAAGTCCAGCAAGTGCAAAGACCCATAAATCAATGGTGACCTTATAGGCAAAACTTTCTAACCATTGATTCATAAACCACCACGCTAAAGGGATCGCGATAAATAAGGCAATCAGTACCAGACGCATAAAGTCTTTTGATAGTAACCGAACAATACCTGAAACACTAGACCCCAATACCTTTCTTACCCCAATTTCTTTTTTTCGTTGCTCTGCCGTGTAAGCTGCCAGACCAAATAAGCCCAAACATGAAATAATAATGGCAAGAAGAGCAAATATCTTGGCTAGCTCCCCGACCAATTCTTCGTTTCTGAACCTAGAATTGAAAAGGTCGTTTTCAAAACGATATTCAAATGGAAATGCAGGGTTATATTTTTTCAAAACATTCTTGATAGCTGCCAGCGCATCGGTTCTAGATGATTTGGGTTTTATGTTTACATACATGGTACTGGCAAAATTTGGATAATTTAAAAACATTACCGGACCCGTTTTCCCATTGCCATACATGTCACCATAGAGGTAGTCGTTTACGATACCAATCACATTGTATTCAGTATTGCTACGCGTGATAGTCTTACCAAGAGCACTGCCATCACCCATCATTTTAGCGAAGGATTGGGTTATAATCACATTCGTGCTATCTACGGCATTATCACTATTAAAACCATGCCCTTCCAATAAATTTAACCCAACTGTATCAAAATAATTTGGGCTTACATATCTGAATCTGACAAGCACATCCTCAGTGTCCTGTCCGCCTTGCCAACTAAGCCCCGGACCATTATTCCCACTCGAAAGCATATTTGTATTGGTCAATGCTACATCCTTTACAGTACCTGTAGCAATCATATCCTGTTTGATAGGGAGAAACTTATCAATCATATTCCCGGTAACAGACACATTTAATAAACTTCCTTTATCGTAGCCAACATCCCTAGCTTTAACATGCTGTATTTGTTGATAGATAATGACACTGGAAATGATAAAAACTATGGAAACCGCAAACTGAGCAACTACAAGACCTTTTCTAATAATTGTTGCGCTACCTTGATTTTTATCGACCCCCTTAAGCACGTGGGCCGGTCTGAAAGAGGAAAGATATAGCGAAGGATACCAGCCCGCTAAAAGACCACAAATTAACGTAATACCTAAAAGTGATAGTATATGAATAGGTTCAGACAGTCTCAGTTCAATCTGTTTTTCTACCAAAGTGTTGAAGGACGGGAGTAATAACACTACAAGAACAACACTTAATATCGCCGACATAGCGGATAAAATCATAGACTCCGTTAAAAACTGACCTACTAATCTTTTTTTACTAGATCCTAATACTTTTCGCACACCAACTTCATTGGCCCGTTTACCACTTCTAGCGGTTGAGAGGTTCATGAAATTGATACAGGCAATCACAAGAATAATCAAAGCAATGAAGGCCAGCGACTTTACCAAAGTAACCTTGCCTCCAACAATTTTCCCTTCTTTAAACTCGGAACGTAGATGCCAATCCTTAATTGAATGTAAAAACGCCTCATTTGGAACTTCCGTAGCATATTCTATTTTGGAAGCTATCATTTTCCTGACCTTGGTATCTACTGTTTTAAAGTCGGTATTTGGAGTAAGTTCTACGAAAGTATCAGCAAAATTTCCACCATATTGTTCGGCCCAAGCCATATTTTCTTGTCCCAATTGGAAACGCTGAAAGGGTATAAGCCAATCAAATTTATAGGTAGTCGTGCTTGGCAAATCTCGAATGATACCCGTTACGGTAAAGGAAAACTCACTATTCAATTGTAGTACTTTATTCAAGACGTTTTTATCGGTACCGAAAAGCGCTATTGCGGTTTTCTGTGCCAACACAATTCCGTCAGGGTTTGAAAGCGCTTTGTCCTTTTCTCCTTCCAAAAATTCTAAACTGAACATATCGAGAAAATCAGGTTGCACGTACCTTCCAAATCTGTTGATTCCCGTTTCCCCGTTTGTGAGCAGCATCTTCTCCCCAAATGTTGCGGCAGATTTTGCAATTCCAGGCACTTCTTCTTTTAAATCTTTGGCAAGCGGTCCAGGGGTAACGTTATAAGTATATACTTCTCCTTCAAAAGTTTGGTTGGTGGGCACGTAATAAAGTAAGTCTTGTTTTGGAAAAACACTGTCATAATTTACCTCATCTTCAACCCAAAGCAATATGAGACAGGCACAGGTAATTCCTATGGCCAATCCAAAAATATTCAATGCGCTGTACCCTTTGTTTTTCCAAAGGCTTCTCCAAGCAATTTTTAGGTAGTTTTTGAACATGATTATTTATTTTACGGATAGTTCAACCGTGCTTGGCACGGATGATTACTAGTTTTGATCGATGATTATTAAAAAATAGTCTTGATTGATGAATAAACTCCTTGATGACTTACAGATGCAATTTCTATGGCTGATTAGACCGTTGCTCCTATGGCCCTATTTTGGCTTTCCGTTACAATTTGACCGTCGAATAAATTCACTACCCTGTGCGCATAATGCGAATCCCTATCCGAGTGTGTTACCATTACAATAGTGGTTCCTTCCTGGTTTAGCTCGGTCAGCAAGTTCATTACCTCGATACCGTTCTTGGAATCCAGATTACCGGTTGGCTCATCTGCCAATATTAATTTTGGATTGGTCACAACCGCTCTGGAAATAGCCACACGTTGTTGTTGACCACCAGATAATTGTTGTGGAAAATGCTTTTCCCTATGGGCAATTTTCATTCGCTCCAATACCTTCATTACTTTTTCCTTGCGCTCTGCCTTACCCATTTTCAAATAAATAAGTGGTAATTCTACATTTTCATATACCGTTAATTCATCGATAAGATTAAAACTTTGGAATACAAAACCTAGATTACCTTTACGCAGTTGCGTACGTTGGCTTTCCTTTAAACCGCCAACTTCATTGCCTGCAAAATTGTAACTACCCTCCGTTGGATTGTCCAACATTCCGATAATATTCAATAGGGTAGATTTACCACAACCTGATGGTCCCATGATGGCGACGAACTCACCGTCTTCTACCTTTAGATTTACATTGTTCAAAGCCAAGGTTTCTACTTCCTCGGTCCTGAAACTCTTTTTTAAATTTTGGATTGTTATCATTTCTCGATTATTTGCTTGTTTTATTTCTGTTTATCCTAAGTACTATACAATTCATTTACCTGAACCTTTTCCTGATAGGAGCTTAGTAATTTATTTTTTAAGAACACCTCCCTCAATGCCCCTTATTAGTAGAGAAGAAAATTTTACTTCAGTACTATTCTTTCTGCTTCACCAAAGCTATCGTAGTTGCTCGTAATTACTTTTTCACCGGCATCAAGCCCTTCCAAAACCTCGTAATACCGGGAGTTTTGCTTGCCGATTCGAATAGGACGTTTTATAGCTTCATCGCCATCTGGCCCTACTACAAAAATCCATTGGCCACCAGTACTCTGAAAGAAGCTTCCCTTAGGTAACAACAAGGCATCGCTAGATTCCCCTAATTGAAGTTTTATATTATAACTTTGCCCAGCTCTAATAGTTTCGGGCTTATCTCCTGTAAAGACCAAGTCAACTCTAAACCTACCATTACGTACTTCCGGGTATACTTTTCTTAATCTCAACGGATAGTCCGTTCCATTACGCTCTAATACCGCCACTAAATCTCGCTGCACACGATCAATATAATGCTCATCTATATCTGCCTCGATCTTATAATCTGTTAGTACGTTTATTTGGCCTATTCTTTGACCTTGTGAAATATTTTGTCCTATTTCTGCATCTAAAAACCCTAACTGACCATCTGACGGGGCCCTTACGTTTAAATGGTCTAAGCGTTGGTACACCATTCCCAATGTTTTCTGCATACGTGCCAAATCGGCATCCAGTCCTGTCAAAGATGTTTTTCTTAACTCATCGTCCTGTTCCGTCTGTAACTTAACAATATCATACTGTTTCTGGGAAAGTTCATAATTTTCCTTTGATAATTGATAAACCTCCTTTGAGATTAATTCTTCTTTATATAAAGCACTGTTCTGTTCATAATTTCGCTTTAAGCGCTGTAAATCCGTACTAGCGGTGGCTAGAGATCTGCGACCTTCCACTTGACGCGAATCAAAGGTTAATTTAGTAGAACGTAAATCATTCTGTTTTAAAGCCAAATTACTTTCACTTGCCAGTATTTGCTCATAGAGGTTCATATTCTCCAACTTTAGGATAATATCACCTTTTTTAACGGTAGCACCCTCCTCGATTAATTTTTCCGTAACACGACCACCTTCATAAGCATCCATATATATCGTGGTAATAGGTGCAACATTTCCGTTAATTGTAATATAATCGTCAAACTTACCTTGATAGACATCAGCTATGGAAAGTTTATCCTTTTCTGTTCTAAATGTAGAAACCGAGTTCGCAAAAAGGAGTTGATACCCTACAAAAAGCACCAATATACCTATACCGATATACCCGTAATGTTTTGGACGTAAACCTTTCTTCTTTTCTATTTTAATATCCATCTTTATTATTATTCTTTAGTTTCAATCCCAAAAAAGGAAATTCTATTTATGTTTCTAGTTTATATTAAATACCGGAAGGCCCCGATAAAAATCTAAAGTACTTCTATTTATTTCCGAGCGCAGGGTTACTTGTAAGTTTTCATTTTGGGCACTGGCGAAAAGATTTTTCGCGGTCAATAATTCAATGCCGTTAATCATTCCATTTTCAAAACGCTTTTGAGCTACGGTAAAAGCCATTCGCTGTGCTTCCACGTTTTGATCACTCTGACCTTTCTCTACCTTTAGCGCATTATGCTCTTGTACTAGTTCTTGAATGGTCTGAAAAAGCACTTGTTCCTGCACTTCCAAATTATTTTCCTGTCTAAGTTTTTCAATCTTAGCCTGTTTAACCCTGGACCTCGCAGACCATCCATTACTGATTGGCACATTGAGACTTAGTCCATAAAATCTAGAAAAGTTATCCCTAAACTGCTCACGAAAAGGCAATGTATTACCCAAACTGTCTCTAAATGTTTCAAAATAACCTGTTCCCATGCCTGCAAATAAAGATAGAGAAGGATATAACCTTCCTCTGGCGACACCTACTTGCTTCTTAGCCGCTTGCGCCCTTAATTCCTGAGCTTTGATCAATGGTAGAAATTCACGTGCCTTGGCATAAATGGTGTCGGATTGTATTTCTGAACTCATAGCATTCTTATTACCGACTTCGAGGTCCGCAACTATTTCAATATCCGAAGTATCTTCCAAGTTCATTTCTTGAATTAAAGCCAATTTCGCAGCTGCCAATTGGTTTATGCTCTGTGTGAGATTCAATTCATCGGATAGTAAAGCAGATTTGGCCTCATACCTATCGGCACCGGCCATGAGCCCTAATTCTATCTGTTTCTCGACCAGCTTAAAGTTTGTTTTGGAAACATTTACCTGTTCCGTAGCTATGGCCACCAGCCCTTGAAAAAAGCGAATATTGTTGAACGCTTGCATAACTCTAAATGCTAAAAGATAGCGCTGTTGTGTGCGCTCTTCCTTAGCAGCCTGGTACAAAAACTTTGACGCCTTAATTGAATTTACTTTTTGAAAGCCTTGAAATAAATCAATATTCGACTGGATCGAATAGTTGTTAGAGAAGAAATCTTGTACTACAAAGGTCCCCGTATTAGGATCTTCCGCTCTACCAGAATTTACTTGATAATTAGACCCTGCATTAATTTCAGGTAAAAGATTACGAATAGATTGTCTGTAATCTTCCTTGTTTGCGTCGTTATTATATTGAAAGTCCTTTAAAAGCAGGTTATGCTCCAATGCATGCTCAATACATTCTTCTAAAGTCCAGCTAGTCTGCGCAACACTTTTCAGCACTAAGGCTAAGAAGAAAATTAGTGTTATTTTAATTTTTAAGTTCATATTACTATTGGTATGCCAAAAGCTTTGCTATATATGTGCCATAAATACAAAATACTGAATATCATATACTTACATATGTGCTAAAAAATGTAAAACATATTTAGTGTAAAATAGTTTTACAGATATTGTCAAAATTTTGGACAGGTATATTATAGTTGTTGATTTCAATTTGTAGCTTTAACACTTCTTTTAAAAGTACTTATATGATTGACGCCAAGATTCTGGTCATTGACGATAATAAGAGTGTTTTAAGCGCCTTAGAAATTCTATTACAGTTCGAATACAAAAGTGTTCAAACCATATCCAATCCCAACCAAATTTCATCCTTTCCCGATTTTGGCGATTTGGATATTATACTGTTGGATATGAATTTTTCCGCAGGGGTGAATACCGGTAACGAAGGTCTTTATTGGCTACGTGAAATCAAGAAAAAATCACCATCTATTTCTGTAATAATGATGACCGCTTATGGCGCAATAGATTTAGCGGTGGAAGCACTAAAGGAAGGTGCATCTGATTTCATCTTAAAACCATGGAACAACGAAAGACTGTTAGTTACAGTTAAATCCGCGTATGAACTTAGAAAATCAAAAAAGGAGGTAAGTCAACTTAAACAAAAGGAGACGAACCTAAAGCAGGTAATCAATCAAAATAAAAATCATATTGTTGGTGATTCCAAAGCGTTGAACGCTGTATTAACATTAGTTCAAAAAGTTGCCAAAACGGACGTGAACGTATTGGTCACTGGAGAAAACGGAACTGGCAAAGAACTTATAGCCAGGGAATTACATAAGTCTTCCGCTAGAAATAATGAAGTTTTTATTTCTGTGGACATGGGTTCTATTTCTGAAAATCTATTCGAAAGTGAGCTATTTGGTCATGTTAAAGGCTCCTTTACAGACGCAAAAGAAGACCGAGCCGGTAAATTTGAAGCCGCGAACGGGGGCACTCTTTTTCTAGACGAAATAGGGAACCTATCCCTACAGACGCAAGCGAAGCTATTATCCGCCATACAGAATAGGGTAATTGTTCGTGTGGGGTCCAACAAACCAATTGGGGTTAATATTAGACTTATCTGTGCCACAAATTGCAATCTGGATAAAATGGTGGTAGATGGTCTTTTTAGGGAGGATTTACTTTATCGCATAAATACCATAAGGGTTAATGTACCGCCCCTACGAGAAAGAGATGAGGATATTCTTGTACTGGCTGACTTCTACCTTACTAAATTCGTTAACAAATATGGTAAGCAAGGACTTAAAATAAATCAAGCTGCACAAGAAAAACTAATGGCTTACAATTGGCCAGGGAACGTAAGGGAATTATTGCACACCATGGAGCGTGCCGTAATACTTTCAGAGGGTAACGTACTTAAACCAACGGACTTTTTATTGGAGGTAAAAGGTAGTACCCAAATAGAAAACGAACCCAATACCCTAGAAGAAATGGAGCTACTTATGATTACGAATGCGCTTCATAAGAACAATGGTAATTATAGCGCAGCAGCCGAGCAGCTGGGTATTTCTAGACAGACTTTATATAATAAACTTAAAAAATCAAGTAAATAATGGTAAGTAGAAACATTTATTTACAATTGGTCTTTAGAATTATCCTGATTGTACTAGTGGTCGTAATTACTACCTATTTTTTCTTTAACGACCAGTATATTACTGGTGCTATAGGTGCGCTTATTTTAATTGGCCTTACCTATGCTCTTATTAACTACGTTAACCAAACCAATCGTAAAATCGCCTATTTTTTCGATGCCATAAAAAATGAAGATTTTACCCTACGTTTTCCTGAAAAATTAAGTGTCAAATCTTTAGAAGAATTAAATCATAGCCTAAACATGTTGAACAGCATGATACAGGACATTCACTTAAAGAAACAAGCACAAGAACAGTACTATCAGGAAATTCTGCGGCAAGCAGATATAGGAATATTCACCATAAACCCTAAAGGTCATATTCTCTATGCTAACCCCACAGTCCAAGACTTACTGAATTACAGACCTTTAAACCATGTTAAACAACTAAATCAGGTAGACCATAAACTTTACGGTCTTTTTAAAGATTTAAAACCTTTTGACAACACCACTTTTTCCTTGGGAAATGAGAGAGGAAAACGGGAGCTTAGCTTAAAATGTACTCCAATTACTATAGAAGAACAACAGTTATTATTGGTAGTTGCGCATGACATTAATAAGGAATTAGATGAAAAAGAAACCGATTCCTGGGTTAAATTAATACGTGTGCTGACCCATGAAATTATGAATACCATAACACCCATTACATCCATATCAGAATCCATATTACAATATTTTAAAAAAGGAAAAGAACTTACAACTCCAGGAGCTTTCAATATTGACCAAATCAACAATACCGCAAAGGGTTTGGAAGTCATAAAGGAACAGGGAAAAGATTTAATGAGCTTTGTACAGAGTTATAGAACTTTTCTTAGTGTTCCAGAACCGGACCGTAGTCTTATTCCTGCGGATCAGCTCTTAGAGCGTGTTAAGGTATTGTTGGATGAACAGGCCGAAACTCTAAAGGTTGCTATCGAAATTATAATAGCACCAGATAATCTTGAGTTGTTTATTGACCAAAAACAGATAACCCAAGTTTTATTGAATTTAGGAAAGAACGCAAAACAATCGTTAGAAGGTCAAGAAAATGCTATCATTAGATTTAAGGCTGGAATCAATGAGCTTGATAAAAAATATATTCAAGTCTGGGATAACGGCCCAGGAATACCACCCGAGTTGATGGATGAAATCTTTGTTCCTTTCTTTACCACCAAAAATACCGGAACCGGTATTGGCTTAAGTTTATCCAAACAAATTATGAGACTTCATGGCGGTAGGATACGGGTTGTGTCTAATGAAAATACACAGTTTACTTTAACCTTTGATTGATAGTAAAGCTTAGCCTTCTCCTAACTCTTTCCAAGGATCCCAGAAGTACTTTTCTAAGTTTTGTATTTGATTTTCTATAACCTCAACACCTTCGCCCTCTAGTAATTGCTGCATAAGGTTTGTACCTTCAAAATGATGTTTCCCCGTAAGCAACCCGGCTTTGTTCACCACTCTATGTGCTGGTACGTTTTCCATATTACCAGCTCCGTTCATTGCCCAACCCACCATTCTAGCGCTACTAGCAGCCCCTAAGTACTTTGCTATTGCACCATATGACGTAACCCTTCCATAAGGTATCTGTTCCGCTACCTCATACACCTTTTCAAAAAAATTCTTAGTATCGCCTTTCATGCTACTTTTAACTTTGGTTGAACAGTCTTATACTGGTAATGATAAATAGCACCACCATAAGCACACTTAAAATATAGTTGCTGTTTTTGGAGAATCGATTTGTTTTACGCTCCATCTTATTGAAATAAAAAACATAGAGATACATGGCCAAAAAAGTGCCCCCACCGGCAGCCAAAATAAATACGACCTCATCTATAACGCTGTAATCCATGAACCCTTGAGCATGAAAAATGGTATTTAGACCACTATAAAATGGTATGGTAAGCAAGTTAATGGCCGCTAAAAAAAGCCCTTTTGAAAAGCTATTCCGCTTTTTGCTTGCCACTATTTCTAAAGGTTGACTATCTAATTTTTTTGCTTTGACGAAAAAGAACACGGCTAAAACTGCGAATACTGCCAACGCAATTTTAAGTAGCATTCCTATTACATCAGGATTTCGCAATAAGTATTTGGCTATTCTAACGGCCAAATAAGTCTGTAACATTACCATAACAGCAACGCCCAAACCAAAAATAACACCATTGGCCTTTCCCTTCTCTACACTGGTCTTAGCTGCATTCATATTTAACAACCCAGGAGGCAGGGACGCAAAGAATGCGGCACTAAAAGTGAATACCAGTAAAATTCCAAGTTGTTGCATAAAACTAGTTTATCCTAAATTGGATGTAGGTAATGGCTTTCCCTTTCTCAAGGTACTGATTTTCATAGAATGTTTGTATATCCAAAACTTCTTTTGGGCTACCCTCATTTTTATAAACATCATGATTGGCATAGATAATCTCATGCCGTAGACCGTGTAAAAGTCCTAATGTATAACCATGCATAAACTCACTGTCCGTTTTTAAATGAACCAGACCATTAGGCCGTAAGATTTTATTGTATTTGTTCAGGAACACCTCATTGGTCATACGGTGTTTTGTACGCTTATACTTTATTTGCGGGTCTGGAAAAGTTATCCAAATTTCAGAAACCTCATTTTCATTGAACAAGAAGTCTACTAATTCTATTTGTGTTCTTAAGAACGCCACATTACCCAAGCCTTCTTCTAAGGCGGTTTTTGCACCTCTCCAAAAACGAGCTCCCTTAATATCTATTCCAATGAAATTTTTATTGGGATTCTGTTTGGCTAGACCTACGGTATATTCCCCTTTTCCGCAACCTAATTCCAATATAATTGGATTTGTGTTACCAAAATGTTCTTCCCATTTTCCCTTTAACGCAAAACCTTCTTGAACTTCTTCCCTTGTAGGCTGAACAACATTTTTAAAGGTATCGTTTTCCTTAAATCTTTTAAGCTTATTCTTACTTCCCACTGTATTACGCTATAAGACCGCAAAGCTAAGAAAATTACAAGGGTAGCGACTTATTCCGTAGTTGTATTTTCTTTGGCACTCTTCTCCAATGTAAATGAAAACTCCGAACCGACATCTGGAGCACTTTCTACATATATTTTCTCTTCGTGTGCCTCTATTACGTGTTTCACTATAGCAAGCCCCAAACCAGAGCCACCTTCACGCCTACTTCCACTTTGATCTACTCTATAAAAACGTTCAAATAGTCTTGGTATATGTTGTTTAGGAATCCCTTCTCCATTATCGGTAATTCGTATAATAACCTTATTCTTAATTAAGTCCTCGACGCTTACTTCGGTAGTACCGTTATCATTGCCATATTTAATGGAATTTACCAAAAGATTGGTAAGTACTTGTTGAATCTTTTCCATATCGGCATTGACCATAATCGGCTCTTCGTAAGCGATATCAAAAGTGAGTATTATATTTTTCTTGGCCGCCTTCATTTCTAAAAGGTCGAAAACGCTTTGAATTAAATCTATAACATTAAAATCTTGCTTCTCTAAGTTTAGGTCGCCAACTTCCAACTTTGTTATCAAATCCAAATCCTTAACAATATAAATGAGTCGGTCTACGGCCTTATTTGCCCTAGATATATATTTTTTACGAATACTTTTATCGTCTATTGCCCCGTCCAGTAGCGTTTCTAAATAACCCTGTACCGTAAATAGCGGTGTTTTAAGTTCATGGGAAACATTACCCAAAAAATCCTTTCTGTACTCCTCCCTGATCTTTAAGGTATCTATCTCAATCTTCTTGTCCTGGGCAAATTTTTCTATTTCTGCGGTCAGGGTCCGCATATCTGTCGTAATTGGGTCAGAAGTGAGTGAGGTAGATTCTAACAATGCTACGTCATCGTAGATTTTTTTTATCCTTTTATAAATGAATTTTTCTATTCGATATTGAAGTGCAAAAAAGGAAATTAAAAATATAATTACTGTATTAAAGATAAGAAACAACACGTTTAAGCCCCCAAAAAAACTGGAAGCTAACGCAAAAATAATTACAAAAATCAAAGTGATATAGATTGCACTCCTAAAAGCGAAACGATATGACCTTTTTGATTTTACCGCCATTAGAGCACAAACTTATATCCTACGCCCTTTACCGTTTTAAAATGGTCTTCCCCAATTTTTTCTCTAAGCTTGCGAATATGAACATCTATGGTACGGCCACCAACTACGACTTCATTACCCCAAACCTTATCTAGTATCACCTCTCTTTTAAACACCTTACTAGGCTTGGAAGTAAGTAGGGCCAACAGTTCAAATTCTTTTCTAGGGAGTATTATTTCCTTACCTGCCTTAATAATTTTATATTCTTCTCTATTAATGACGATATCTCCAACGGTGGTAATATCTTCTTGAGGGTCCTCATCTTTTAAACGTCTTCTAAGCAATGCGTTTACTTTACTTACCAAAACTTTTGGCTTAATTGGTTTGGTAATATAATCATCTGCACCTGCATCAAAACCCGCAACCTGTGAATAATCCTCTCCACGGGCCGTTAAAAAAGTAATAATAGCGTTTTCGAGACCACTGGTCTTTCGCATAATCTCACAGGCTTCAATACCATCCATCTCTGGCATCATTACATCCAAGATGATTAAATGGGGAAGTTTCTTTTTGGCTTTCGCCACTCCGTCAGCCCCGTTTTTTGCCGTAAAAACGTCATATCCCTCAGCGGATAAATTATAACTAACAATTTCTAGTATATCCGGTTCGTCATCAACTAAAAGTATTTTAATGTCTTTCTTTTTCATGGGTCTTGTTGGTAGGGTTGTTTTATCAAAAGTAAAGATAATACGGATACCTACTTATGGCTTAACATTGATTTAATGTAGTAACATTTAGGTAACACTAAAAAAATAAAGTTTTAACATGGCCGTAACCCCACTTTTACAACATGCTACTTTCTTTGCAGCGAATAATTTTGACTTTTTAAACTAGATATGAAAACACAAATTTTAAATGTTATGAAAAAACTATTTTCTTTTATGGCTATAGCTGCCTCGCTTACTTTCGTCGCTTGTAGCGATGATGACAACGATCCAATTATCGTTGAAAGCGTAGATTTTGATAATGATGGTGTGAACGACGATATCGATAACTGTCCCGCAGCATCCAACCCTGGACAAGAAGATACCGATGGTGATGGCGTAGGTGATGTTTGTGACCCTATTGACAATAGTGCCACACCACCAACTGGAGGAACTATTATTGTAGATAGTGATATAACTACTGATACGACCTGGAGCGCTGATAACATCTACAACCTTGATGGTAGGGTATTCGTAACGAGTGGTGCCACGTTAACAATAGAGGCAGGTGTAATTGTCAAGGCAAATGCCGGATCTGGAGTTAATGCTTCTGCACTAATAATTACACGAGGCAGCAAAATTGAAGCTGTAGGCACTGCAACTGCACCAATTGTTTTTACTTCTGCTTCTGATAATATTGCATTTGGTTCAACAGCAGGTACAAACCTAACCGAAAATGACCGTGGACTATGGGGTGGCTTAATCGTATTAGGTAATGCTCCCGCTTCTTTTGATGGTGATGCAACTTCTGCACAAATTGAAGGACTACCAACAGACACGGATGGAGATAAGGGTTTATACGGCGGTTCTGATGCAGCTGACGATTCAGGTACTATTCAATATGTATCAATACGCCACGGAGGTGCTCTGATCGGGGAAGGAAATGAAATTAACGGGTTAACCCTAGGAGCCGTTGGTACAGGTACAACCATTAATCATGTAGAAGTTGTTGGCAACGTTGATGATGGAATTGAATTCTTCGGAGGTACAGTAAACGCAACAAACCTATTTGTATGGGCCCAAGGTGACGATGGCCTGGACATTGATCAAGCATACTCTGGAACTATAGATAACGCTATTGTAGTTCAGGGTGCTATTTCTGACCACGCCTTGGAAATTGATGGCCCAGAAGGATCACTTCAAGGAGGTTACACCTTAACAAACGCTACCTTAATAGGTTTAAGCAACAATGTGGAAAATGGCGAAATTGCTGACTATAGATCAAACGCTCAAGGTACAAACAGTAATATTTTAGTCACTGGATTTACGGGTGTAGGTACCGATTTACAACTTTCTGATGTTGAATTGGACAATGCAGGCGTTGCTGCCAACTATACGGCAGGTACTCTAGTATTTACTAACTGGGAAGTTGTTCTACCACAGGGTGTCACATCTTCAGATGAGGTGTTCAACGATACTACGGACAGTACAACCTTTGAAACAGATGCGACAACTTTCTCGTCTGCTGTAACTGAGGGTGCGACCGGGGCAGATACTTCTTTCTTTGCTTGGACGTATGCTAACTCAAAAGCTAATTTAGGTTTCTAAGAAAAACCAACAATGAAGTAATATTTAAAATTGCTCGCCTGCAGGCAAACTGTAAGGCGAGCAATTTATTTCTTTTTAAACATATTCAATAAATTTTATTTATGAAACTCAAGTTACTATTCTCTTTACTAATCACTTTCTGCTTTCAAAGCTTGTTGGCACAAGAGGGTATCATATCTGGAACAGTGAACGATGGTGAATTTAATGACGTTCTGCCTTTCGCGAATATTCTTATCAAAGGAACAACAAATGGTACCACATCTGACTTTGACGGCAAGTATGTCTTGGATGTAGAACCTGGCACATACACTGTTGTCTTTTCGTATTTAGGTTATGAAACCAAAGAAATTTCAGAAGTTATTGTGCAACCTGGTGCAGAGCAAATCATTGATGTAACTTTAAATCAGCTTGCAAATGCTTTGGACGAAGTAATAGTTACCACAACAGTTTCAAAAAACACGGAAGCCTCTGTTCTTAATTTACAGAAAAACTCCGTAGCATTATTAGATGGTCTTTCCATTCAAAGTATAAAAAAATCAGGTGCAGGCGATATTGCGAGCGCCATAAAAGCAGTTCCAGGAGTCTCAATTCAAGGTGGAAAATTCGTTTATGTCCGTGGTTTAGGTGATCGTTATACCAAATCTATCCTAAACGGTGTAGATGTCCCAGGTTTAGATCCTGACAGGAACACTTTACAACTTGATATTTTTCCAACCAATATTTTAGATAACATTATAGTAATAAAATCAGCAACCGCTGATAAGCCAGCAGATTTTACAGGGGGTGTTGTGGATATCGTTACAAAAGATTTTCCTACAAGGGCAGAATATAGTGTTTCAGTAGGCCTTGGATACAATTCCACCATGCACTTTAATGACAATTATCTTAGTTATGAAGGTAGTGGGACTGATGTATTTGGATTCGATGATGGCCTTCGGGATTTGCCTTTTTCCCAAAGAATCGAAACACCGTTACCACAACAAAATGGAAATTTGTCAAGAGTATTGACACAATTATTTCAGCCCAACCTAAAAGCGCTACAAGAAGAAAGTGGCATGGATTTTAATATTGGATTCACTGCCGGAAATCAATATAATTTGAATGACGATGGAAGTAAAAAGATTGGCTACCTTGCTTCTTTATCCTATAAAAATAGCACTGAATTTTACGAGGGCATCGTAAACGGGCAAGTATTTAGGAAACAAGACCAAGACAGATCTGTCCTTGAGTTAATAGACGATAGAACACAATCCGGTAATTTAGGTGTCAACAATGTTTTGATAAGCGGCTTGGCAGGTGTTTCCCTAAAAGGCCTTACGTCTAAATACAAATTAAATGTGCTTCACATACAAAACGGTGAATCAAGTGCATCTTACATTAGACAAGAGAATTTTAACGTAAACTCCAATACTATCTTTAAAGATGTTCTCACCTATACCCAACGTTCTATTACCAACGTTTTACTCAACGGAGAACATGCCAATGAAGACGGGTCGTGGAAAGTTTCCTGGAAATTAGCACCTACATTTTCCAAAATATACGACAAGGACTTTAGAACAACCCCTTTTAGGTTTAATGAAGAAACCGGTAATTTTTCAATTTCACCTAGTGAGTCAGGTGACCCAAGTAGAATATGGCGAGACTTGGAAGAGTTAAATATCGCAGGTAAATTGGATTTGACCCGAAAACATCAATTATTTGGAAAAGATGCCAAGTTCAAATTTGGTGGTGCTTATACCTTAAAAGAGAGAGATTTTGTTGTTGATCAGTTTTCGCACCCAGTACAATCAAGACAAGGCAACTTTACATTAAATTTTGGAGGTGATGCTGATCAAGTTTTGGCACCAGAAAATATTTATAATCCAAGTACTGGCGAAGGAACTTTCGTTAGACGTGATTCCAATATTTCAGATTCATTTAATTCTGAAATTACAGTTGGTGCCGGTTACATAGCTGATGAGTTCAAATTTTCTGATCGTTTCAACGCGATCCTCGGCTTAAGGTTCGAAAAATTCGATTTAATCTATTCTGGGGAAAATCAGGACGGCGTGGTTCTGGAAAATGAAACTATTTTGGATAAGGCTGACTTTTTCCCTTCTGCCAATTTCATTTATGAACTAAATGAAGAGGCAAGTAAAAAAGTGAGAGCATCATTTTCTAGTACAACGGCGAGGCCTTCTTTCAAAGAGGCATCAAATGCTCAAATTTTTGATCCGGTATCAAGTACATTCTTTATAGGTAATATAGATATACAGCCCACTTATATCAATAATTTTGATTTGCGTTTTGAGTCCTACGGAGAAAGAACCAATTTTTTTGCTATCAGTGCTTTTGCTAAAACCTTCAAAGACCCTATTGAACTTACATTTATCCGAGAGGCCAGAGGCCAGTTTATCCCATTAAATTTAGGAGATGCGACAGTTTTGGGTGGAGAATTAGAATTTAGAAGAAATATGGGCTTCATTCCAGGATGGCAAAATTTTTCATTTAACGCAAACATCTCAATTATAGAGTCACAGCAAACATTTAGTGAAGATGAGGAAGCAGCTAGGCGCGATAATTTAAGAGAAGGAGAAACACTTGCGGATAATAGAGAATTACAGGGCCAATCACCTTTGCTACTCAATGTTGGATTCAATTACGACAATAATGATAACGGTTGGCAAGGTGGCATAGTCTACAACGTGCAAGGTAAAACCTTAGAAATCGTTGGTAATGGCGATATTCCCGATGTCTACACCTTACCCTTTCACAACTTGAAGTTGAATCTTAGTAAGGAATTCGGAAAAGAAAAAAATAGCAAACTTTCCTTAAGATTTGAAAATATCCTTAACGATGATATTGAAAGCGTATATCAATCTTTTGGTGCAGAAGATCAATTGTTTTCATCGAGGTATCCGGGACAGGCGATTTCACTAGGCTATAGCTATCAATTTTGAAAACGCAATCTTTTTATTATCAAAAAGTCCGTAATTTGCGGGCTTTTTTTATTCTTAAAGCCGATAACCATTTGATAACATTTAGTTCATAATAGATGTAGGATTATATCTTACTTTAATAAAAATCTTAAATATTTCTATAATGAAAAAAAGTACTTTTCTTTTAGCTAGCTTTATTATGGTCATTATAGCGTCTTGCTCAAAACAAGAAAATGTTGACGAGTCTACATATTATGAAATATTAACACCGATATCTAATGATGATGCATTTCTAATTCCTTTAGGAACACAAACCGTAAAAGATTCATTGCAATTTACAATTAGATTAAAAGACTTTGATCTAGAAATCGATTTTAATGAAATTCACTCTATATCTCTATTTTTTAAAGAGCCCAATTTAAATAAAATGAAACCTTTAGCCTATATCGATTTGGAGAGAGATTATCGTATATCCTACGAAGGAGGAAACAACCTTGAGGAAATAAACTATACCATTTATATTGAAAATGCCGACGGAACCGACTATTTTGATTCAAGTTTCGAACTTAAAAACCTGTCAATTCTAGGCTTAAATATTTCTAAAATTAGAGATATCCCTACTGGAACTTTAGATTATAGAGATTTTGATCAGTTGGTAGATTATTTTAATCTTCACGATTAATTCAACACTTATTTTTTATTTAAAATCGTTCTTACAATAATAGACTACCTACCAACTAAACCCTAATAAAATTGGTAGTTGACGTCATAAATTGTGCATTTCATCGATCTTTATGTATTTCAACGATCTTTTCACAATATCTCCTCTTACAAAAACACAAGAGAGTGTTAAATTCCTATATTTGTGGCATAGCATTTGTAACCAGCTATATATGAAGCACCTTTACCTCATCATTTTTTTCTTATTTATATCCTTTAGTTACGGTCAAAGTACCGGAAACACTGGGGATATTGATGATTTTCATATGTACCCTAACCCGGTTACCAATGGTAAGGTTTATATTTCTACCGCCAACAATAGTCCAAAGGAGATTCTAATTTATGACGTTCTCGGAACTTTGGTTTTGAAAACTACTATCCTTGGAAAGGAGTTACGACTTACTGATTTAGACGCCGGAGTTTATGTACTACGCGTATTTGAAAAGGATAAAATGGCTACACGCAAGCTTGTTATCAAGTAAATAAACATCGTTACAGTCACCGCCTTCAGTTTCCTGAACATCGATTATCCGTCAAAAAAATCGACCAATTACCACTCGTATTTAATTGACCTACAAATTATTAGCTTTCACAACATTTTTGTGCAGTTCATCTAGCTTAGGATTACTTTTACCGTGTTGATCCCAAATCAATACCAAATGAAAATAATCTACACTATCCTTTTAATAGGTTTTTCTCTGACTACTTATGGTCAAGATTCCATAGATTTTAGAAATCTCAAGAACGACGAGATTACAGGATTTAAACTTTATCCTAATCCTGCCACTGCAGATATAGTTTACGTAACCACGGAGCGTAATAATAGTAAAGAGATAAAAGTTTACGATGTTTTTGGTGAACTGGTTCTCACAGATAGAATTCCAAACAAAGCTCTAAACATCTCACGTCTTGCACCAGGCGTATATGTGGTGCAGGTTACAGAGAACAACAAATCTATAAACCGGAAGTTGGTCGTAAAGTAAATTACCCTATGGCAAGCCCGCGAGGTATTTGAAGGAAAGCCAATATTTATTACAACGCAAGCGTCGGAGTATCATAAATCTCGATTATCGAGTAAAGCTGCCTAATTATTGGCTATAACATTTCCAGATTCCGTATATATTTCTAACATTGGTTTCGTTCCCTTCAGTACCTTTGCTACAACAGGTATTACCGATGACCCACGAGCATATTTTCACTATTACATCTAAAAGCGAATTTTTATCCGTTGCGCTATCGGTATTTAGACATCAATACGCCAACAACTCTGTTTATCAAGAATTTTGTAAGCATTTAAAGGTACATCCTGAAAGGGTTACGAGGCTAGATCAAATTCCGTTTTTACCCATTCAATTTTTTAAAGAAAAGAAAATATTAAGTACAACGGAATCTCCAAAAATAACTTTTACCAGTAGTGGCACCACAGGTTCCTCAACAAGCAAACACTTTGTTACCGATTTAAATCTTTATACGCAAAGCTACCGTTATGCTTTTGAGCAATTCTACGGACAACCGGATGAGTTTTGTATCCTTGCTTTACTACCCTCTTATTTAGAAAGAGAGGGCTCCTCACTAATATATATGGTAGATGACCTTATCAAAGAATCCAAACATCCTAAAAGTGGATTCTTTTTAAATGATTTTCAGCTGCTAAAAGAAACTTTAGAAGAGCTAAAAAAAACTCGTACAAAAACGCTTTTAATAGGCGTATCTTTTGCGCTTTTAGACTTCTCGGAAGAATATCAATTAGAACTTGAAGATACTATTATCATGGAAACTGGCGGTATGAAGGGACGTCGAAAAGAAATGATAAGACCAGAACTTCATGAGAAGTTAATGCTAGGGTTTGGGGTGAATCAAATTCATTCCGAATACGGCATGACGGAATTACTCTCCCAGGCCTATTCTAAAGGAAACGGCATTTTTGAATGTCCGCCATGGATGAAAGTGCTGGTTAGGGATACCGAGGACGCCCTTACTATAAATGGCTACGAGAAAACCGGCGGGCTGAATATTATAGATTTGGCGAATCTAAATTCTTGTTCCTTCATAGCCACCCAAGATTTAGGAAAAACTTTTTCCAATGGGACTTTTGAAATTCTTGGGCGTTTTGACCACTCAGATATAAGGGGTTGTAATTTAATGGCGCTTTAATCCGCTACACGAACATAATCCAAACCTGGTCCGTCGCATGCCTGCCAAGTGTTCGATAAATCGTTGACAGAGCGAAAAACAAGAATTTCCGTTCTATCCCCATTGCAACTACCTATAAGGTTCTCTCCACTCGTATACGTTAGTTCTAGATAATCCATGTCATCATTATCGTATTCTGCTAAAATAAATGTTCCTGTAGCTTCAGAAACAATCCCGTCTCTTTCTCTTTTTTTAACGAAAGAACCCGCAGGATTAAACACGTAGAACTCTTGCCATTCCATATTTGAACCTGTTGACTCTGAGTTTTCAAAACTTCCGGACATACGTATCAATTGCCATTTCTGCACTGCATAAAGTAAATCTACCTCACCAGTTTCTAAATCCTCTGAACTGGTACATGAGAAAAGGCCAATGCATATAACAATAAGTAGAATGATATTTTTCATAGAACAACCTTTGAACTGCACTATTAAGATACAAGAAAGGGCAATTAGTTGCGTTAAGATGAACCAGGATTCTATAGTCCTAAAATTTTAGCATCTACGAAAAATGTGGAATTCACCTCCAATTCATGATCTGTACTTATCAGTTCATCCGTAACGGTATTAAGACGTAGGCTAAATCTGTCTTTCTTTATGTATTCTTTCAAATCCATATCGGAGGTGTCTAAAACAAGTCTATTACTAGTATTTTCTGGCACACTAGTTTGTGAGGCAATTTGAATCTCTTCTAAGCCCTCTGCCGAAATAAAAACGGAAATAGATTCTAAGAAACTAAAATCCGCTCCGTCAGGGGAAATGATTACCAGCTCTAATTGAGTTAGCTTAATTTCTTCTATTAAATCCTTTCTAGTATCGTTGACTTCAAATTCCGACTCCGAATCTGTCTCCGTTTCCGGGGTAAATACATCAATGGGCAAGTCTATTCCCGTTGAAGAGGGTATTGTAGCTCTTTGACTGTATTCTATATCAAATTTGGTAAGTTCGTCGAGTTTATCACAACCATAAAGTGTTAGGGCCGTTAAAAAAATACATAGCGTTTTGCGAAGCATGAAAATTGTTTTGTATTACACCAACGTTATTACACTACAATTATTGGATAAAACTCAAATCTAATAAGAAAGGCCCCCTATCTACGAAAAGAATAGGTGACCTCATCATCAGACAGATTGGGATTATCCTCAAAAACCAATTGAAGGGAAGATGTTCCCTTTACAGTAAAAGTATAGGCCTCATTATCTGAAAATTGCAATCGGTTTCCTTCACCACTATAGGAATAAGTGCCAGATTGCTTAAAATAGGTATCCTGACCAGAATTCTGGACGGTAACCTTATTTTCATTAGTATCGAAAATTAACCGCGTGGTAGAGAAATCGGTTCCCTCTTCAAAGAAACAGAAACACGAAATGTTAGATAATATCCATTCACCAGCTAAAGCATTATCTTCAGGGTCGTTCACCTCGTCATTAGAGCATGAAAATGACATACACAACACACTTATTAAAATCCACCATTTCTTCATCATATAAAATTTTACGTAATTATTAAGAACTCACTACGAGTACAAAGTAGCTTTTTTTACCACGTTGCAACAGTACATATTTGCCGTCTATTAAATCTGTTTTCTTTATCAGGAAATCTTCTTTGACCTTTTCTTTATTTACTGCTATTGAATTTTGTTTCAGCTCTCTTCGCGCTTCTCCATTAGATGCCAAAAAACCAGTTTTAGCAGCGAGTGCCGCAATCATATCCATACCGTTTTCTAAATCGGCAGCCGAAACTTCTGCCTGTGGCACGCCCTCAAAAACATCTAAAAAGGTCTTTTCGTTTAATCCTTTCAGGTCTTCCGAGGTTGATTTTCCAAAAAGAATAGCACTAGCCTTCACAGCATTATCTAAATCTTCTTGAGAATGGACCATTACCGTGATTTCCTCCGCCAGTTTCTTTTGAAGCAATCGTAAATGTGGTGCTTCTTGGTGCTTTGAGATTAGTTCTTCAATATCGGTTTTAGAAATAAAAGTGAAGATTTTTATGTACTTCTCCGCATCAGCATCTGATGTATTTAACCAATATTGATAAAATTTATAGGGAGAAGTCCGGTTTGCATCTAGCCACACATTACCACTTTCGGTTTTTCCGAACTTGGTTCCATCCGCTTTTGTAATTAATGGGCACGTTAGCGCATAGCCTTTGCCACCTCCAATTCTTCTAATAAGCTCCGTCCCCGTAGTGATGTTACCCCACTGATCACTACCACCCATTTGTAAGGTACAGTTGTATTTTTCGTAGAGGTGTAAAAAATCATAACCTTGGACTAGTTGATATGTAAATTCCGTGAAGGACATTCCTTCCTTGGCCTCCGCAGACAGTCTTTTTTTTACAGAATCCTTTGACATCATATAATTCACCGTAATATGCTTGCCAACATCCCGTATAAAATCCAAGAAAGAGAAATCTTTCATCCAATCATAATTGTTGACCAAAACCGCGGCATTATCCACATCGCTTTCAAAATCCAAAAACCGGGATAATTGCTCTTTCAACGCTTCTTGATTGTGCCTTAGGGTATCCTCGTCTAAAAGATTGCGCTCGGCAGACTTCCCAGACGGATCACCAATCATTCCCGTAGCCCCACCAATTAAAGCATAAGGCTTATGTCCTGCCAATTGAAAATGGCGTAACATCATAACACCTACCAAATGGCCAATATGTAAAGAATCTGCCGTGGGATCAATCCCAACATAGGCAGACTGCATTCCCTCCATAAGATAGTTCTCCGTTCCAGGCATCGCATCATGTAACATGCCTCTCCATTCCAATTCCTTGACAAAATTTGACGTCATTTTTTACTAATATATATGAGTTGCAAATATAAAAGGAAAAATGCTGTCGCTCTTACTGAACACATCACGAATTTATCCACTAGTAATGCATAACTTTGGACTATGATTCTTGTTACTGGTGGAACTGGATTGGTGGGCTCACATTTACTTTTTAGATTAACGTCTTTAAATAAAAAGGTTAGGGCCATTTATAGGTCAGAAACGAAACGTACAGGCGTACAAAAAACCTTCTCCTATTATTCCGATAATCCAGAAACCCTCTTTAATAAAATTGAATGGATAAAAGCGGATATTTTGGACCTGCCCACTATGGAATTAGCGTTTAGTGGGATAGACCAAGTTTACCACGCTGCGGCCCTTATTTCATTTGATCCCCAAGATTTTAAGTTGCTACGCAAAGTTAATGTTGAGGGTACGGCCAATATGGTAAACCTTTGTATAGCTCATAATGTTAAAAAGCTATGCTATGTAAGTACTATAGGAGCAATTGGAAAAGGTGCGCCCGGTCTTGTGGCCAACGAACAAAATGAATGGACGGAACAACACACCAATGTATATGCACTAAGTAAATATGATGCAGAATTGGAAGTCTGGCGAGGTTCCCAAGAAAATTTATCCGTAGTTATCGTAAATCCTGGAGTAATCCTAGGACCTGGAAATTGGGAAGGTGGGAGCGGAAAATTATTCGCCACGGCATTTAAAGGGTATTCCTATTTCCCTCCTGGAGGCACAGGTTTTGTTACGGTTTTCGATGTCGTAAAATCGATGTTGCAATTAATGGATGCTTCAATTGTCAACGAGCGTTTTATACTTGTAGGAGAAAATCTTAGTTATCAGGAAATCTTAAGTCGTTTAGCTCAAGAATTCGGCAAACAAAAACCAACAAAACAACTGAAAATTTGGCAATTACAAATTGGACGCTATGTGGACTGGTTAAAAACGGTAATTACAGGCAGTGAAAGAAAAATCACTAAAAACACCATCTACTCCCTACTTCATCCAGAACTGTACAGCAATGAGAAAATTAGACAGAAATTAGGTTTCGAGTTTGATGCCCTTAACGATACGATTAAACTGAGTTGCGCTAAATTTATTGAGGAACATTCTTAGTATTGGTAGGTTTTTGAACACCACCCGCCTTTAATAAATCCTTTTCTTCTCGTTGTAAAAGTTTTAAACTGTCATTGATTTTCTTTAAATCTTTTAGTCGTTCTTTTTCCTCGTCCAATAAACTTTCTACTTCTTTATAAATACTTTCATAAGCTAATGGAACTGATGCATAATATCTATCACTATCTACGAACCTGGTACTGTCAACATTGTACTTATTTAGCACATAGGTAGTAGGGTCAATTCCATTATCCTTTAATATTCCGATATTGGTGGTTTTTGCAGCATTGACGATTGCCATATCTTTTAATATAAGTACCATTTCATCCCTGGCAATTAGGTTTTCTGGTTGCTCTATTAATTTTTCGCCGCAGGATACTAAAAAGATGATACTTGTAAATAGTAAGATATGTTTCATTATGGTCTGTTAAATGTAAGCCTCTTGGCATTACGTTCTTCCGAAAAAACACCATTTTCATAAGCCAAATGGCCATTGACCAAGGTGTGCGTTACCTTAGCTTTAAACGAAGCTCCCTCAAAGGGAGACCATCCGCATTTATAGGCTATATTTTCTTTGGTCACCTTCCAAGAATTTTCTAAATCAACTACGGCCAGGTCGGCAAAATAGCCTTCTTTAACATAACCCCTTTTAGCTATCTGAAATAGTATTGATGGATTATGACACATCTTTTCCACCACACGTTCCAACGTAATCTTACCTTCCAAATGCTTCTCTAACATTGCAGGTAATGCATGTTGCACCAATGGCCCTCCACTTGGTGCTTTGGTATAAACGTTATCTTTTTCTGTAATCGTATGCGGGGCATGATCTGTGGCAACAACATCTATTCTATCATCTAAAAGTGCTGTCCAAAGCGCATCTCTATCATGGGCAGTTTTTACCGCAGGATTCCATTTTATAAGTGTTCCTTTTTCTTTGTAGTCTTCCGATGTGAACCATAAATGATGCAAACACACCTCAGCGGTAATTTTTTTCTCGGCCAGAGGAATATCGTTTCTAAATAAATCCATTTCCTTGGCGGTTGATAAATGGAATACATGCAATCTTGCCCCTGTCTTTTTAGCCAAAGCAATAGCACGGGAAGAAGATAGGTAACAGGCCTCTTCACTTCTAATAAGGTGGTGGTATTCTATAGGAATATCATCACCGTAAGTGTCCATATATGTCGCTAGATTGCGACGAATAGTAGTCTCATCCTCGCAATGGGCAGAAATAACCATTTCGGTACTACTAAAAATACTCTCAATAACCTCCTCATCATCTACTAGCATATTACCTGTAGAGGAGCCTAAAAATAATTTTATTCCTGAACAGGAATTTTTATCTAGTCTTTTTAATTCCTCTAGATTATCATTGGTTCCGCCAAAAGGAAAAGAGTAATTGGCAAAAGCCGTTTTACTAGCTGTAGCGAATTTTTGCTCTAACTTTTCTATAGTGGTTGCCTGCGGAACTGTATTTGGCTGCTCCATAAAGGAAGTAATACCCCCCGCTACCGCAGCCCTACTTTCTGTAGCTATAGTCCCTTTATGTGTTAATCCTGGCTCTCTAAAATGAACTTGGTCATCTATTACTCCAGGTAAAACGTATTTCCCTTTTACGTCAATAACTTTTGCAGAAGCATCCGAAATACCGCTCGCAATTTTTGAAATAATATCCCCATCAATAAGAACATCTAGTTCTTGAATAGTACCTTCATTAACAACTTTTCCATTTTTCAAAAGTATTCTTCCCATACTTAAAATCTATTTTTTTGAAACAAACTTCTTAATTTCATTGACAGGACTCCCCAAATGGCCTCGCTTATAATAGAAGAACTCATTTTGGATTTCCCCAATACGCGGTCCTTAAAAATAATGGAAACTTCCTCTATTTTATAGTTTTTTAGATAAGCCCTAAACTTCATCTCAATCTGAAATGCATAACCAACAAAGCGTACAGAATCTAATTTAATGTGTTCTAACACATACCTTTTGTAACAAACGAAACCTGCGGTAGGGTCGTGTACACGCATCCCGGTAATCATTTTTACATAAAAGGAGGCTCCATATGACAATAACACTCTATACAACGGCCAGTTTACAACATTCACTCCTTTTTTATACCTAGACCCTACGGCCACGTCGGCACCATTTTCACAAGCCTTTAATAAACGTAGTAAATCTGTTGGGTTATGAGAAAAGTCGGCATCCATCTCAAAAATATAATCGTACCGCCTCTCAATTGCCCATTTAAAACCATGGATATAAGCCGTGCCTAAACCTGACTTTTCTGTTCTTGTTTCTAAGAACAGGCGGTCTTTAAACTCCTCCTGTAAGGCAGTTACTTTTGCTCCCGTCTTATCCGGAGAGTTATCATCTACTACCAAAACATGAAATTGTTTCGGTAATTGAAAAACTGCTCTAATTATAGCTTCAATGTTTTCAATTTCGTTGTAAGTAGGAATTATTACAATACTGTTAGACATAAAAAATAACGTATAACCACAAAAGTACTACTTTAATAGTGTTGGTAAAATGCCTTCACTGGCTTTATGATTTTTTTAAAAAAATGAATTCGTAATTTTACATCTTCAACAACCATCAATGTTAAAGGAAATACCCAAACCATTTTATTATTTTCTTGCTGTTTTTCTGTTACTGAACCTAGTTCAGTCCTATTTCACGGAACTCATCTTTGATGAATCCTATTATTGGTATTATAGCCAGAACATGGCTTGGGGATATTTTGACCACCCTCCTATGGTAGCACTGCTCATTAAAATAAGCAGCCTTTTTTTTGAAGGTGAACTAGGTGTTCGTTTTATGAGCTGTCTCCTATCCGCAGCAAATTTAATAGTTCTCTGGTTGCTTATAGATAATCCTAAAAAGAAAGACTACGTCGTTCATTTTTTTGTCCTAGCGTTCTCCATGACGCTTCTTAACGCATACGGATTTTTCACTTTACCGGATACGCCATTACTATTCTTTACATCATGCTTTTTATTGGCCTACAAAAAGTTTATTGCAAAGCCATCTTTTGGACTATCTATCCTAATGGGAATTGTTATGGCCTGTTTAATGTATAGTAAATACCATGCTGTATTGGTCATCTTATTTGTGTTATTTTCCAACCTTAACCTTTTAAAAAATAAGTTTGCCTGGTACGCGGTCATCGTGGCTTTACTATGCTATACGCCTCACTTCTATTGGCTATATGACAACAACTTGGTTTCCATTAAATACCACCTCTATGAACGTCCTAATGGCGCCTATAGTTTTGAAAAATACACCCTCGGCTATTTTGTGAACCTTATTGCAATTTTTGGATTGACATTCCCCTTAATGTACTACGCTTTATTTAAGACCAAAGCGCGTTCTTTATTTAACAAAGCATTATTATTTTTAACATATGGGGTTCTTATTTTCTTCTTCATTTCCAGTTTTAATAGAAGGATACAAACACAATGGATAATCATTATCTGTATACCTATGGTCGTTATCGTATTTAATTATATGCTAGCGAACAAATCGGCTATGCGGTGGATTTATAGGCTTGGCTTGGTTAACGCAGCCCTAATTTTATATTTGAGAGTTGGTCTAGTATACCAACCACTACTTTTTAGTGTTTTCTATGAAAGTCACGGAAATAAAGATTGGGTAAAACAGATTAAGGATGAAGTTGGAGCCATGCCCGTAGTTTTTGAAAACTCTTACAGGAGGGCACCGATGTATGCCTTTTATTCTGGCGGAAGCACTACCTACTCCTTAAATAATGTACAGTACCGCAAGAATCAGTATTCCATAACGGATACAGAAGAGCTGGTTAGAAACAAAAAGGTGCTCTATGTTTCAGGATATATTACAGACGGTACTTTTCACTACACCAAAACGGACGGTAGCGAATTTCATGCTAAATACATCAACGATTTTGATTCCTATCGTAAACTAGAATGTATTATTGATGTTACGGACAAATCTGTGAATATAGACCAAGAAATCTCATTACAGGTCTACAATCCTTATGATTTTGATATCAAATTGAACAAGCTCAAATTTGCTGCGGCCTATCTTGATGATTATAAAAAAACGCAACAAATCATTCCAATTACATTGGAACCTAAAAATCTGATTTCTGATATTCTGATATCAAAAGACACTACAAATTTCATTACAAAACTTCCAAAACCGACAAAAGAAAATCTGGGTTATGTGCGGATCGTAATTTCAGAAAACGGACTATACTTTGGCCTAAACGGTAAACCTATACCTTTGCAGTAATGGAATCTATTCTACGAGCAGCAAATTCTGAAGATTGGATTACCCTAATTCTTTTTGGGAGTCTTCTTTTTATTTTGGCCGCCAAAAGCATGTTCTATTCCCGTTTTCTCAATTTTATGATTTTACCCTTCAACAACAAGTATATTTTTATGTACAATAAGAAGGAAAAACTATACAATTGGTTCCACGTATTTTTTACCATTTTTCAAATTATCAATACATCGCTTTTTCTGTTTTTAGCATGGAAAGCCTTTGAAAAACCAGAAACGAACAATTACCCTTTTATTTTTCCAATTATACTATTGGTATTTTTTCTCTTTTTAACGACAAAAGTGTTATTGCAACTTACCAACGCTTTCATTTTTGGTTCCTATCGCACTTTTACCGAGATTATTTTTAAAAAACTCTCCTATTTAAATTACTCGGGATTAATTTTATTCATTGCCAATATCATCTTAACCTTCGTGTATATAAATTCGACCGCTGTTGTTCTATTGGCCTTGATTTTATTTTTAGGGACTAACATAATAGGTTGGATTACAGTTTTAAAGAATCACCAAAAATTAATAACCAGCTACTTTTTCTATTTTATTTTGTACCTTTGCGCACTCGAAATTGCGCCCTTAGTAATTTTGGGAAGCTTCCTTAAATAGTGCACAATATGAAAGTAAAGACGATTCTGGTCTCTCAGCCTGAGCCGAAAATGGAAAATTCTCCCTATTCCAAACTTATCGACAAAGAGAAAGTAAAGGTAGATTTTAGACCGTTTATTCACGTAGAAGGGGTTGATGCCAAGAATGTAAGGCAGCAAAAAATCGATCTTAAAGATTATAGCGCTATTATACTTACAAGTAGAAACGCGGTTGACCATTACTTTAGAATCGCAGAGGAGATGCGCTTTAAAGTACCGGACAGCATGAAGTACTTTTGCCAGTCCGAAGCGGTAGCGTATTACCTTCAAAAATATGTGGTATATAGAAAGCGTAAGATTTACGTTGGAAAACGTTTATTTTCCGAACTTGTGCCTTTGATTAAAAAATATAAGGACGAAAAGTTCTTTTTACCATCCTCGGATGTTTTAAAACCAACTGTCCCTGACACTTTGGACACACTCGGAATTTCCTGGCAACGTGGTATATTCTATAAGACGGTAATCAGTGATTTATCTGATTTAAGAGATGTGTATTACGATGTGCTGGTTTTCTTTAGTCCATCCGGAATAGAATCACTTCTTCATAATTTTCCTGATTTTGAACAAAATGATACTAGAATAGCCGTGTTCGGAAATTCAACAGTGAACGCAGCTACCGGTGCCGGACTCAGGATAGATATTAAAGCACCAACGCCTGAAACACCTTCGATGACCATGGCGCTTCAAAAATATATTACAAGCGTAAACAAATAATAGAATTGTTTTAATAAAAAAGCCCGGTCAAATGACCGGGCTTTTTTTTACTTAAAAGGCATATCGTTGAGGACCGCCTCTTCTTATCTCTTCACTTGCGTAAGATTCGAACTTTTTAAAATTCTCCCTAAATGCGTTTGACAATTTAAAGGCCGTAGTGTAATATTTCTCATCGTTGTCCCATGTTGCCCTAGGACTTAAAACACTAGTAGGAACTCCAGGACATTCCCGTGGCTGTGCAACACCAAAAACGGAATGAATGTGATACTTGTCATACGAATACAGTCCCAATTGTCCACTCAAAGCAGCACTTATCATAGCCCTTGTATATTTTAATTTCATTCGTGTTCCAACACCATATGGCCCGCCTGTCCACCCGGTGTTAACCAGCCATACATCTACCCCGGATTCTTTCATTTTCTTACTAAGCATTTCGGCATATTTTGCAGGGTGCAAAGGCATAAAAGGAGCTCCAAAACAAGCAGAGAACGAAGGTACTGGCTCTACGACCCCAGCTTCTGTCCCAGCAACCTTTGCCGTATACCCAGATATAAAATGATAAGCGGCTTGGCTCGGTGTTAGTTTAGAAATTGGAGGTAGCACCCCAAAAGCATCCGCAGTTAAAAAAAAGATATTCTTTACGTTCTTACCAATAGATGGCTCTTGAATATTATCAATATGATGTATAGGATAACTTACCCTAGTATTTTGCGTAATGGAAGTATCTGCAAAATCAACCTTACCATCGCTGTCCAAAACCACATTCTCTAATATTGCGCCAGGCTTTATGGCACCATAAATTTCCGGTTCCTGCTCTTTGGACAAATTAATGACTTTTGCATAACAACCGCCTTCAAAATTAAAGACAGTATTCGCATTAGTCCAACCGTGCTCATCGTCTCCTATTAATTTTCTTTCCGGGTCGGTAGACAAGGTAGTTTTACCGGTTCCCGACAAACCAAAAAATATGGCCGTATCTCCATCCGCACCCACATTGGAAGAACAATGCATAGGTAACGTATTCTTATACACCGGTAGTATAAAATTTAAAGCAGAAAATATTCCTTTTTTAATTTCACCGGTATATCCCGTACCGCCGATCAAGGCAATTTTCTTTGTAAAATTTAGGATGGCAAAGTTATGTTGACGTGTTCCGTCAATAGCGGCATCGGCCATAAAACCAGGCGCATTGACAACTGTCCATTCGGGGTCAAAATCATTTAACTCGTCCTCCGTTGGCCTAAGAAACATATTATAGGCAAACATATTGGACCAAGGATATTCGTTTATTACCCTAATATTTAATCTATACTCTGGGTCCGCACAGGCATAACTATCCCGAACGAACAACTCTTTCTGATTAAGGTAAGCGATGACCTTATCATATAGCTTATCAAACTTATCGGCATCAAAAGGAATATTAACCGGGCCCCACCAAATTTTATCTTCTGTGATGCTATCCTTTACTATAAAACGATCCATCGGAGATCTGCCTGTAAATTCCCCAGTATTGACGGCCAAGGTACCATTAGCGGTTTCCTTTCCCATATTTTTATCCAGGGTTGCCTTCTGAAGGTCTGTAGGATTTAGTTGATAATGTACATTACGATGCGTGATCCCATAATCATTCAACGAAATCGTTTTCGTATTTTGGCCTATTGCACTCATAAAAATAAAATTTAGTTTGTGCAAAGCTATATAATTAATACAGCAAGCACCTGAATTATAGGTTTTATTAGCTGATAAACACGTTGAATTGTTGAATTCTTACCTTATGCTTATTTCTCTTAAAATTATAACTAGGTTTTTGGGGAAATTCCTATTTTATTTTATTAAAATCTAAAATTCTTTAATATTTTAACAACGAATATTTTACGATTATGGTAAAAATGAACATTATTTTTTAGCGCATTGACATATAATAGGTCTGAATCTGCTATTTTTTTAAGCTATTCGGAAATCCCTCAATAACAAACCCCCACAGCTCCGGCAAGGCAAAATAGACGAATAAAGTAAGCACCACGATGGAAATTAAATTCATAAAAAGACCCTTTTTAACCATATCCGGGATGCGCAAATAACCCGAACCGAACACTACTGCATTTGGAGGTGTTGCCACTGGCAACATAAAGGCGCAAGATGCCGCCACGGCCGCCCCAACCATGAGTGCAAAAGGATGCACGTTTATCGTTAGTGCCATTGGAGCAAGAACGGGCAATAACATTGCCGTGGTAGCTAAATTTGAGGTGATTTCCGTTAAAAAATTAACCGCAGCAATCAATACCAAAATCAATAGTACAATGGATAACCCAGATAGGGATGTCATCTGACTTCCTATCCATACGGCCAAACCACTCACTTCAAAACCCTTTGCCAAGGCCATTCCACCGCCAAAAAGTAAAATGATGCCCCAAGGCATTTTTACCGCTTCCTCCCAATTAATGAGTTGTTCTTTTTTACTTCTTGCAGGAATTAGGAATAGCACTATGGCAAAACAGATGGCTATTATAGTATCGTCCAGTCCTGGCAAAAACTGTTGTAAAAGAAAGGACCTCGTAATCCAACAAAAAGCCGTAAAAGCGAAAATAAAACCGACTAGCTTCTCTTCATAAGATATCTTTCCCAATAGCTGTAACTGCCTTTTAATTTCATCTTTTCCTCCTGGAAACTCGGTTTGCTTAAAAGAAAATGCGTACCGGGTGAGGTATTTCCAACATATAAATAAAAGGACAATGGAAATAGGAAGCCCAAACATAAACCACTGCATAAAGGTGATCTCATAGCCATATGTGTCTAGCACAACACCTGCCAAAACCAAATTGGGCGGTGTTCCTATCAATGTAGCGACCCCTCCAATGGAGGCGCTGTAGGCAATAGCCAACATCAAGGCCTTCCCGAATATAAGGTTCTCATCTTCTATAGTATCCGGATTGTCCCTCAGTTGTTTAATTATTGCAATTCCTATGGGCAACATCATAACGGCGGTAGCTGTATTGGAAATCCACATAGACAGAAATGCCGTCGCCATCATGAAGCCTAATATGATTTTACGAATGTCCGAGCCTATAAAGTTTATAATGTTCAAAGCTATACGCTTATGTAAGTTCCATTTCTCTATGGCTATGGCTATGATAAATCCTCCCATATAAAGGAAGACATATTTATGACCGAAGGAGCTGGAAGTAGTGGGTAAATCTAGTCCTCCTGATAAAGGGAACAATACCAATGGCAATAAAGCCGTGATCGCAATCGGAATAGCTTCGGTTATCCACCAAATAGCAATCCAAATTGTAGAGGCCAACACGGCGTTCGCCTCTTTTGACAAACCCTCTGGATGAAAAAATGATAGTATCAGAAAAAATGAAATAGGCCCTAAAATCAGACCTAATAGCTTTGTTCTATTCATCTTGAAACGTATTAGACTTCCCCTTGAAAAAAGCATAGCCTAAGATACCCCAAGCAATAATCTGTAGTGTTCCTCCTATCGGTGTTAAAAAACCAATCTTCCTAAAATCGAACGCCATTAAGTCATTTAGAGCCAGAAAGTAAAGTGAGAAAGAGAACAATACTATCCCAATGACAATTAAATAGAAAACCAAACGCTTTATACTATTGGGCAAACTAGGTAATAACCCCAAAATAAATAGTAAAAACACATGGTACATTTGATAGCGTACCCCAGTTTCAAATGTTGTAATGGCATTGGCCGCTATTAGTTTCTCCAAACCATGGGCTCCAAAAGCCCCGAGAATTATAGTCAACATTCCAAGGAGACATGCCGTCCCAAAAATTGTTTTGTTCATAACTTAATAGATGTGTTTTTTTGTAAATGCAACAATTTGATATCTTAGTTCATCGTTATTAAACAAAAGTAAGCAATACTCATGTCGAGAAAAATTTTGGTCGTAGGTGCGGGAAAGTCCACCTCATATTTATTGGATTACTTTCTAGAAAAATCAGAGGAAGAAGAATTGCATCTTACGATTGGTGATTTAAACCCTAATGCCATTCCCGAACATATTCGTTCCCATACCAACTGTTCTGCCATCACACTTGATGTTTTTAACGATGACGATAGAGCTAAAGCCATAAAAGAAGCCGATATTATTGTATCTATGCTACCTGCAAGATTTCACATAAAAGTGGCTAAAGATTGCGTAATCTTCAAAAAACACTTGGTGACTGCCTCCTATGTAAGTGAAGAAATAAAAGCTTTAGATGAGAAGGTCAAAAAAAATGGATTGGTCTTTATGAACGAAATAGGCTTAGACCCCGGCATAGACCATATGAGTGCCATGCAGGTTATAGACCGTATACGTGAACATGGTGGAAAAATAGTGCTGTTTGAGTCTTTTACCGGTGGCTTAGTGGCTCCCGAAAGCGATAATAACCTATGGAATTATAAATTTACTTGGAACCCTAGAAACGTGGTCCTCGCCGGACAAGGCGGAACGGCACAGTTCATTCAAGAAGGCACCTATAAATATATTCCCTACCATAAACTTTTTAGACGTACCGAATTTTTTAAAATTGAAGGGTATGGAACCTTTGAAGGGTATGCCAATAGGGATTCCTTAAATTATAGGGAGGCCTATGGCCTCCAAGATGCCCTGACCATTTACAGAGGAACTATGCGACGCATAGGGTTTTCAAAAGCTTGGAATATGTTCGTACAACTTGGAATGACGGACGATAGTTATACCATATCCAATTCCGAGCAAATGAGTTACCGAGAATTCGTAAATCTCTTTTTGCCTTATTCCCCAACAGATTCCGTGGAACTGAAACTACGCCACTACTTAAAGATTGACCAAGATGATATTATGTGGGGTAAACTCCTTGAGCTCAATTTGTTCGATTCCACCAAAAAAGTGGCTCTCAAAAACGCAACGCCCGCTCAAATACTCCAGACGATTCTTGAAGATAGCTGGACGCTGCAACAAGATGATAAAGACATGATTGTAATGTATCATAAATTTGGTTACGAGCTGGACGGGGAAAAGAAACAAATTGATGCGAACATGGCAGTTATAGGAAAAAATCAGACCCATACGGCCATGGCAAAAACTGTGGGGTTACCCGTTGCCATTGCTACGCTACTCATTCTTAATAAAAAGATTACCACCCCCGGAGTTCAGATTCCGATAACCAAAGAAGTGTACGACCCCATTTTAAAAGAGTTGGAACAATACGGTGTTAAGTTCAAAGAGTTCGATGTTCCCTATCTTGGTTACAATCCAGACCTAACAACGAATTAAGTAAGCAAGGGTTTCTTTAAGTAAACTACCCCGGGGCGAGCCCGCGAGGCATTAAAAGGAAAATCACGTTTAGTTGGACGCAAGCGTCGGAGCATTTAAATCTCGATTATCGAGTAAACTATCAGTTTAGTATTTAATTTCTACATTTGAGTGTATTTTGAAAGCAGAACCATGAAATTGAATAACGTAAATGTTAAGATTGACGGAATAGACAAAAAAATCCTAAGATTTTTAATGAGCGATGCCCGTAAACCTGTTCTAGAAATCGCTCGAAGTATCGGAATTTCTGGAGCTGCCATTCATCAACGTTTGCGAAAACTAGAAGCCTCGGGTTTATTAGCGGGCTCTAAATTCATAATCAACCCAAAAATTATTGGCTATACCACAATGGCCTATATCGGTATTTACTTGGATAAAGCTATGAGTAATCCTATGGCCGTAAAGCAATTGGAAAAAATCCCTGAAGTACTGGAATGCCATTATACTACGGGCAATTGGTCTATCCTAATTAAAATACTTTGCAAGGATAACGAACACTTAATGCATGTCCTGAACAAGGAAATACAACAAATAGAAGGCGTATCCAGAACAGAAACTTTTATATCCCTTGCCCAACAAATTGATAGGCAGATCACTATTTAACGACTTATGGGATAATGCAAAAAAACCCATTCCTTTTCTGGAGTATTCTTATTTGGTTCATTTTTTCTACAGAGGTAACTATCGCTCAAAAAATTACAGATGATTTAGGCCCTAGAAATCAATTGGAATTTAGACATGATAACGACTTCTTTCTATTGTCCGATAATTACTATTCTTCCGGATTATTCCTAACCTACAGAACTATTCTAAAAAAAGATTTACCTGGCTCTGAAAATGAGCAATTGGCCTTTACTATTGGTCAAGAAGTGTACACACCTTCTCAAACCCAATCTACAAATAGCGCTAATTTTGACCGCCCTTATGCTGGTTTTACAGGACTGCATAGCACTTGGTCAAGAGCCAAGAAAAATCAACTGTTCGAGTTACGCCTCCTTTTAGGAATAGCAGGTTTAAATTCAGGCGCTGGGGGTTTACAACGCTGGTTCCATACTATTGTAGATATCACAGATTCACCTTTGTGGGTGGATGAATTACCGAATAGTTTTCACGCCAACCTTTATTTTTCGCATGTTAGGGAATGGACTATCTCTTCCGCACCTTTTAGCATACGGTTTGCTTTTAAGCCCAATTTTGCCTTGGGTACCCGGGATATTTACATAGCGCCAGAGGGTATATTTTATTTTGGGAAAAGAACCAATCTCAGCCAAAGCATTGCCTATGACCAATTGAGCGCGGTAGCGCGTGAGTGCTATTTATCCTTTCGTTTTTCTTATCGCCAAGTATTATACAATGGCCTACTCGAAGGGAACTTAGTCAATAACAATGCTGTCTTTACAACACCATCCACAAATGCTGTTTTTAGACTTGGTTTGGATTTTAATAATCGTTTTAAGCGGAGCGACTATAAAATTGGTATTCGCTATAACACACGAGAAAGCCCTTTAGCCAAGGCACACAAATATATTATTCTAGCCTACGGCTTCCGTTTTTAATGTGAAAAGCCTATTTTTTCAAATAGGCTTTTCTGTAAATCATAACTTTGAAAGTTTAATCTCTTCCTCCAAAAACCTGCAGACCCCAATAAACCAAGGTGGCTAAAGAACCAATAGCCGCCACTAAATAAGTCCTTGCCGCCCATTTTAAGGCATCTTCAGAACCCTTATATTCTTCTCGAGTAACAATATTCTTATTCTTTAACCAAGCCAAAGCTCTATTACTTGCGTCGTATTCTACTGGTAGCGTAATAAAGCTGAATAAGGTGGCAAAACTCATCATTACCAATCCAGCTACAGCGACCCAATAACCTAGCCCGATGCCTGCAGCGGCTCCAAGTGCCAATCCGCCAAAAACCACCCAAGTAGACATACTCGATGTTACGCTCACTATAGGAACCAACTTGGAGCGCATTCCTAACCATTCATATGCAGTGGCATGCTGCACTGCATGACCAACTTCATGGGCAGCGACCGCGGCAGCAGAGGCATTTCGCTGATTGTAAACACCTTCACTTAGATTTACGGTCTTATTTTTTGGATTATAGTGATCTGTTAACATACCGGGTGTTGAAACTACTTTCACATCTCGAATACCGTGATCATCTAGCATCTTTTGTGCAATTTCAGCTCCACTCATGCCATTTTGCAAGTGTACTTTTGAATAGTGCTTAAATTTACTTTTCAATCGACTGCTGACCAACCAACTGACCAAAGCAATTGCACCTATCAAAATATAATATCCCATCATAACTTTTCAATTTTAAAACTTATTAAATATACTAAAGATTCCCGTTTATAGAAGAAATCTATTTAGTGAAAAGCAAAAACCCCGCCAAATCCTTTAAAATGAATAAAGGACCTGATGAGGTAGTATTTACTGACAAATTGTACGGTTATGCAAAGGCCTCTTCCCAACCAAATGCCTCAATAATCTCTTCATAAACAACTTTTCCAGAAACGATGTTCAACCCTTTCTTAAGGCTTGCATCTTTCTCGCACGCTTCCTTCCAACCTAAATTGGCAAGTTTTAGTGCGTAAGGCAGAGTGACATTCGTAAGCGCTACGGTAGAAGTATAAGGTACAGCCCCAGGCATGTTTGCCACAGAATAATGCACTACATCATCTATAATATAAATGGGATCCTCGTGCGTTGTTGGCTTGGTGGTTTCCACACATCCGCCTTGATCTACCGCCACATCAACAATAACGGTACCCGGCCGCATTTCTTTAAGCATATCACGAGTTATGAGGTTTGGTGCTTTAGCTCCTTTGAGCAAAACTCCGCCAATGATAAGGTCATGACTTTTAATATGTTTTCTGATATTATATTCATTGGAAAACTCTGTAACAACATGTGGTGGCATCACATCATTGGCATATCTAAGTCGTTTCATATTAATGTCCATAATAGTTACATGAGCTCCTAGACCTGCTGCCATTTTAGCAGCTTGTATGCCCACGACACCAGCTCCTAAGACCAGTACCCTACCAGGAGCAACACCAGGAACACCTCCTAGTAGCACACCGCGACCTTTAACAGGTTTCTCTAAGTACTTAGCTCCCTGTTGAATGGCCATTCTCCCAGCAACTTCTGACATGGGTGTGAGCAGTGGCAAAGTGCCTTCATCATCTTCAACCGTTTCATATGCGATACAAATGGCTTTTTGCTTGATCATTGCCTTGGTCAAAGGCTCGCTAGAAGCAAAATGAAAATAAGTGAAAAGTAGCTGGCCTTCTTGAATTAAGTCGTATTCCTCGGCAATTGGCTCTTTTACCTTTACAATCATCTCACTTTTGGCATATACCTCAGCGATGGTATCTAAAATAACGGCTCCCGCTTGTTGGTAATCTTTATTGAAAAAACCACTTCCCTCGCCGGCAGTAGATTGCACATAAACAGTATGGTTATTTTTAACCAGTTCAAAAACACCGGCTGGCGTCATACCAACCCTGCTTTCATTGTTCTTAATCTCTTTAGGAATACCAACAATCATTGTTATATGTTTTAAATTAAGTCGCAAAGTTGTGACAATTAAAACAATATTTAAAGAATTATTCGATAAAATGTAGGGGTTGTTAGTTGTAAAATGCACTTTTAAATAACAAACCCCTTAATTTTTAGGGGGTATGTTGTATTATTTATAACTTAATTTCATCAACACCATACAAATAAGTAGTAAGGCAGTGATAGTATTGGCTAAAATAATGGGGAAACTATCTATAAGAAATCCATAGGTTAACCAAAGTAATGACCCCGTCAACAAAACAGCATACATACTTAAGGAAATATCCTTGGTGGATTTTTCTTTCCAAGTTTTATACACTTGGGGAATAAATGCCGCAGTAGTTAATGTAGCCGCAACTAGACCCAGAATTTCAATATAATCCATGCTGTATGTTTGGCTTTTGGCTAACCTACGATATTTACTATTTTTCCGGGCACCACGATTACTTTTTTGGGTGTTCTACCCTGCAATTGCTCTTTTGTTTTTTGATGCGCCATAACCGCAGCTTCTATTTCATCCTTGCTTAAATCTAGTGGTAATTCTAGCTTAAATCGCATTTTTCCATTGAAAGATATAGGGTACTCCTTGTTGCTTTCTACCAAATAACTGGCTTCAAATTTTGGAAAAGGAGCCGTGGCGATAGATTCCGAATGTCCTAACTTTTCCCAAAGCTCCTCTGCAATATGTGGCGCATAAGGCGATACTAAAATAGCTAACGGTTCTAGAATGGCACGACTCGTACATTTTTGACCGGACAGCTCATTAACACATATCATAAACGTAGAAACCGAGGTATTGAAACTAAAGTTTTCAATATCATCTTCTACCTTTTTAATGGTTTTGTGCAGGGTTTTTAATTCCTCCCCTAACCCCTCTGAAGGGGGAGAATCAGTTACGTGAAATGAATTATCCGGACTTTGATGATATAGGCGCCATAGTTTTTTTAAGAAAGAATGTGTTCCTGTGATACCGGCGGTATTCCAAGGCTTGGATTGCTCTAAAGGCCCCAAGAACATCTCGTACAAACGCAAACTATCCGCCCCGTACTCCTCACAAATAGCATCAGGATTTACTACATTGTATTTGGACTTGGACATTTTTTCGACCTCGCGGGAAACTTTAAAAGAATTGTCCGCCTTAGAAATAAATTGCACTTCTTGATAATCTGGCTGCCAATTTTGAAAGCCTTTTATATCTAGATTATCTGATGAATCCACAAGCGAAACATCAACATGAACTTCTTGCACATCAAATTCTCCAAAATTCTCAATAATACTTATTAATGGGTTATTATCATAGGAAAACAGAGAATCGTCAGATGGATTAAGGAATGAAGTGAGAATATCTAAGTCACAAAAAATAAATACTGGATAATCATCCACTATAAATTGCAGCCTTTTAGCCAATGCACTCGTCCCCGTAATCATCCCTTGGTTAATAAGCTTCTTCGCAAACTCATCTTTGGGTACCAGTCCTTTATCGAACATAAACTTCTGCCAAAAACGGGCATACAATAAATGACCTGTAGCGTGCTCGCTACCACCTATATATAAATCTACATCTTGCCAGTAATTAATGGCTTCTTCAGAAAAGATTTCAGTATCGTTTTGGGGGTCCATGTATCTATTAAAATACTGAGAACTTCCTGCCCAACCGGGCATTGTATTCAATTCAAGAGCCCCTCCCAACCTCTCCAAAGGGGAGGAGTTTTTAAATTCCTCTTCCGAAACTACTTTTCCTTCCTCGCCATATTGCAACCAGTGCCATTCTTTTGCATTTCCTAGCGGTGGTTCGCCTGTTTCGGTAGGTAAATATTTATCTACCTCGGGCAATTCTAAGGGTAGAAATTTTTCATCCAACATTTGCGGCATTCCATCTTCATCATAATACACTGGGAAGGGTTCTCCCCAATAACGTTGTCTACTGAATACGGCATCGCGCAAACGATAATTTATCTTACCCTCTCCTTGTCCTAAAGTCTCTAAGGTCTGTATGGCTATTTTGGTTGCTTCTTTATATCCTAATCCGTCCAAAAAATCAGAATTGGTGATAATCGTTTTTTCTTTATCCGCAAAAGCCTCTTCCGAAATATCCACCCCCTCGAAAATATTAGGGATTGGAATATTAAAGTGTTTTGCAAAATCATAATCACGCTGATCTCCGCATGGAACGGACATCACAGCTCCTGTTCCATAGCCTGCCAAGACATAGTCCCCAATCCAAATAGGAATGGGTTCTTTTGTAAACGGATGCTCTGCATAAGCCCCTGTAAAGGCTCCCGTAATGGTTTTGACATCTGCCATACGATCACGCTCGGAACGTTTTGCCGTAGCTTCTATATATGCCTCAACTTCAGCTTTCCGTTCGCTGGTCGTGATTTTCGCCACCAACTCGTGTTCGGGAGCCAAAGTCATGAACGAAACACCGAAAATAGTATCTGGCCTTGTGGTGAATACTTCTATTCCCTCAAACTCCGTAGCGCCAAAAGTATTACCTGCTGCCGCATAATCAGGTATGGCACCCCCTCCTTTGGAGGGGGATGGGGGAAGGATATTAAAGGTTACGGAAGCGCCTTGAGAACGACCAATCCAGTTGGTTTGCGAGTCCTTGAGTGGCTGTGGCCAATCTATACTTTTTAAACCATCTAACAAACGCTGTGCATATGCAGAAATACGCATGCTCCATTGCGTCATTTTTTTACGAATAACCGAGTGACCGCCACGTTCGGATACGCCATTAACTATTTCGTCATTCGCAAGCACCGTTCCCAATGCCGGACACCAGTTGACTTCGCTCTCCGCTAAATAGGTTAATCTATATTTTAATAAAATCGCTTGTTTTTCCTTGTCTGAGTAGCCGTTCCAATCTGTAGCCGAAAATTGCGCTATATTATCATCGCATACGGCACGAACACCTTGGTTTCCATCCGTCTTAAAAATCGCAATTAAGCTATTGATATCTTCTGCCTTGTCGGAATCTAGATTGTACCAAGAATTGAACAATTGGATGAATATCCACTGTGTCCACTTATAATAACTTGGGTCAGAAGTGCGTACTTCGCGGCTCCAATCAAAAGAAAATCCCAATTGGTCTAACTGTCTTCTATAGGTTTTTATATTTGCTTCCGTTGTAATTGCCGGATGTTGACCAGTTTGTATGGCATATTGTTCCGCCGGCAGACCAAAAGAGTCATACCCTTGCGGATGCAAGACATTGAAACCCTTATGCCTTTTGTAACGCGCATAAATATCACTGGCAATATAACCTAAGGGATGCCCTACATGCAGGCCAGCTCCCGAAGGATAAGGGAACATATCCAACACATAAAACTTTTCTTTTTCAGAATTATTATCTGCTCTAAAGGTCTTATTTTTGGCCCAGTAATCCTGCCACTTTTGCTCTATCTTATTAAAATCGTACGTCATAAAAACACCTATAAATAATAAAGAATCATGCTTTTAATGTAGTGTACCACATCCTTTACATATCCTTGCTTTAATGCTCGCAAAAATAGGCGTATTCGATGAAAGTTAAAAAGATATTGACGATTAACACAAACCCAGCCACAAACCCTTTAAAAACATGTCTGTTTATGCAAAAACAGTATCTTTATTCTCGTGAAATTAATGTCCTTCAAATCTTACGTATTCCTACTTTATATTCTTTGTGGCATATCCACAGAGCTTAGGGCGCAATTGGGTTTTTGTAGTGGAAGTTCTGGCGACCCTATTTTTACAGAAGATTTTGGTTCTGGCCTAACCAATGGCCCGCCCCTACCAGCTGGAACAACTACCTATAATTATACTGACCTCACACCTTCCGATGGTGATTATACCATATCTAGTACCACCAATTATTTTGATTGGTTCAACGTGCAAGACCATACGCCGGGTGACACCAATGGAAAATCATTTATCGTAAATGCGAGTTTTACGGCGGGCGAATTTTACCGAAGGGAAGTGGCCGGACTTTGCGAAAATACTACTTATGAATTCTCCTCTTGGCTTATAAATCTCTTACCACAGGCAAGTTGTGAGGCCAACGGAATACCTGTAAATGTGCGATTTCAAATTTGGGACGAGACAGACACCAATTTACTAGCGCAGGGGGATACCGGAAATATCCCTAGCCAAATTAGTCCATCATGGGAGCAGTATGCTTTGGTGTTCAAGACCCTTCCCGGGCAAACTTCCGTAATCCTAAAAATGCGGAACAACAGCAATGGCGGTTGCGGAAATGATTTAGCCATCGATGATATTGTTTTTAAATCTTGTGGAGATACGGTTACCGTTTCTAACGAACAGAACGAAAACACTATAATCCTCTGTGAAAATCAAGGTTCAGTAACTACGAACCTGACCGCTATGCCAGACTTTTCGATTTTCACATCACATGCCTATCAATGGCAAGAAAGCCCTGATTTATTAACTTGGACCGATATTCCTGGAGCAACGACCAACAACTATACGGCTGCGGGAGTAAATAGCACCACCTTTTACAGAGCCAAAATTGCAGAAGACCCTATCAACGTTTCAAATGACCTTTGTAACATTTTATCCGATGTGTTTGAACTTAGAATACTTCCAATACCTCCAGATGCGGTAAGTGGGGGGGATGTTTTTCGATGTGAAGGTGAAGAGACACCGTTAACCGTATCCGTTACTGGCTCTTTAATAGTTAATTGGTTTAATGCCCCGACAGGTGGCACACTACTTTTGGAAAATAACACAAGCTTTTCACCATCGCAGGCCGGCACTTACTACGCTGAGGTAAATTCTCCGCTCATAGACTGCCCATCGGCCAATCGCACGGCTGTTTCCCTAACCATAAACCCAATTCCACAAGTTGAGGATGAAACGGCTTTTATTTGTGAAGGTGGCACTGCAGTACTTTCCGCAGATTTGGATAATGTTACTTATTTGTGGAATAATGGGGAAACCACCAAAGAGATAGTTGTTGATACCGCTGGAGCGTATTCCGTTTTGGTTACGGATGCCAATGGTTGCGCTAATACTAAGGAGATTCTTCTTGAGCAAATAGACCTTCCCATTATACAGACCATAAGCTCCGATGGCCCGTCCATAATCGTTACTACGGCCAATCAGGGAGATTTTGAGTATTCCGTAGACAATATTACTTACCAAAGCAACCCAATCTTCAATGCCTTACCTGGAGGCAGGTATACCATTTACGTCAGGGGCAGAATAGATTGTGGTGTTATAGCGCAGGATTTTATCCACTTGGTCATTCCTAAGTTCTTTACACCCAATGGCGATAATATAAACGACCTTTTTCAAGTTCAAGGATTAGAATTTTTTAATAGTAGTAGTCTTTTCATTTTTGATAGATTTGGAAAACTGCTCAAAAGTGCCAATCAAAATAATCTAAGTTGGGATGGTACTTTCCAAGGAGAGAATTTACCCGCTGCAACTTACTGGTACCGTCTTAGGATTGAAGATTCCGAATTCAAAGGTCCTTTTATGCTTAAACGTTGAACGGTAAACAGCATTGTTCTCGTTCATATCACATTACTTTGCTATTTTTACAACTCTGATTTGTAGCTATGAGCACTTCTTTTGAAAATTATCAAAGGCGTAAGCTGATTTCATCTTATTTCTCCGTTGTTTTAAGTATTGCTTTGGTACTTTTTCTTTTGGGGATTTTAGGGCTTTTGGTCCTGAACACCAAAAAAATGGCTGACAGGTCTAAAGAGCAGATTACTATTTCGGTTTTTTTAAAGGAAAGTGCAAAGGAGGTAGAAGTGGAACAACTTCAGAAAACTTTAGCCATGTCCGATTATACAAAATCGGCCACATACGTATCCAAAGAGGAAGCTGCAGCACAGCACAGTCAAGAGATAGGTGAAGATTTTGTAGATTATTTAGGTTATAATCCACTTAAAAACTCCATAGACGTTAAATTAAATGCAGACTTTGTTACGGCTGAAAAAGTAACGGAAATAGCAGATGAACTTGCTGAAAAAAGTTATGTAGACGAAGTAAGCTATGACAAGGTGCTCGTAAGTATGGTCGCTAAAAGTGTTGAGAAAATCGGTTTTTGGATATTAGTGGCCAGTGGTATTTTTACATTTATTGCGGTACTCCTAATCAATAGTTCCATACGCCTATCCATATATTCCAAGCGTTTTATTATTAAAACTATGCAAATGGTAGGGGCAACAAAAACTTTTATTCGAAGACCATTCATATGGCAGAACGTAAAATTAGGTATGCTTGGTGCCTTATTAGCACTAATGGCCATAGGTGCGGTTATTTATTACGTTAATACTAATTTTCAAGATTTAGGATTGCTAGAAGAACCTTCAATCATGATAATTCTACTAGTAGGTGTATTTCTACTGGGAATCCTTATCTCGTTAGTCAGCACCTATTTCGCAACGCAGCGTTTTTTAAATTTAAGAACGGACGAATTATATTATTAAATTTGCCCTATGAGTAAAAAGAATAAAATTGACCAGTCACCCAAACAGGAGTTCATTTTTCAAAAGAAAAACTACCTGTTCATGTTTATTGGTTTAGCTTGTATAGCACTAGGTTTTATTTTGATGAGTGGCGGTGGAACCGACGACCCGAACGTTTTTAATCCTGAGATATATAACTTTAGAAGAATACGAGTAGCCCCTACATTGGTACTCATAGGTTTAGGAATTGAAGTCTATGCTATTTTGTTGAACCCTCATAAAAAGAAGAACTAATTTGGATACCTTAGATGCTATTATCCTTGGTATAATCCAAGGATTAACGGAATTTCTTCCTGTTTCCTCTAGTGGGCATCTTGAGCTTGGGAAGGCCATTCTAGGTGATAATTCCGTTCCAGAAGAAAGCCTACTTTTTACGGTTGTACTTCACTTTGCAACGGCTCTAAGTACCATTTTCGTATTTAGAAAGGATGTTTGGGAAATCCTAAGCGGGTTATTTCAGTTTAAATGGAACGAAGAAAGTCAATTCTCTCTTAAGATTATTATTTCTATGATACCTGCTGTTGTAGTAGGGCTCTTTTTTGAAGAGCAACTAGAAGCTTTTTTTGGCGGTAATGTTCGTTTTGTAGGCTTTATGCTTTTGATTACTGCAGTACTTCTTTATTTTGCGGACAAGGCCAAGGATACCGAAAAGAAGGTGAGCTTCAAAAATGCGTTTATCGTTGGAGTATCACAAGCTATAGCCATGCTTCCGGGTATCTCTCGCAGTGGTGCTACCATATCCACTTCCGTTTTATTGGGTGTAGATAAATCTAAAGCCGCCCGCTTTTCTTTTCTAATGGTAGTTCCTTTAATTTTTGGAAAAATTGCCAAAGACCTCTTTAGTGGCGACTTAACATTTAACGGCGAAAATAATATAGCTATGGGTGCCGGATTCATTGCCGCATTCGTCGCAGGACTGGCAGCTTGTACATGGATGATTAAATTAGTCCGCAAGAGCAAACTCTCCTATTTTGCCATCTACTGCTTGGTCGTTGGCCTAATCGCCATCGTATATGGTTATACTTCTGCCTAATAAACAATGTACTATGAGTTTAGCGATTGGTTCTTGGCAAGTTTTAATAGTACTTTTAGTTGTACTGATATTTCCTATAGGTCTCTTTGTTTTGGCTTATTTTATTGGTAAAAAAGCTGGATACAATAAGGCTTTGAAAGAAAAGAATTTGACTTCAGAAGAAAAGATTTGAAAACCAAGGAAGATTTTTTAAACGGTCAAGTACTTCTTATAGACAAGCCTCTGGGATGGTCTTCTTTCCAAGCCGTTAACAAACTAAAATGGGCCATTCGGAAAAAATTTCAGCTTAAAAAAATTAAAATTGGTCACGCTGGGACCTTAGACCCTTTAGCGACGGGGCTTCTTATTATCTGCGCAGGAAAATTTACGAAACGAATTCCCGAATTTCAAGGCTTAGTAAAAGAGTACACCGGTACAATTACCCTAGGCGGGAGTACACCGTCTTATGATTTGGAAACAGAAGTGGATACAACCTATCCAACAGCTCACATTACCGAAGCATTAATCCACAAAACTACGGAGCGCTTTTTAGGCGACATACAACAAGCACCACCAATTTTTTCGGCCTTAAAAAAAGACGGAAAGCGTTTGTACGAATACGCAAGAGAGGGAAAAGAAGTTGAGATAAAAAAACGCGACGTACGCATTTTAGAATTCGAAATAACAGCCGTTCAGCTTCCAGAAGTTCGCTTTAGGATTGTTTGTAGCAAAGGCACTTATATCCGGTCTATTGCCCATGATTTTGGACTTGCACTAGATTCCGGCGGACATTTATCTGCCTTACGAAGAACCAAAATAGGCGATTACAACGTAGATATAGCCCTAGACCCGGAAGTTTTTGAAAAACAACTTTTAGGCGTGGAGTAAATTACCTCGGGGCAAGCCCACGAGGCATTTGAAGGAAAGCTAACATTTATTTCGCCGCAAGCGTCGGAGCATTATAAATCTCGATTATCGAGTAAACTATTTTAGATATAGCCAAATTTCTTTGAACTACATGCTATACTAATTTGGGCAAAAAAAGGTTATATAAACATGAATTTAAATAGACAACAACTATCGCTGATCATTACCATGTTCTCCATGGCGATTATCGTATTGGTGCTCTATAACATTCATCTCGGTGCAGAAGAAGAGCAACAAGACGACTATGTGGTTGAAATGCTTTTGGAAGAAGAACTATTGGAGGAACTTACCGAGGAAGAGGAAAAATTACTTGAAGAAATCTCAAAGGCAGAAGCTATTAAAAGCCATATGGCATTTAATGAAACTGCAAAACCCAGTTATGGAAATCCAGAGCCATTAAAAACGCTAGACGAAATACTGGAGGAGAAAGCTGCCATGAGTGATGGAGAAATCTCGGATGCATCTATATCCGACTCGGAATATGCCGCCAAAGTAAAAGAACTTGCAAAAAGGAGAGAAGAAAAAAAACAGTTGCTTGGGGAAAAAGAAGCTCAAAAACAGGAATTTACGAATAACCTGGCCGCGAAAAGAACGTCTATTTCCTACTCTTTGGTAGCGCGAAATAGTTATAAGTTGCCCCCACCAATATATACATGTATTGAAGGGGGTAAGGTTGTTATCAATATTAAAGTGGATAAATATGGAAATGTGACCGAAGCAGATTTTAATGAAAAAAGCTCTGGCACTTCTAATGGTTGTTTAGTTGATAACGCCATTAACTATGCTATGAGAGCTAAGTTCAGCACTTCGGACAAAGTAGTTCAAAAAGGAACGATTACCTATCTATTCCAAAGGAAGTAGCAACAACAAATCACTTAAAATACTTTGCCCTTTATCTTTGTTGTACCAAACTTGAATATCTTGTTTGAATTCTGGTGTTATTCTACCGTTCACAGCTTTATGTTCCTCTACCAATTTAGTAGCATTAGTAGACCTTGGACCCCAGTCTGATATTATCTCCTTAGATTCGTCATCGCGCATAATGAGTTTAGGAATAGACATACCACCGTTCGTCAAGAACTGGTTCATTAAATCTACATTCTCATCGCGAAGTACGATTCGTAATTCAATATTAGGATTAAGCTCAGCGATTTTGTTCATTACGGGCAAAGCAGGAGATGCATCACCACACCAGCTCTCCGTAAGCACTGTCCAAGTTATTTTTTGAGAAACACCAGTTATTATGGTTATTGCTTCATCGTTAAACTTCAAGGTTTTATCCCAACGTCTCATGCGCCTGTCATTGAGTTGGGTGTAATTGGCCAATGCTTCTGTTTGCATGGGCCCAGTTGACTTTCCTTCTATTGCTAATTGTTCTACCAAGGCTCTATACTCGGTGTAGGAATAACTATGGCCCAATGCCGCAACCAGCGTTTCCTCTTTACTTATTTTATTACTGATGTCCATAATATTACAATACTACTATTTTTTCAAAGTTACACGCCTAGTAATCTTTAAAAGATGATACTTGTCAGATAAGTAGCATTTATTCATAAACCTTACAATTGTTACGTTTTTAGATGCGCACAAATGTTGTAGTAAACTGTATTGGGGGCAAGCCTTGGGGTGTTATTATGCTTTGGCAGTGCCAATAAAAAAGCCCTAACCTAGGTTAGGGCTTTTAAAAGCTAATTTGAACAAGAATAGGGGTTAAATCCTTCTGGCAAATACTTATCAGTATTGAAACCTAAATCTATATTTTCTTCAGGCTCTTCAACTGTAACCTCTTCCAAATCAATAGACATTCCTTTATAAGGATTAAAGTTAGCCGGTAAGTAAAAATAGGTGTCATACCCTAAGATGACCTCCTCCTCTTCTATTTCTACTAAATCCAATCCTGAAATTTCCTCAAGAGCCATTAGAGATTTTTGTTCTAATTGGGCTGCAGAACAACTGTTCATAGGAATGTTATTCTCGGGTTCTGAACTTTCTCCGGGCGCAGCACTAAGGTTATATGTACATAGTAATCCAAATACTATTGCAACTGACTTCATTTTATTAATCATACTTATATATTTATCTATTTATACTACTAACTCTTTTTTTAAATACGCATTTTTCAAATCTGCATAAACTCTTGATATCCTATCAGTAAATGCTTCTCCTTTTCTTTCTAATACTGCAAAAAAACTACCGTCCTTCATCTTCAAAATACTAATCACAACTACTTCCATGCCTTCAAAACTCAATAACTTCTTCAAATTCTCTACCTTGTGGTCATCAAAATTCAAAGAGGTATAGATATACTGATAATACCTATTAGAAGGGTCTCCGATTTTTAGGTATTGACCCGGTCTAATATTTTGCCATTCCAGCGTATCTACCTTTGGCGTCTTCTCATCAACATCGAACTCAGGATAAAATACTGGTCTTCTCTTTTTCATGCTTTCTTCTATTTACCCGATTATGGATAGCTTGTTTCGCACGACAAAAATACAACGTAAAAATTATTATAATAGTATTAATCCGTTAAATAATAGTTAATATATTATACTATGATAGTATTACTACTATTTTATAATATAAATAGTACCTAAGAGAATATTTTTTTTATATTTTAAAAGAAATCCTCCTCGAATATTAACACTTTTTATGATAAAAGAATCACGGAAATGCCGAAAATTAAGCTCTAATTATGTGACTATTCTTGAAGTTCTAATAGTATAAATTGGTTTAATTGCTTATAAAGTCTACTAAAATTGTTGTCGGATACCACAAGGACTGACCTCCTGCCATTCGAAAACTTTGGGCCAAAAGTTATTCCTTCTATATTATCCACTATTCCGTTTGTCAATTGAGGGCGTATGGTATCAAAATTCAAAAGCAGCTTCTTTTTTACCATTACAATATTGACCGCGTTAAGCGATTCAACATCACTTACGTCTGTTGCATTGGTCGCATCTATATCATATAACTTTACGGTATTTCCGCCATCCCCATATCCGGCAGAAAATGAACGTTCTAAGGCCAAGAATTTATTATCCTCATATTCCAATAATTCTACTAAACCATTCAATTCAAATGAAAATCCGTTAATAGCAGGCCGTACTATTGGGTCCAAGAGATAGGCAAATTCCTTTCCAAATTCGCCCGTAGCTTTATCAATATATGCCATACGTACTAACGCTCCCTGATTTACCGAGGGAGCAGTACCATCTTCCTTTAACGGTAATTCTGTATTGACCCAATATCCTTTATTATCAGCACTTAAGGAGAGTCCTTCAAAAACCCCATTTTGCACCGGTCCAGTTTTTTCATCATCTGATGCTCCATACTTCCTTGACAGGTTCATTTCTGCTATAAAATCTCCTTTTATTGACGCTACCCGTACAAATGGGTCAATCCTAGCGTTAATATTCCCCTCACTAGACCAGACTACGTTGTTGTCATCTATCCTGATGGATTCTGAGTCTACTGTTTCTGCCTCAAAATTTTGCCCTGACTTATCCTTAAGCGTAGCAACAGCTATAACCTTCAAGGTTTGAAATCCGTTTAGATCATAAGCGATATCCAGGGTATAAAATCTAGGCTTTTTGGAATCATCACTAATCGCCACCCAAGTATCGTCTTTATAGTCAATACCTGATAACCCGCCTACTAAAGTATTTTCAAATTCTTGACCATCCGGAAGTACAAACTCGTCAACAAAAGTTACGGTAGTAGAATTGACTTGTTCCTTAACATCATCTATCACATCTAGTTCTTCTTGACCGCAGGAAACCAAGAAAAAGAGTTGTCCTATTAGACATACTATTTTAAATCTGTTCTTCATTATTTTCACATCAATACTAGTATACTAATAAAGCTTTTTACTAAAATTTGTCATCACACGCTTGTTCATCACAGTACGATATAACAACCAATTATTGATTATACCTAAATAGATCTCTTTTTGATCATTCCCCCTCGTGTATCATTTATTTTACTCATCACTACAAACGCTTTTGGGTCTATTTTTGTAATCTCAATATTTAACCTGCGTATTTCCAGTCTTGTAATTACCGTGAAAATAACGTCGTATTCCTTATGAACTCCCTGTTTCCCATAACCTCCTTTGGCTTTGTAAATGGTTAAACCACGCCCTAATTTCTCAACGATCATGGCTCTTATCTCCTCATTTTTGTCAGAAATAATAGTTACTCCAGTATACTCCTCAATTCCTTCTATTACAAAATCTAGCGTTTTTGAAGCCGCCAGATAGGTTAACATGGAATATAGGGCCGTTTCTATGGATAATAGATAAGCAGCTGCAAGGAATACCAAAATATTAATAAGGATAATAATGTCGCCAATTGTAGTTCCCAGTTTTCTACTTAGAAAAATTGCCAAAACCTCAGTGCCATCCAAGACACTTCCCCCTCTTACGGATAGGCCAATTCCCGCACCCAAGAAAAAACCACCAAATACGGCGACCAACAATTTGTCCTGCGTTATTTCAGGGAAATCTATGGTAAGTAGCACAATAGCCAAACCAAGTATGGCTAAGGCCGTTTTTAATGCGAACAATTTCCCAATGACCTTATAACCCAGTATAACGAAAGGAATATTTACAAATAGAATTAATAAATACAAAGGAATCTCCGAAGTTTCAGCGATCAGCAAGGATATTCCTGTTGCGCCGCCATCAATAAACTTATTGGGCAATAGAAAGCTCTCTAGTGCAAAAGCTGCCGAAAAAATACCTAGAATTATAAAAAATGAATCCTTTAACCATAGTTTGTAATTACTCTTTACGTCACTATCAGAAGCTTCATTTTTCATTTATGCTAAGAATTATAGATTCTCTGGATTAACTGCTAAACTCTGGAATAATTTCGCCTTTGCCGAATAGAATTTATTCTGAACAGCATTTTGCTTTAGGACCGCATCTATCAATTTACTTTCTCGCGAATTGATCAAGAACAACGAACTTTCTCCAAAACTAAATTTTCTTTCTTCAGCGGATAGCATGGTTTGATAATTAGAGACGATATCATAGATAAGAACATTTTGAGTTTCAAAAGACTCTAATTCATTATAAATGGCCAATACTTTATTACGTATCTCAATTTGTGCGTTATCCAACTCAAACTGTGCATCGTTCAATTTAAGTTTAGCCAATCTTAAATCCCCTCTCTCCTTACGTAAAAAGAGTGGGAATTGAAACGCTAAACCTCCTTTATACTCCTCCCTAACAAAGGAATTTAAAACATCAGGGCTTTCTGTTAGAAAATTATACTCCACATCTATTTTTGGGAGTAATTTATTGGTTTTTAATTGCTTGTCCACTCGTAGTCCATCAATCTTAAATCCTAATGATTTTATTTTGGGATGATTCTCTAACGTAAAACTATCCAAAGGCTTGCCAAGAATTTCCAATGTGTAATCTATGTCCGCAGCCAAATCTGTATCCGGAATTACGTTAGGCTGTAGTTCTAAAGGAATATTATCATTTCCCCATAGAAAATTAGATAACTCTAAAGACCTATTACGGAACCGCACGTTGGCCTGCTCTAGTTCTAAGGCTCTATTTTGAACGGCAATTTTAGCTTCTACAGTATCTATTGCGGCCTTATCGCCAGCCTCGGCACTTTTCTTGATTCCGTCAAAACGAATTTCTGCATTACTCAAAAAATTATTGAACACTTCCCGGTCCAAATAAGCTTGTAGCCAATCAAAATAAGCCAAAGAAGCATCAAAAAGTATTTGGTTTACCAGCAAATCTCGATCTGCCTTTGTTTGTTCCCTAAAAAACTTTGCCTTCTTTAGGGTAGCCATACGCTCATTTATCCATAAACCTCGGGCAAGGGACATGGATATCCCAGCACTATAAAGACCATTGTCCGGAACTGTTTCTGTTTGACTGATAAAATCCCCTTCGTTACGCTCAAGGTTTCCTTTTAATTCTATCCCGTACCAAGTAGGTACTTTAAAAGTTGCATTTAATCTATCCCAATATTCACTTCCTTTAAATTCTTTACGTTCATAATCTGCCTCTATCTTTGGGTCAAAGCCTCCACGCGCCTTCATTAAATTGGCCTGACCTATATTTATGGTTAGTCCTGCCTGTTTGGCAATTGGATGAAACTTTTTCACATAGCCTAAATACTCATTGAACTCTAATTCTAATGAATCCTGAACTTGGGCATTGGACACAAAGAAAATTCCAATAAATAAACAAACAATATACTTTTGCATCTTTATTTCTTTACTGGTTTAGCTTGCGCTCCCTCAGGTTGATAATAATTGGGCGGGAAACCATTTAACTGCCTCCAAAGCTCGTACCAAATAGGCACATCCTCTAGAAGAGCGATAGTATTTGCACCGGAACCAGCTCTAAGCTCTCCCGGCCACTCATGATCATCAGGATCTGGCGCTAATAAAATACGATATTTACCATTATCGCTAATAAAGGTTTCAACGGCCACTACAACACCACCATAAGTTCCATAGGATACATTGGGCCAACCGCTAAAAACAATTGCGGGCCAACCATCAAACTGAATGCGCACCTTTTCTCCCAAATGCATCAATGGTAAATCCAAGGGTCTGACAAAAGTTTCCACCGCCATATCAATATCCGCAGGCATGATACCCACAAGCGCCTCGCCTTCTTTAAAGGTTTGACCTATACCTCCCTGCAACGCTTTATTTATAAATCCATTTTGAGGAGCACGCACATAATAGAGATCATTTCTTATAGAATAATTGGTAAACTCGTTCTCTAACTTGGTTACCTGCGCCTCAGAATCGAACTGGCTAGACTGTGCGGTGAACATGTCACTTTCAGCCTTTGAGATTTTATTGGTGTATTCATTCTGTACACGGTTAATTTCTACTCTCGCATTAATTACTTCGTTCTTTGCCGCAAGCAATTTGTTCTGCTGAGAAATAAGCTTGGCCTGTGTTTCTTGAAGCTTTAAACGTTTTTCTTCTACATCCGTTACAGCTTTAAGACCTTCGCTCTGTAGTTGCTCCGTTCGATTAAACTGTCTTTCCGCAATTTTTATATTCGTTTTAGCAGCCTCTAAATCAATACTATCGCTCTGTACTTTTAGTCTGGATTGTAACAACTTATTCCGTGCTTGCTCTAACTTTAACCCCCGTTCGTTGGATAATGCCGACATTTGATTTCGCAGCGCTTTCACCTTTCCTTCATAAGATACTACAGAGGCAGATTTAGCCTTGATTTGATCTCCTGTACGAGAGACCAAATTGGGATCAAAATACTCGTTCTTAATTTCTGAAATGAAAAGAATAGTATCTCCTTTTTGTACATAATCTCCTTCTTGCACGTACCATTTTTCAATTCTACCTGGTATCGGCGATTGTATAGTTTGCGGTCGTTGGTCTGGCTTCAGTGTAGTTAAATATCCTTTCCCGGTAACGTTCTGTGTCCATGGTAGAAAAAAGAGTATCAAAATCATGATTCCGAAACCTTTCAAGAATCTATTAAAATACTTGTAATACCTTTGATGAAAAACCCGCTTGGTGGATTCATATCCTTTTAAGTCTACTCGTTTAGCTAAGCTATTTTTGGAAATATTCAACATCTTCTCTACTTTTCGCTAATTAATCTTCCTTCCTTTAGGGTCAAAATTCGACCACATCGCTTCACCCAATTGGGATTTTGACTCACAACAACCAAGGCCCATGGATGCTCAGGGTCGATTAAAAAATCCATTATTCTTGTAGCCTCACTAGAATCAAATTGGTCAAGGGGATCTTTTAGAATTAATAGTCTTGGCTTTCTAACAATACTCCTAGCCAAAACTATCTTTTTAGCTATGGTGCTTGATATCTGTTTCCCTTCAGGATAAATAATTGTCTTTAAGCCTATCTTCTGTTCTTTTACGAACTGTTTTAGTCCAGATTTTTCAACGGCCCATCGTATATCCTCTTTTGGTATTGATGTGTCTCCGAAAGTAATATTGTCTAACAGCGTACCTTCAAAGGGGGATTCCTCTGTGAGTGATTGACCCAATTGCGCTCGATAATAATTTAAATGCAAGCCTTTTAAGGAAATATTGTTTACATATATATTTCCTTCTGTTGGCTCAACTATACCGGCTATTAAACGTAATAGGGTTGATTTTCCTGACCCGTTCGGACCACTAAGAAGAATTCTATCCTTTGGCGTAATCGACAGTGAAAGGTCATCAATAATTTTCTTTTCGGAATTTGGAATATGATAACTCACATTACTTAACTCCAAGCTAAATTTATCGTCATGTAAGAAAGGAGTCTCCCCATCTTGCGGCTCTAGTTCCTTATCTACTACTTGCCCTAGCTTTTCCAATGAGGTAAGTACGTCATAAAAAGACTCTAGTCCAAGAATAAGCTTCTCCACGGAGGCAATTACCAATAGTATAATGATTTCTGCCGCTACAAATTGTCCAATATTCATTTCTTGATTCAAAACCAATAGACCACCAATGAGTAAAAGACCAGCAGTAACTAAAATCTTAAAACCAATCATTTGGATAAACTGCAATACGAGTATTCTAAAGTGACTTTCTCTAGAAACCAAATATTTGTCTACTAATGTATCTGTCTTGTCCAAGGCGTGGGAAGTTCTGCCAGAAAGTTTAAAACTAACGATAGACCTCGCGATTTCCTGTATCCAATGCGCAACCTTATATTTACTCTTAGATTCCGCTAAACTAGTTTCCAGTCCTTTCTGCACCGTAAATTTAAAAACCACATAGATGAGAATAATTAATAGTATACCATAGATAATAAAGAAAGGATGGTAAAAAGAGAGCAATAGTAATCCAAATATGATTTGTAAAAGTGCAGCAGGAAAATCTATTAACAACTTAGGTAAGCCTTTTTGAACATTTAAAATATCAAAAAACCTGTTGGCCAGTTCTGGCGGATAATTATCCCGTAACTCGCTCATCTTTATTTTAGGAAACCTATAAGAAAACTCAAACGAGGCCCTAGTGAAAATTTTCTGCTGAACATTTTCAATTATTCGTATCTGCATCAGTTGTAAGATACCCACGAAAGCAACCCCTAAGGTCACCAATACTACGAGTACAATCCAAGAAGTACTCACTTGTGCGCCCTGTATTAGATTTATGATTGCTTGGATACCCAACGGTAGCGACAAGCTCACTATTCCCGCAAAAATTGCATAGTAAAAGACTTGAAAAACATCTCTTTTGTCTAGACGTAGCATGCCTATGAGACGCTGCCAAGCGGTTAAAATATTTTTTGACATTCCTGTTTAGGCTTTAAGTGATGAGAACACTAAGTTTAAGAAGTATTGTTTTTGATCGTCGTTTTCACGGAAATCCGTTAAAGAACTAAAGTGATCTCTAAGAAAGTGCTGATGTAAGGAACCTTCCAAAAGCGTACTTGCCAAACTTGAAGGATAAGGATAATCAGAATCCACACCAGTAATCATTTGACTAAGGCGGTTCACCAATCTTTTGTAGATGACAAAATAACCTTCTTTATTTTCTGTATCCACTTCTTTGGTTAAATATGATTTGGAATATTCGTTAATTACAATCTTGTTTAAAAGTACCTCATTAATATGTGAAAAAGAAGTATCCTCAACGGTAGTTTTAGTAACTATTTCTATGGCCTTTCTTAATTTTTCCTCTGGATTAACAATTCCATTAGTAGCAAAAACCAATTGATACTCTAACCATCCCCAATACCAAGAAGTTAGATACAACAGTAATTTGTGTTTGTTTTCAAAATAGCGATAGATAGAGCTTTCATTAGACCCTATTTTGGTTCCTAGTTTTTTGAAGGTAAAACTTTCAAAACCCATTTCACTGATCATAAGTATACTATTCTCAACGATTCGTTTGCCCAAATCAGATGATTCCGGATCTTTTAAGAAAATCTTATCGTTGATTCTTATTGTAACAGTCTGCAGTAAATGTTCCATTAAGTATTATTTTGATTCACACAAATATAATAGTATTGCTATTATATAATAATAGTTTAACTAATTTTTAACGATAGCTCTACATTTACAGACGTCTTATTTCTTATCTTTTTTAAAATTTTTACCTATGAAAAGACTTCTACTACTAATAATCGTTTTATCACCGCTATTCGGGCAAGCCCAAGAGCTGTTCTATATACAATTTGAAAATAATGATGTTAATGGACGTTCTCCTATTGAACAACACAATATAAGTGGTAAACAAACCGGTGCTGCAATTGTCATTGGTGGTTTGGACAATTGGGACGGAAGCGGAAACTACATTAATGTTTATGGTACTAAATTTATCATAGATAGTTTAGATCTAAATTCAGACGGCACAAGAAGAGCGGTCTTAAGAAGAGAAGATGGCGAAAGTTTTTTTAATCACCTAACCACTGTTAATGCTAAATTGATACCTGTTGGGAAAAATATTGAGGAGACTCGTTAAAGTATAAACTTTTGTTCTCAACACCGGTCATACTTGGATAGTTCTTCGCTAGATATCCTACAAAATATGACCAGTGTTTTAAATTAATGATATGATACTAGCACACATTATAGCTAAGGATAAGACTCAAGCACTTCAAATCATAAATTTATTGATGGATAAGAATTTACTCTTACAAGCTGCCGTATCAGAGAAAACAGTCTACGAGAAAAAAAATGCTGAAGGACAACTGATATCCACTAAACAAACATTAATAATAGGCAAAACGAAAGCACTACTTTTTAAAACGATCAATGATGTGCTGAAAAAGAATTTTAGCACTAATATGCCTATGTTATATTCTGTTCCAATAGTGTATATGGATGAGGAACTAGCCACCATTCTTAGAGAAAACACGGCTAAAGTTTAACTGAATTTTACTTATTCTATACCTTCAAACCAATCAAAATGTTCTGCTATAACACCCTCCTTATCTTGTTTTACGTACTCCAAGAATGCACTTGCAGCAGGAGAAAGGTTCTTTGACTGTAACCAAACTAGGTTCCATGTGGTACTAATAGGTAAACCAGAAACTTCAATAATTTGTAAATCGCCATTACGCAATTCATTCTTTATACCTATTAATGGCATAATGGAATAACCCAAACCCGCAATTACAGCTTGCTTTACGGCTTCATTTGAGGTTAACTCAATTTTTTTTGACGTGGGCAGGTTGTTCTTCCTTATAAAATCTTCCATTGCACCTCTTGTAGCTGAGCCTTGTTCTCTATAAATTAATGGAAGGTCCTTGAAAATTTTATTTTTATTCTTAGACTTAAAGCTACGTTTCATATCCCCAACCAAAAAGAGCTTGTTTTCCATTAGAGCGATCTTATCCATTTTTAAATGACTTGGCAAAACGGAAACCAATGCAAAGTCCACTTCATTCAACTCCAAAGCCTTCACTACTTTAGACTTATTGGTAACATCCATTAAAAGTTCCACTCCATCATTATTCTTTATAAAATTCGACAGAAAATAAGGCATTACGTATTTACCCGTAGATACTATGGAGATCTTTAATCTTCCTGACAAATTACCTTCGTAAGATGAAGATTTATAATTAATCGCATAAACTTGATCCAAAATTTTTTCGGCCGCCTCGGCAATTTCCCGACCAAAATCGGTGATGTAAAGCTTTCTTCCTACGACCTCTGTCAATGGTATTGAAAATTGATCTTGGAAATTCCTAAGCTGAATAGATACCGCAGGCTGCGTTAAAAATAATTCTTCCGCTGCCTTGGTAATACTCTCTTTTTCCGACACTTTTAGAAAAACCTGAAGTTGATGTAATGTATAGTTCATAAACAATATTAATGTTTAATATAATAAATATAAATAAAAACTTATGAATTATTATTTTAAACTTTGCACTGTAATAAAATGAACTAATAAAAATAAGACCATGAAAGCAACAGTAGAAAACGTAAGACCAAAGACCACTCAAAAAATAAACTTAGTAGACGGAAACTTTACCGTTTCTGAAGCATCTGACGTAGTCTTGGCACTACTTAATGAAAAAATTAATTTTCATAAACTACAACGACTTTCGTTGTGCGAGGGACACTCCGAGGCAAATACTAAATACCCAGATGAGCGTATCACTGAACTAGAGCATGAAAAATCTATTGCTAAAGATTTTTTTGCACAGGCAAGAGCAGAAGGACTTACGTTAAAAATAGACGGTGTTCTTACCATATCCATTAACAAATAGGGCAACCCATCTTAAATGTATTCTTATGTCACTTAAAAAAGCACATTTATATCTTGGCCTTGGTTTTATAGCCATAGCCGGTTTTTTAATTACCTCGTATACAAATAACAACTTGTTTATGGATCGCCTGTTAGTTGCTTCGGGTATCATATCATGTATACTAGTGGTAAAGGCCATGGGTAATTCTTAAAAGACTACCGTTGAAACCAGACCAAACCATAAATCTTGTAAAGGGTACATTCTCTCCTGCTGAGGCAGCGGATGTACTCTTTTCTCTTATCAGCGATAAAATAAAATTCCATCATCTACAAATCCTTAGCCTTCAAAATGGAGTAGATAACGATATGCAATGGTCGGAACAACGTATAACATCACTCAAAAATTCAAAAAATAGTGCAAAAGACCTTATTCTAAAAGCTAGAAACGAGGGCTATAAACTCCAAATTGATGGAGATATCACTATTAAACTCATCGCTATAAATGAGCAGGCCTAAAACCTCCTTTTTAAACCACTAAACTACTTATGGACTTACACTTGTTGCTTGACAACCTAACCAACCCTGCCTTACTTTTTTTCTTTCTGGGCATCTTGGCAGTATCGCTAAAGAGCGACTTGGAAATACCGCCTAATTCCTCAAAATTTATATCACTTTATCTAATGTTCTCCATAGGTTTTAAGGGTGGGATGGAACTTTCTCATAGTAATCTGGATTTAGAAATACTATGGTCCTTATTGTTCGGGGTCTTCTTGGCGTTGTTTGTTCCTATATTCAGTTACTTTATCCTTCGAAGAAAATTTAGCGTAGCCAACTCTGGAGCAATAGCCGCAGCCTATGGCTCTGTCAGTGCCGTAACTTTTGTAACCGCTGTTTCCTTCCTAGAAATTGAACAAATACCATTTGGCGGACATATGGTGGCCGTCATGGCCCTTATGGAAGCACCGTCCATTATAATTGGCGTACTGCTAATGTCCTATTTCCAAAAAGACAAAAAGGATAAAAAGAATAAAATCAGTTTAACGGGAGTGGTAAAACATTCGCTAACCAATGGAAGTGTGCTCCTAATTTTAGGTAGCCTTGTAATCGGCTTTTTGGCCAGTGATCAACAAGCCAGAGGTATTGAACCCTTTACAACTGATATTTTTAAAGGATTTTTAGCTGTATTTCTATTAGATATGGGAATCACAAGTGGTAAAAAATTAAATGATTTTCTCAAGAAAGGTTGGTTTGCTTTTCTATTCGCTATTATTATTCCATTAATTAACGGTATCACTGTTGCCATCGTCAGTTCTGCCTTTACGGAAAGTGTTGGCAATCGGTTTCTCTTTGCAATATTGGCAGCCAGTGCATCCTATATAGCAGTGCCGGCAGCAATGCGTTTAGCTGCCCCGAAAGCTAACCCAAGTTTATATCTGCCCATGGCATTAGCTATTACCTTTCCCTTTAATATAACATTAGGCATGCCATTATATTTATGGGTAGTACAATCTTTTTAAAGCTGTTCCTATTCCATAAATCACTAATTTCATGCAATGGAAAAACACAAATGTGGCTGGTGTATCGGTAACACGTTGTATGAAAATTATCATGATAAAGAATGGGGTGTTCCCGTTAGGGATGATCGTACGTTATTTGAATTTCTTATTCTTGAATGTTTCCAAGCAGGCCTTAGTTGGATAACCATATTAAAGAAAAGAGAGAACTTTAGGGCAGCTTTTGATAATTTCGATTATGAGAAAATTGCGCTGTACGATGAAAATAAAAAAGCACAACTACTTGAGAACGCAGGTATTATTCGAAACAAACTAAAAGTTAATGCCACTATAACCAATGCCATTGCCTTTATGGAAGTGCAGCAAGCGTATGGAAGTTTCAGTACGTACATCTGGGATTTTATAGATCAGGAACCTATCATCAATACCATAAAAAATTACAAGGAAGGTCCTGCAAATACCACGCTTTCAGACAAAATCAGCAAGGATTTAAAGAAAAGAGGTTTTAAATTTGTTGGGAGCACCGTAGTTTACGCTTATATGCAGGCAATAGGAATGGTCAATGACCATGAAATAAATTGTTTTAGATATTCTGAAGTGTAGCTGTTAGATGTTAGATGTTAGATGTTAGATGTTAGATGTTAGAAAATATGAAAAATAAATTATTCCTATTCTTACTCATTGGCTGCTGCTCTTTTGCTTCATCGCAAAATAAATATGAACGTGAATATCGCATTCGGAAATCACAATTTCCAAGAGTGGCCCTAGATTTAATGGAAAGTGAGCTGGGCAAGGTTAAAAGACTCAAATTTTATAAGGAGACTGATAGTGCAAAGACCAGTTTTGAAGCAAAATTTAAAAAAGAGAAACTTTGGTATAGTGTAGAGTTTGACCAAAGTGGCCAACTAGAAGATATTGAAGTGCTTATAAAACAAGTAGATATCCCTTCAGATGCCCTTGTAAAAATGAAAACCTACTTTAACTCGGCGTTTTCAAAACACCGTATAAAGCGAATACAGCAACAATATCCTGCAAACCAAGAACAACTTAAAAAAACGTTTAGGAATGCCTTTCAAAACCTATTATTACCCTCATTGAATTATGAATTAGTAGTCGCCGGAAAAGTTGATAAGAGCTACTTTGATTACGAAATTCTTTTTGATGCTGAAGGAAATTTTAAAAAGATACGAAAGTCACTCCCGCCTAATTACGACCATGTGCTTTACTAGAAAAAATTGCGTTATCTCCATCTTTTTTTGGACGCTTTTACAATATGTGCAAGGCCAAGACAACTGGACGGGGTATTGGCAACCTCAGCTTGCTTTAAACTACAAAGTAACCGGGAATTATGCTCAAAACGCTTCCTTAGCAAAACGTACGTATATCTATAGGGAATCTGCCTCAGCCTTCGAAATTAGACAGTTAGATTTTGTACATTTCTCCAAACTTAAACTACGCGACAACCAAAGTTTAGGACTAGGATTACAATATAGATTTCGCGAGAATTTTGAACGGGACAAAGAAAACGAACTCCGTATTACTCAGCAATATAATATTACACATAAAGCAAGAATACTTAGAATTGGACATCGCTTCAGGACAGAACAACGTATTACAACCCTTTCTACAATACATAGATTAAGATATAGGCTTGCTGTAGATTTACCTTTACAGGGTGTTGAGTTAGATATCGGCGAATCGTATTTAGTAATATCCACAGAAGCTTTGCTCAGTGTAGGAAAAGCAATGGGACCGGAATACGACCAACGTATAACTGCCCAATTGGGATGGCTACTCAGCAAAAAGACCAAATTTCAACTTGGCGCGGAATACCGTGCAGAAAATTATAACGCGGAAACTGAAAATGTGGCCTTTTTAATTACAAATTTAGTTTTGTCCCTTTAGTCTTTTCATAAAGAGCGTTCGTTCTATTTCCCGCGCACCTAAACTGGCCAAATGATCTGTGTAAAGCTGACAATCAATTAATTTATAGTTCTTTCCCTCTAATTCTTTGGCCATTTGAATAAAGGCAAATTTTGACGCATTAGCCTTTAAACTGAACATGCTTTCTCCGCAGAATATATGTCCTAAATCAATACCGTATAAACCTCCCACCAGTTCTTTTTCATCCCACACCTCATAGGACGTTGCAAAACCTTTTTTATGAAGTTCCAAATAGGCTTTTTTCATATCATCCGTTATCCAAGTGCCTTCTTGGCCGTCTCTTGGGACAGCGGAACAATGTTCTATAACCGCCTTGAAACGCTTGTTCTTAGTTAAACGAAACTGCCCTGAGCGTATTACTTTTTGCATACTTTTAGAGACCTTGACCTCTTCTGGATAAAGTACCATTCGTGTCTTTGGGCTCCACCACATTAGAAAGGCATCGTCATTGAACCAAGGAAAAATTCCACTCTGATAGGCCAATAAAAGACGCTCAGAAGAGAGATTGCCCCCTACTGCCAAGAGTCCTTCCGAGTTGGCTTGTTCCACAGGTGGAAAGTACAACTGGTCGGAAAGAAAGAATATGGGTCCGTCTGTTGTTTCTTCTTTCAAGCTTTTTTCTTTTAAAATTATTAAAAAGCCCAAAAAGCAAAAAACTTGTTTAACTTTTTAGGTCAAACAAGTTTTTCGCTTTATCAATACTCTAAAAGGACAGCTCTATTCCAAACAATTATTTGGGACCTTACCTCTTAAAACGGAAGATCATCATGATCTTCTTCATTTAAATTGTCAGCTGGTTCAAAAGCTTCCATTGGCGGTACAGGCGGCATTCCTTCCGGCTGCGCTTGTTGCTGCAAACTCTCTATACGCCATCCTTGTATAGAGTTAAAATACTTAACCTCACCCTGTGGGTTGGTCCACTCTCTACCTCGTAAATTAATACTGACCTTTACATCCTGACCAACACCATAACTGTTCAACAAATCACATTTATCCTGAACAAATTCTACCATAATATGTTGTGGATACTGCTCATCGGTGGTTACTACCAATTCTCTTTTTCTGAAACCATTCGTTCCAAAAGTTTTAGTCTCTCCGACCAACTTAACTTTTCCTTCTATTTCCATCTTAAACGCTCGTTTTACTGTAAAAATCAAAAATACATAAAATGACACTACAATAAAACAATAGTCCACTAATACAACACAACAATTTTTTACAAATTAGGTTATCTTTAGTAATAGAAACGAAATGGATGAAATTTAATCCTAAGAGTAAAACTTCAAATATATTTTTATTAGTAGGCTCCTTTATTGTTGTAAGCCTTATCTTATTGAATACCAACAGCTTTTTTAAAACTTTTAAGGAAGAAGAGCGACTTAAAATGGAGATTTGGGCCACTGCACAATCAGAATTTCTTCACTCTGCGGAAGATGTAGATTTAGGAAGTTTACATCTAAAAGTATTTCAGAACAATACCTCTACTCCAATGATTCTAATCAATAAGGATAGTACTATTAGAGTGAATAATATTCCCGCCGAAAAAGCATCCGATTCGCTTTACATACAAAAAAAATTAAGGCAATTTCAAAACGAGAATACGCCTGTATCCATTGATCAGCAAGGCGAACATTTGGCAACATTATATTACGGAAATTCCGAAGTTTTGAACAAGCTAAAGTATTATCCCATAGCCTTACTCCTAATCATCTTTCTTTTTGGCGCGGTAATCTATTTTCTATTTAGAACAAATAAAGCCTCAGAACAAAATAAGCTTTGGGCAGGGATGGCAAAGGAAACCGCGCACCAAATCGGTACACCATTGTCTTCTTTATTGGGCTGGAACGAGTTGTTGAAATCTGAACATATAAATCCGGATATTACCAAAGAAATAGCAAAGGATATAGACCGGTTGGAAACTATTACCGAACGCTTCTCCAAAATTGGTTCGCTACCCAAACTTAATGAAAGTGATATCGTTCAAGAGACAAAGGCGGCATTTGACTATTTGAAGAAAAGAAGCTCCAAGCTAATTCATTTCACCTTTAATTCTAAAGTAGAATCGCAATTGGTTTTAATGAATAGTTCTTTGTTTAACTGGACTATAGAAAACTTGGTTAAGAACGGAATTGATGCCATGCGCGGTAAAGGAAGTATTGCCATTGAAATAGTTCCTGATGGTAAATTCGTAAATATTTTAGTTGCCGATACAGGCCATGGAATCCCTAAAAGTAATTTTACCAGTATCTTTAATCCAGGGGTAACCTCTAAACGAAGAGGTTGGGGTCTAGGACTTTCACTGGTCAAGAGAATTATAGAAGAATATCATAACGGAAAAATAAAGGTACTTTCGTCAGGTAAAGAGGGTACTATAATGCAAATTTCCCTCAAAGCTCATAAGTAGTCATGGCAAAGGAAAAATTGATTGTTATAAAGGAAGCGGATCTAACCAATAATTGTCCAGAGTGTTTTAATCAGGACCTAAAACTTTCTTTTTATCAAAAACACACCTACGGACGTTTTTTTCATAAAACTACGAACGAAGTAAGTAATCAACTTGTTTGTCGTAAATGTAGCTCTATGATATATCCGGTTGCTTGGACAGACGATATTGAACGTATGTTCAACTACTATCAAAAAACAGTAGTACCCGAGAAAAAATCGAGCAAACCTACCTTTCTCTTTTATCTATTGATTTTGATTGTTCTAGTCTTGACTGCTGTAGGCTTGTATTTTTATTTGGGAGGAACCATTAAAATTTAGCACTGATTTTTGCTGCCAAATCTTTAAATTCTTCAGGAGATAAACTGACTTTATTTTGAAAATTTGCATCCTTCATAGTGGTTAATGGAATCAGATGCACATGCACATGGGGTACTTCTAAGCCTATTACGGACATACCTATACGCTTGCATTCAACAGTTTTTCTTAAAGCTAAACCTACTCTTCTAGAAAAAGCCATGAGCGCAGCATAAGTATCCTCATCCAAGTCTAGTAATTTGTCTACCTCCTGCTTGGGAATACAAAGTGTATGTCCTTTTGCGTTTGGATTAATATCCAAAAAGGCTAAAAAATGGTCATCTTCCGCTATTTTGTAACACGGTATTTCCCCATTGACGATTTTGGTAAATAGTGTTGGCATGGTCATTAATTACATGAAACTAAAAATCCCATTATGAGACATAATGGGATTAAATATAGGTATTAAAACAGTTCTATTCTCTTGTAATCTCAAGAATATCAAACTTTAATGTACCATTAGGAACCGTAATTTCTGCAGTATCTCCAACGCTTTTACCCAAAAGGCCCTTACCTATAGGAGAATTTACCGATATTTTTCCTGTTTTTAAATCCGCTTCACTTTCGGCAACCAACTTATACTTCACCTCCATACCATTGGTCTGGTTCTTCAATTTTACTGTAGATAATACGAGTACTTTAGACGTATCCAATTGTGATTCGTCTATCAGTCTTGCATTAGCTAAAACCCCCTCCATTTTGGAAATCTTCATTTCTAAAAGACCTTGCGCTTCTTTGGCCGCGTCGTACTCCGCATTTTCAGATAAATCTCCTTTATCACGAGCTTCTGCTATTGCCTGTGATGCTTTGGGGCGTTCTATATCTCTAAGATGATTCAGTTCATCTTTTAGCTTTTTTAAGCCCTCTACCGTGTAGTAAGATACGTTACTCATAATTTACTCGTTTAATAAATAGGAAAATCCTCTGCTTTACCCTTATAATGGGGCTTTTTTAGAGAGGATTTAACGCAAATATACATATTTTTTGCGCATTTTTGTTCACCTTTCAGTAAACTACCTCGGGGCAAGTCCGCGAGGCATTCAATGGAAAATTACATTTAATTTCGACGTAAGCGTCGGAGCATATAATCTCGATTATCGAGTAAAAGCATAACTGGGTATGAGCCGTATTTTAAGGATTCTTTTGATTGTATTGGTGGTCTCTTGTTCTAATGAGCAAACCAACAGAAATCCGTTCCTACAAGAAATAGGTTTTAGGTTCGATGCGAATTTGAATTTACCACTTTACAGTCCGCTGACCAATACTGGAAGCGCTGTTTTGGTGCCGAATGCAGGTGTAGGCACCCGTGGTGTTTTTATTATCAATGCCGGCTTTAATCAATTTAGGGCGTTCGAAGCCGGCTGTCCCAACCATGCGCCAAATTCCTGTTCTACTATGGTCCTAGACGGGCAGTTGGCCACATGCGAGTGCGAGGATTATCAGTATAGCTTGTTTACGGGGCAGCAAATTAACAGACCGGATGATGGTAACCGTTACTACGATATGTTAGAATATAGAGCCACGTTCAACGGTAACATCGTAACCATATCTAACTAAGCCTTATTTTATGGGAACTACTCTTGTGTTCCCATCCATTTATCATAATAACTATCGTTGAGCATTTTGGTAAACTTATCCAATTCTTCCCCTACGGATTTTAAATAGCCCGCATACATCTTTAAGGATTGCTCGTCCATGTCTTTCTCAATCTCTATAACGGAAATGATGCTCATTAATGTAGTAATAGGTTTTCTTAGCACATGAGAAATATCGAAGGACATTTGTTCTAAGGTTTTAACGTATTCTTTTTTGCTTGAAATATCTTGAAATGTACCATACCACATCACTTTTCCATCTTCCTTCTTGACTGGTTTTGCCATGCCCTCGTGCCAAGAAACAATCCCGTTCTCCGATACTATCCTAAATTCTGACTGCCACATTCTAAGGTTAACACACGAATCTAAGATGGTTTGTTTTAAGTAACTTAAATCATCTGGATGTATAATGGTATATATTTCTTCCGGGTTTTCTAGAATCTTCTCATCGTCTAAACTTGGATGTATCTTGTTGATACCTTTACTTATAAAAAGAAAATTCAACTTTCCTTGGGCATCAATTTCAAATTGTAGAAAGATACTGGTAGACTGATTGGAGAAACGCTCCAAAGCCATGGTGCCTTTTTTAAGGGTAAGCTCCTGTGCGTAAATCGCTTTCTTGGATTGGAGATACTGCACTACCTCTAAAGCCAAGAGTTTTAGGGCATTTATTTTTCTCGGCGTTATTTTACCAAGTTTTAAATCCATTACCGAAAGTACGCCCAAGACATGACCTTCCAGGGTAGTTAGCGGCACGTTCACCAAGAAGCGAATGGTCTTTTTTCCAATATCAAAAGAACTGACTTTTGTAAAGCGCACATCAAGTATAGCATCTTCTACAACCAATACCTTACTCGGATTTGCGATTGCATATAAACATATATCGTTCAACGAGGCTATTTCATCAATAAAAACCCCTTTCTTAGCTTTGAACCATTGTCTGTCCTTATCGAAAAAGGAAATGGCTGCAATAGGCGTATCACATAGTGTAGCGGCTATCTCTACAATATCATCCAATTTCTTTTCCGAGGGCGTGTCTAAAATCTGATGGGCATAAAGCTCTTCTAGCCTTTTAACTTCACTCATTTAAGGTCTACTATAATCATTTCTACTAAAGATAGATTATTATAAAGAAAATTCCTACTTTTATTATCCTGTGAGTGAAAAAAATCCTACAAAACTAAATCCTTAAAGGATAAAGATGTTTCTTCCAATTGGTACCGCTGAAGCCAATTTAGAAAGTCAGTAACATGTTTTTCTTCTAGGACACCCCAATTTTCGGTATTCCCGTAATATGGCGAAGTAAATTTTTGACTTTCCAAAAGATTGATATTTTTATCCGCCACCGCTACAAACGGAGCAATACATGCCACCGCGGTTTCAGGATTATGCTGCGTGTATATAAATCCTTTTTTGGTTGCTCGTATAAACTCGGAATATACTTTTTTATGTTCTTTAGCAGCTTTTTCACTAGCCATAATCACAGGGGAATAACCATAAGGAATGCCGTAATCACTCATTTTAAAGAGATTTAGTTTTACCTCTTCCGCTGCTGCCCGTATGCCTTCCCAATTTGAAAAAATCCATGTGGCATCTGCGGTACCGTTAAGGATTGTTTCCCAAATCCCCAACTTCTCCGGGTAAGTTATCACAAAAGCTCCATGACCACCATCATTCTTTATCATTTGACTAACAATCTCATCTTCATAACGAGCCTTATAGGAAGCATATGTACAACCATCCAAATCTTTAGGGCTTCGTATACCACTCGATTCCAACACTGCTATTGCGCTAATATCTTCCTTAAATATAGTCGCTATTGCTATGGCATCGAAGGGTTTCTTCTTAGTGCGGTAACTCACTATACTTTCAAAGGGGCAAAGTGCAAAATCTGCTTGTCCCAATTCTACTTTTTTTGCAGGTGTCACCTCATAATTATCACTATCTGGTGTCAATAGGGTAACCTCTAATCCTAAATCGTTATAGAATCCTTTTTCTTTTGCAACATAAAAACCGCTATGGTTCGTATTTGCAGTCCAATCTAGGGCAATCGTAAGTTTTGTCATATGAATACGTTTTTAGGTGAATATTGTCAGGGCTGTGGAACGGTATCCCTGTATTTTTCTCTCCAATTCCAAAAACCATAAAAGGAGAAGCCAAAATATACTATGGTTAATAAAGTATATATGTTCAAGTCTTTTGTTAAATACAAAAAAATAGTAGCTCCGTTAATCACTATCCAAAATAGCCACGCCGCTATGTATTTTTTAACCTCTAAATAGCTGGCCACAAAACTGAAAGCCGTTGTAGTGGCATCAAAATAAGGGCTATCCGCATCTGTGAAATTTGTGAAGAACCATCCCAAAGAAATCGCCCCTAAAGCACCTAAAACAATACTTACCCAAAGTGTTTTTTTGGGTATTTTAACAATGGTAATAGATGTGTTTTGCCCGTCCCTAGTGGTCCATAACCAAAACCCATAAACACCTATAATAACATAATAAACAAATAAGATAGCTTCTGAATACAGGTTGTTCTGATAAAAGAGAATTATACTTAATAACGAAGAGGCTATGCCGAACAGCCAGCATATTCTTTTTTCCTTTATCAAGAAATAAAGATAGGCCAAGCCAAATACCACCGCCATAATCTCTATACTCAAAGCTATATTTTCGGCATTCACTTAAAACTGATTTAGGTACTGTTCATAATAGTCTTTTCCACTTCCTTTGAACGAGCCGAACTGTATGTTAGCCTGCGGTGCGGGTAAGGAAAAGAAGGCAAACGAAAATCGTTGCTCCCTTCTGTTTTCAGGTAGTATTACTCCATGTTTCAGAGCCTTTATTTTTCCATTGGACATTAATTCCATTAAATGGCCTGGAAAGAGCACTACCTCATCTATGTGGTCCAAAACAACTTTGTCTCCAGAGGCCCTTTCGTAAGAAAAGCCAGACTCGAGTCCAAAAAGAAATACGGAAAACAAAGAAACATCGGTATGGTATGAAAGTCGTTCCGAGGGCAATATATTACGGGCTTTAATTGCCAACTCCGGATAAAAATTACAGGACACCATGTGTTTTATATGGTTCTCATAGAAAGCACCAAACTCGTTAAAACCTAATCTCTTCAATACTTCTTTCTCCAATTCTCTGATCCACACCAACTGCTCCGGAAACTCTTGGCTTAAATACGCCTGAAAAACTTCAGGAAAATTTTCTTGATCGCTTATATCAGAAAGCACAAAGGAGTGTAACAAATCTTTATCGTACTGGTTTAAACTATCCGTTTGGCCTAAGTATGAGTACCCATCAAAAGCAACCCCTAGTTCCTTTTGAGAAAACTCCATTCTTTGAGATTGGGGTAGTCCTAAGAACCGTTGCAAAGCGGTTCTTAGTTCACTATCCTTAAAAGCAGGGATATTGGTAGTTATAAAACTATCCCTATGATATAGTTTCAAATCCTGAAACATCCTTTCCACTAAAAATTGACTGTTGCCCCTAGTAGAAAGTTTATTCCGGCCTGCGGATAAAATCCCGCACCTTCAATTGTGGTTATTACATTTGGGTCCGAGAAATCATCATCAAAAGTGAAAAAATAACCGTTGGACTCAAACTTAGCGTCAAATATGTTATTTACCAATCCAGAGAATACAATACTCTTTAAAAAACCATCACATTTTAACTCGTACTGCACATTAAAATCAGTTTGAGAATAAGCATCTAAAATTGATGCCTCCGCATCTATATTACCCATATATTGTTCTCCTACGTATTTAGATAATAATGAAACTTGAAAAGTGTCCGTGGGGCTATACATGAACATATTCCCAAAGATGATATTAGGCGAATAGGCAATATTGGTATTCCCAAGTTCCTCTAACACCCCATCTCTTTGGAAAACAAAATCTTGGTTCTTATTTGTGCTCAAAGCTATGTTAGGTTGTAAGCTGAATTTATCGCTTAATCTAATCGCAGCGTCTATCTCTAATCCTAGTCGGTAACTATCACCTACATTTTCTCGTAAAGGAGCCCCAACATCGTTTAGTTCTCCCGTTAAGACCAATTGATCTTTATAATTCATATAATAGATGTTGGTATTTACCTGCACATCTGGAGAAACATACCGCCATCCCAATTCAAAATCGTTTAATTTTTCAGGTCTTGGGTTTCCACTTTCATAATCGTTTCTATTTGGTTCCCGGTTAGCTACGGCATAGGAGAAATAGAAGTTATTGTTACGGTTTAAATCGAACGTAACACCCGCTTTAGGATTGAAAAAATTAAAAGTGTCGTCTACTATGCCGGTATCCTCACCGTTTGCTCGGTATCCTACTCTTCTGTATTGCAAATCGCCGTAAAGTGACCATTGCTCGTCTATGGAGTAATTTGCTTTAGTGTAGAAATTAAAGTCGGTCTTCGTGGAATTATCATCATAGTAACGGTCTCTAATTTCACTATTGCTTGCGAAACGGGCCCAGATAACTTCGCCAAAATGGTCTCCTTCATACTTGTTCCAACCACCACCCATAATCAGGTTTAAATTGTCCTTGACGTAATTTGCGGAGAACACCGCGCCATAAAAATCATTGTCTAACCAACGTCTTCGGATTAAATCGGTCGTATTTACTTCTTCACCGTTAACATTCAGTGGTTCAAAACCATAGGTAGCAAAATCATCATCTTCTCTAAATTGCTCAAAAAAACCTCTTCCACGAGTATAATGTAGTGCAATATTGGTGCTCCAAGTATTCGAAATCTGTTCGTTCCATAAGAGTTGCGCATGGTCCTGCTTGTAATTGTCTACCTCATTATCATAGAACTGTGTATCACCGTTCTCATCGGTAAATATTCCTGCAGGGTTAAAAGTTCTATCGCTTTCTAAAGTAGCAGCATCTATACCGAACCAAGATTGATAGGTTATTTCATGTCCTCCAAATAATATGGCCTTGATCAAGGTATTGTCGTCCTTAAACGCTCCTTGCAAAAAATAGGAATCCATATCCGCACGCGCCCTATCGATGTAGCCGTCCGAGTTTATTTTAGACAAACGACCTGAAACCTCAACATGGTCATTTAAAAGACCGGTGCTAAATTTTAGATTACTGCGTAAGGTGTTAAAACTTCCTACTGAAGACGAGATTTGTGCATAGGCTTCCTCGGAAAATCCGTCCGTCAATAAATTTAGACTTGCGCCAAAAGCTCCAGCACCATTCGTAGAAGTACCTACCCCCCGCTGTAACTGTAAACTTTCTGTAGACGATGCAAAATCTGGCATATTAACCCAAAAAGTTCCTTGCGATTCCGCATCATTATAAGGTATACCGTTAATGGTTACATTTACCCTTGTGGCATCACTGCCACGAACACGAATACCAGTGTATCCAATTCCCGCACCAGCGTCTGATGTGGTTACCACAGAGGGCAGAAAATTCATCAAAACAGGAATATCCTGACCAAGATTTCGAGGTTTAATATCCTCTTTGGTTAAGTTTGAGAATGTTACCGGAGATTCTTTTGTTACCCGGATTGCGGAAACAAAGACTTCGTCTAAGACTACTTTTTTACCCTCTAAAGAATCTGCCGGTTGTTGTTGGGCCTGTGAGGCCATCGTTAGACCTAACAAGGCCAGTGTTGTGAAAATAGTGTACTTCATTCGTAAAATAGATTACGAATAAAAGGGGCTATTATTCTAAGTTAAAAATTGATTTTAAGTTGCCTTCTAAAACTTTTTTAGCGCAACCATGCGTTACCTAATAGCGATTATCGCTTCCCTTGGCAGCATTACCCGCCCAGGTTCTTTGGGTATAATCTCAGCTTCTTCCTGGACGCTATTCAGGACCAGCCTGATTTTCGTTCGGGATTTGGCACCCCTTTGAGATGCCGCAAATGTAAGACAGCATTTTCATCTTTCATACCATAAAAACAAAAAAAACAATAATCTGCTCGCAAACAATTAACATATACCAAAAACTTAGTGGGCTTTATGGAACGTATATAGTATATATGGGCGGATTCAACACTAGGTTTACTCAAAAAATAACAATCAGTTATTTGCTATTGGCGATATTGGTAGTTATAGCTTCGTTCTATGTTTACGCTGAAATTAGTGATTACCTCTCTACAGAAACTACTACAGAAAACGATATTAAACTACTTAAAACCAATTCTTTCGTATCCCAATTATACGAAGCGGAAAGCCTCTCGGAACTAGCGCTACAGACCCGTAGCAAGAAAAATTTCGACGCCTATAATCAACATATTGAAGCTGTATACAAAGACATTAATGAACTTAGAATCTTAAGCACCAACGAACAACAACGTATTCTTTTGGACAGCCTTCAACTATTATTGGAGAAAAAAGTGCGTAATACAGCGGCACTAAGAAAGCTTAAGACCCAAGACCAAACCAGTGCCGCAATTAACATTGCCTTGAAAGAATTTGACCAAATGGAAGCGAACTTAGGTATTATTACTGCCGAAAGATTAGCTCCAAATCTAGATGAGTTACCCCTCAAAGCCCAAGAAGCCATCAAAAAAGTAGCTAAATATCTCAACAATAATATTCCTCCTAATGAAGCCAATGAGGAGCGAGCAAAACGCACTGATAGTGTTTTAAATGTTTCACGAATGCTGTTACTTGAGGTACAGGAAGAAAACATCCTTAACCTCCAGGCTTTGACCAAACAAGAACGTACGGTTAATAGAACAGACTTGGAGCTATCCCACCAACTACGGCAAATTCTAGCCTCCTTTGAAAGAGAGATTTTAATCAATACTGTAAACGACACTATTAAAAAGGAAACAGCACTTAAAAGAAGTATCCGATTGGCTAGCGGCGTGGCTATTTTAGGATTTTTAGTAGTAGGTTTTTTTATTTTTATTCTCAATAGGGATTTTTGGAAAGCCAATCTTTATCGTCAAAATTTAGAAAAGGAAAAAAGATTTACAGATGTATTGCTTAAAAGTAGAGAACGTTTAATTCGCACCGTAAGTCACGATGTTAGAACTCCCCTGAGCGCTATTACTGGTTATACTTTGCTTTTAGAAGATTCTGTAATTACAAAGGAACAGAAAAAATATCTCAGCAACATTAAGTCGGCAACAAACTATATGAATAATCTGGTAAACGACCTATTGGATTTTTCTCAATTAGAGGCCGAAAAAATGAAGCCCGAAAAAATTACTTTTAATCTTTACGACCTATTGACGGAGACAGCTCAGCATATAGCCACAGCAAAAGCAAATGAAAAGATTTCTCTTGTTTTAGAGATTGATGACTTCCTAAAGAGACCAATCATTAACGACCCGGTAAGAATACGGCAAATTATCGCTAACCTCATCGGTAACGCATTTAAATTCACGGAAGCAGGAAAAATTAAAGTAAAAGCAAGCCTTATCGATACCTCCAAATCTGATGAACAGGTCCAGATATGTATTGCTGATACGGGGATTGGCATTTCAAAAGAACAGCAAGCTATCATTTTTCATGAATTTGAACAGGCATCAAACCATCTGACCAAAAAGCAAAGTGGCTACGGTTTAGGTCTTGCCATAGCCAAGAAACTGACCCTACTTTTAAACGGTACTTTAACCTTAGAAAGCGAATTAGAAAAAGGTAGCGTTTTTACACTTCGGTTTCCTATTATTTTTGGACAGGAAGAAAAGAAAGATGTAGTCCTAGAATCTTCATTATTACTTCAAAAACCGTCACGCATTCTCATCATCGACGACGACACCGCTTTTCTTCACCTATTGGGCGAAATTATAAGTCGCGAGAACATAACACCAATACTTTTCAGCGATTTCAATTTAATCCCTAAAACAGAGGCCGATCTATCCTATGACCTTGTTTTGACCGATATAGAAATGCCAAATACTTCTGGTTTTGATGTGGTGAGTCAGTTGCTCGAGGGAGATTACTCACATTATAAAAATCAGCCTATTATAGCAATGACGGGTAGGAAAGATTTAAAAAAAGAACTTTTCACCTCAAGAGGATTCCTCACTGTTATTCGAAAGCCTTTCTCCAAAATAGAACTTTTACAACATATAGGTGCTTCAAATAATGGTAACATAAGCGACGTTCATAATCTTTCCAAGAACCTGGAAGAAGGTAATCTTTATCGATTAAATGTATTACAATCTTTTTTGGGCGATGATTCCTTAGCAATTCGTGAAATATTGGAAACATTCCGAAAAGATACCACTAAAAATAGGCAGTTTTTAAGAACTGCGGTAACAACGAAAAATACCACAGAAATAAGCTCCATTGCCCATAGAATGCTACCCATGTTCCGGCAACTTCAAATACAGCGCGCTATTCCAATTTTAGAAAAGTTTGAGAAAATCCCTATAGATTACAATAATTGGAAAAAGCTAAAAGCCGATTTTACAAAACTAGACCTATTCCTAGACGAACTATTGATAGTACTTGAAAAGGTCACGGCTACACCTCTAGTTTATAGTGATTAATCCTATTATAAAGCGTTTTTCTTGTTATTCGCAATAGTCTTGCCGCTTTGGATTTATTATAATTAGTGCGTTTTAATGCTTTTAGTATTTGTTCTTTTTCAAATTCTTCCTTGGACAAGTTCTTGTCCTTATCCTTTGCTGGTCCATTAATCATTTCTTGAGGTAAAACACTTGGCTCTATCTCCTCTCCTACAGCAAGTAAAACCGCACGTTTTACAACATTCTGTAATTCTCGAATATTACCTGGCCAATCATAGTTCCTAAAAATTTCCCAGGTATCTTTAGAAAAATCCAAAACATTCTTATTCAGTTCATGATTAGCGGATTCCAAGAATTGATGCGCAAAAATAGGCAGGTCTCCTTCCCTATCTATTAAGGAAGGTATACGCAAAGAAAACTCGTTTAGTCTATGATACAGGTCCTCTCTGAAGGTTCCCTTTTCAACACCTTTTTTTAAATCTTCATTGGTAGCGGAAATGACACGTACGTCTACAATAATCTCTTTGTTACTTCCAATACGTTTTATCTTGCGCTCTTGTAAAGCCCTTAATAGCTGTATTTGATTTTCATAGGATAAATTTCCTACTTCATCCAGAAAAAGCGTTCCTCCATTAGCAGCTTCAAAACTTCCTATTTTATCTGTAATAGCCCCTGTAAAACTCCCTTTTAAATGACCAAAAAACTCACTAGATGCCAGCTCTTTTGGTATAGCACCACAATCCAAGGCTATAAAAGCTTTGTCTTTTCTTTTACTACTTTGATGAATAGCCTTTGCGGAAACCTCTTTCCCCGTTCCGCTTTCTCCAACTATCAGAACGGACATATCCGTTGGTGCCACTAAGGAGATATATTTATCTAGTTCTTGCGCCCCTTCACTTATAAAATGCAACTTGTCTTTATACGAACTACCTTTTAAAGCTGCGGATATCTCATTTTTTGAACTAAATCCACCATTGAGCGTAGTCTTCTCTTCAACAACCGTTTTAGACACTTTTAAAGCTCCTGCTATTATATCGAGAATCTGATCGGGTGTAAAAGGTTTTGCAATATAGTCGTAAGCCCCATTTTTCATGGCTTTTACCGCTGTTGTTACCTCAGCATATCCTGTCATTACTATGACCTGCGTTTTTTCCTTTATTTTAGAGACAAGCTGTAACCCATTATATTCTGGCAGTCTTAAATCCGTTAGGACTACATCATAAGAATGGTTCTTTAATTTTTCTTCTCCGTCCAGACCTGAATGACTAATTTGAACCTGAAAATTTTTCCTTACCAAAAATTTTTGCAGCATTTGTGCAAATGAGATATCATCCTCAATAATTAAGATTTTAGGCATGAAGCAGGCTTTTGTGTTCTTTATATCTACGTAAAAACCACAACATTCGGCTACCTGTCATTTAAAATATTCCGATGGATAGTTCTTTATATAAATAGAAAAAGGTAGCACAAGGCTACCTCTTTCTGACCAAACCAACTTGATACAAACAAGTTTTCCGATTTACATATCTAACCAGTTTCCATGCTCATCCGCATACAAGGTGCCAGAAGTACCATCCTCTAAGGAAACCTCTAACTTGTATTGCTTACTCTCATTAATATAGGCTTTGTTTATGGTAGATGTGGGATAATTTTTACGCACTGCTTCCGTTACTGCCGTAGGTAATTGAGCGACATCAATTTCTGAGAAATCATCATTGACGATTTCGGTATTTTCTACTACTATAGACACCTCAACTTCCTGGGCATCTTTTGCCATTATTGAAAAACTAGCCATTGCGAATACTCCTAATAATAACAACTTCTTCATGTTTTTTTCTTTTAAATTTTACCTCCGTTTTAGTACTACTAGTATAAAGAAATAACGATGCCATGAACGAAATAAATTTTAAATAGCTAACTGTTAATTACTTAAGAAAAGTCGAAACTATTTTAATTGGGTAAAACTGTTTCCTCTTCTCGAATACTGTATACCAATTACCCAAAAAAGAAAGGAGCCGCTTAAGCGACTCCCTTCACAACCAACCAAAAAAACCGAACTTCTAAAGTCATAATTAAAACTTCAACAGGTTAATTCTTCAAAAAAATCCTGTATCACCTCAATTTGGGGGAAAAGTTTTAATTGGTGGCACCTTCATAGTCAATAGTTAGTGTTTCCACAAAGGTTTCATCTATATGATTTATTCTTTCTGCAACTACCTCGTCGGTTACTGCAAGTGTTTTCTTCTCTTCATTTAAAATTATGGAGGACAAGACCCAAAAACAGATCGTAAAAACACCTAATAAAATTGATTTTGAAATATCTTCCATATATAAAATTGTATTAATATTCTTTTTCCCAGCAAATCCTTGCTATGACACACAAAGATGTTACACATACTACTGTTCCTACCGCTGCAAACACCATTGTTACCATTTTCTTTTCTTTTGTTCTACATTTTATAAGACACGCTTTTTTTCATGAAGTCACTTTAGAACATAAAAAAAGCTGCACTAGGCAGCTTTTTTTATGTTCAATCTTCGTATTTAATTCTTTTTGAACCAATTACCGTAAGAATCTATATAAACAGTTCTTCTAGTACCGCTTTTTAAAACCATGATAAGTTTAAACTCTCCATTAGAATTTTTGTAAACAGCTCCTAACTTAGAAGTAGGATATTGTTTTAACAATTCTTCCACAACGGGTGGCGTTAATTCTTTAGAACTTACTTTTTTAAAATCGTCCGTAGTAACAACAACTGAATAATTATCGCCTGAATTTGAAATATCCTTGGCTCCTGCATTAAAAATCGTTCCAATGGCAACAAGTGCTAGTATCGCGTATCTTTTCATTCTATAATTTTAATATGATTATTGTAATCTACCCTATTTACGGACGCTAGCGGCTTACAGATGTTTGCATGCACAAATTTTATACTTTTTTAACTATCGGAAAAATAAAAAAGCTGCCGAAGCAGCTTTTAACTAAACTAACAAACTATATAGAACAATTACATTTCTAACCAGTTGCCTTCTGCATCTGCATACAACTCGGCTGTACTACCGTCTTCTTTAGCAATTTCTAATTTATATTGTCCCTCACCATTTACATAGGCCTTGTTTAAAGTAGCACTTGGAAAATCTGTGCTCAAAGCATCAATCACTGCCTGCGGAAGGTCAGAGGTAGAAATCTCTGTGAAATCTTGAATAATCAATTCTTCCACAAGCATATCCTGAACTTTTGGTTCCTCGGCAGCATTTAACACTATTCCTCCCAATACGATTACGATAACATAAACTAACTTTTTCATTTTATCTATTTTTAAATTAAACATTCTTGTCAGGTATAGTAGAAAAATCATACCACAGAAAATATATAGACACAACTATTTGAAAATTAGCTTCTTACAAATTAAAGCTATTTAAAAGGGATGGGTAAAACTGTCCAGAAACAACAGAAGTGTGTAATACATACACACTTCTGCTGTTCAAGAAATAAAGTTAATTAACCTTGATGTGAAGGTTTTAATAAGTCGTTTACCGTTTTTACCGGATTAAAAGTTACCAAGGGAACCTCTACAAAAATCGTGTTCCAGTATGCCATAGCACCGTTCCATAATCCTGGGAGTTCTAAGGCCTTTAGCTCCTTTCCGTCTTTAGTTTTTCCGGTAATAAAGCCCTGTTTGTGATCTACGAATTTTAATAAATCTAGTTTTTCTCCTTTGTGATTGCGAACTCCACAAACCAAATCTACTGGATTAAAGTGTGTAGCATTCTTTAAAATAGCTACTTGCTCTTGGTCAGACATATCTATCTGAGCCGATTCTATAATCTGAAGTGACAACTCTCCTTGCGCATTAGTTATCCAAAACGGACCACCCCCAGGCTCACCTTCATTCTTTACCATACCACAGACCCTGATTGGGCGTTGTAATTTCTTTTGAAGTACCTGTAGTTGTTCTTCTTTGGTAAGATTCATATAACCATCAACGAATCTTGCATTAAGTTTAGACTCCAAAAATTCTTTTATTTCTGTACGCTGGCTATCGTCGATGTCACCATTCTGTATTAGTTTGGTATAATTAAAGGCCTTTTCCTGTGCATTTAATAATACTCCTGCCAATATTTTTTTACTCTTGGCTACGGCATCCGCATCGCGCATAACCGCTACATTATCTATATTTTTAATAAAGATTATATCCGCATCCTGTTCGTTCAGGTTTTCAATTAAAGCACCATGACCTCCGGGTCTAAACAATAGGGAGCCGTCACTGTTTCTAAAAGGTTTATTCTTCATATCCACTGCAATAGTATCCGTTGCTGATTTTTGGAATGAGTAATCCACAGTAAAATCCGTGTCCGTACTTTTAGAAACCCGATTTTCCACTTGTGAAAATTCTTTCTTGAACATTTCTTCATGTTGCTCAGAAATGGTAAAATGGAGTTTAGCATTTCCCTTAGAGGAGCCATAGAGCGCTCCTTCCTTTAAATGCTCCTCGAATGGCGTCGCCGTACTTTCTTCGTATTTATGAAAGGGCAGTAATCCCTTAGGATAAAAACCATAGTTTAATGCATCTTCCGACATCATCTCAGAAACAAATGCATAAACCTCTTCTCCTTTGGTAGTACTTTCCGAATTAAGCCTATCCTTGACTTTTTGGTAAAAAGGAAAATTTTTCATCCCTTCTGCAAATACGTTCATATCCTTATCGTTGGAACGCTCTAAGTATGCTTCAAAGGATTCTTCTTTTGGATTATAGGCGTCTAAAAAACTAAACAAGGCCTTGAACATACGGGAAGCAGCACCAGACGCAGGAACAAATTTTAATATAGAAAGGGCTATGGCGTTGTTCTCATAATTCCCGACCAAATCCTGCTCTTCTTCTTTGGTAAACCGATAAATACCATCACCGACTACCGCAGCTCGCTGTAAATTAACGAAGGGAATGCCCTCTTTAAATGTTTCAATCTGTGCGCTGACCTTAGTTTCAGATATACCTTTGGACTTTAACTGCTCTTTATCTTGCTTCGTAAATTCAATCATTTTTCTAGTAACTTATCTATGTGTTCTATAGCCGTTTTTAAACGCTCTTTTTTATTTCCCTTTAATATAATAAAATTACGGTTGTATTTCTCTAATGTGTTTTTAAAATAAGAAAACATTTCTTCTCGTTCTTCGGGTTTATCCCGTAAATCATCAGCCTCCCAGGGAATATCTATGTAGGTTAGGAAATACAGGTCATATTTATTCTGCAAGGCATGTTTTTCAAGAATGGGATCACAATCGCCAATATAATATGCCTCCGAATATACTTTTGTCTCCAATAAATCTGTATCGCATATCAAAATTTCTGTAGCTTTTTTGATCAGACTATTCTCCAACTGCATTTGCCCAGCGGCTATGGGCAATAAGTCATGCGGTTCGCAGGTTTTTCGTTCATTGTTCCACTTCTGCTGTAAATACTCACGTGCATACTCTGGTACCCAGACCGTATTGTAGTGCCTTGCCAACTGTTCTGACAGGGTTGTTTTTCCCGTAGATTCGGGTCCAAAAAGAACTATTTTTAAGAGGTCTGAAGGTTGTTGTTTATACTTTTCTTCCATGCGAGGTATCCGTAAATAGCAATAATGGTAAATAAAAAGAACTGAAGTGATGTAAATATAAGCCCTTTGTACCAATACAAGGGTACGGATATAATATCTCCGATTATCCAATAAATCCAGTTTTCTAATTTCTTCTTTGCCATAAGCCACATTCCTACGAAAAAGATAGCGGTAGTACATGTGTCTACATAGGCTGTCCAATTATTAAACTTGTCAAAAAACCAATATACTGTACATACGAACAGGACTGTGGATACAAATAGTATAACAGACCATTTTTTTTCTTTTAACGTGGTTCTAGTTATGGGTATAAAATGGGTGCCATCTACTTTCCTTGTCCAGACATACCAACCAAATACACTCATGGAAAAGTAATAGGCATTAATGAGCATATCTCCCAGCAGACCAAAGACCAAAAGAATATAAACAAATATTCCCGTGCTAATAATTCCTGTTGGAAAAACAAGAATATTTTCTTGCTTGGAATACCATACGCTTAGAAAGCCAAAGAAAACGCCGATCATCTCTAATATTACTAGATGTGATGGCGTGCCCTCATATTGCCCAAAAATCCAATCAAAAATGAGGCTCATAATCGCTTCTGTCAGATTTTACCAGCTTCATATAGAGCAGGCCTCTATCCATTAATTCAAAGGCTGTTTTAATTTCTTGATTTAAAACTTCCATTACAGCATCATATTCTCCGTAAACTTGGGTACTTAAAGGATTTTCAAGTATCGTAATTCCTGAGGCCCTCAGTTTTTTAATGAAGTTGATAATATGTTCTTCAAAATCATCCTGCAAGGGAGAAAAAGTAAGCTCTACTGATATATTCATAATGAGGGTTTAGGGTTTAGGGAGGTACTATAATTATTTCGTATTTTAATTCGTTTTTTCAACATTCAACTTAAACGAAGTGCATATACACAGGTAAAGCCTTCAAACTCCAAAAAATTAATACTGTACTGAGATTTATCTCCCTTATATAATATTTCTGCATTGGTTTTTTCATCGGCAAAGGAGAAATCGGAAACGTTTATATGACGTAAAAAACTGATTCCTTGCTGCCCGTATATTTTGTAAAGCGACTCCTTTGCCCCCCAAACTATGGTCAATTTCCTAACAATTGCAGCAGTATTGGCCAAAGTTCGGTATTCCTCAAATGGAGTAAATTTATGTGCTATTCTCAATATCTTATCCCGCTGCATTTCAATATCAATACCAACTTCGTCACTACTACTGATAATGATACCTGTAAAATTATGGGAGTGGGTTATAGAAATATGCTTGCCATCTTTTAAATGCGGTTTCCCTGCTTCATTATAAATTAAATCTTCATCCACATAATCGTACAGGGCCAAAAGATGACGAATACTTAAAAAGGCCCTACGATGCATTTCGGATTTCATGCCATCATAACGAAGTTGACAGTTTTGACTTAAAACAATCCCCTCGCCTAAATATTCCTCCGATTCATCAACCTTCCAAATAGCAATGAAAGTATCTTTATTTACTGTTATAGTTTTGTAAAGCGGCATGGGGTTCTTTGTCTATTTCGTACCTTTGCAAAGCCTCACCCAAAGCTGCAAAATTGCATCTTTGACCTCTCCAAAATAGAGGTAAAAGGCATCCAAGTAATATATCAAAGATAAAATAATAAAAAGATGAGCACCAAAACTATTCCATTTGTACCTTATAAAGTAAAGGATATTAGTCTAGCCGGATGGGGAAGAAAAGAAATTGATTTAGCGGAAGCAGAGATGCCAGGATTAATGGCTTTGAGAGAAGAATACAAAAATGAACAACCCCTAAAAGGCGCACGAATTGCCGGTTGTTTGCATATGACCATACAAACGGCGGTACTGATTGAAACCTTAGTAGCACTTGGTGCGGATGTCACGTGGAGTTCTTGTAATATCTTCTCTACCCAAGACCAAGCCGCAGCAGCTATCGCAGAAGCAGGTGTACCTGTTTATGCGTGGAAAGGAATGAACGAGGAAGAGTTTGATTGGTGTATAGAACAGACCTTATTTTTTGGGGAAGATCGCAAACCATTGAACATGATTTTAGATGACGGTGGAGATTTAACCAACATGGTGTTAGACAGATATCCTGAACTAGCGTCTGGAATTAACGGACTTTCGGAAGAAACCACCACTGGGGTGCACCGCTTATATGAGCGTGTAAAAAATGGCACCTTGCCCATGCCAGCTATCAATGTAAACGATTCTGTAACCAAATCTAAGTTTGACAATAAGTACGGTTGTCGTGAAAGTGCAGTAGATGCCATCCGCAGAGCTACGGATACCATGTTAGCGGGTAAAAAAGTTGTGGTTGCCGGATATGGTGATGTAGGAAAAGGAACAGCCGCTTCGTTTAAAGGAGCAGGCTCTATTGTTACGGTAACAGAAATTGACCCTATTTGTGCCTTGCAGGCTTGTATGGATGGTTTTGAGGTGAAAAAACTAGAAACTGTAATCGGGAATGCAGATATTGTAATCACCACCACAGGAAACAAGGATATTATAAGAGCTGAGCATTTTGAAGCGTTAAAGGACAAAGCCATTGTTTGTAATATTGGTCATTTTGATAATGAGATTGATATGGCTTGGTTAAACAACAATCATGGCAACACCAAGGATGAAATTAAGCCGCAAGTAGATAAGTACACTATTGATGGTAAGGATATTATTATCCTAGCAGAAGGCCGTTTGGTAAATTTAGGATGCGCTACGGGACACCCAAGTTTTGTAATGAGTAATTCTTTTACCAACCAAACTTTGGCACAAATAGAATTATGGAATCATAAGGAGAACTATGAAAACGATGTCTACATGCTACCAAAACACTTAGACGAAAAAGTGGCCAAACTGCACTTATCCCGTTTAGGAGCGGAACTTACAGAGCTTAAGAAAGATCAGGCTGATTATATTGGAGTAACCGTAGAAGGGCCTTTTAAACCCGAATATTACAGATATTAAGAATGCTGCTTACAGCATACTTTTAATTTAAACCTAACCCTTACACCTTTTCTTTAAAAAGGCGTAAGGGTTTTTCTTTATTTAGTGCGATATTTGCTGGCTCAACGGACTTGCCATGCAAATTTTACTTACCGGTGCCACGGGAACTTTAGGTTCCCAAGTTTTATTTTCCCTGTTGGAAGAAAAATTTTCTAGCATTGAAAACATTTACCTGCCCGTAAGAGAAAAAAAATCGGTTTCATCAAAGGAGCGTATTCGTAAAATGCTGCAAAGTGATTTTGCTCCAATATTCATTAAGAATAACCTGGCTGCCATACGCGCCAAAATTATAGTAGTTTCGGCTAAGGATATTTTAAATCCCGAACGTTTTTTAGACGGCGTACGGATTACCCATTTTATACACTCCGCGGGCTTTGTTAACCTATCTACCGCTCCTGAAGCAAAAGACGAGATTTTTAAAGAAAATTTTGAATTTACAAAAGCAATCTTTGAGGCCTATAGTAGATATATAGATAAGTTCATTTATATAAGCACCGCTTTTTCAGCAGGAAATGTTGGAGGGCTTCTCCCCAACGATTATCTGAAAACGGCACCCACCGCTCATAGAAATCATTATGAAGCTTCAAAATATGCTTCTGAAAAGTATATAACCCAAGCAGGAGCAGCTATAGGTATTCCAGTTCAAATTTTAAGACCAAGTGTACTTGGTGGTAACATCATGGACACACCCAACTATTTTATATCTAAATACATGGTATTTTATCTGTTTGCGAAATTCTTTCATAGAAATACCTCAACAGACCCTGTGCGTATTACCGCGAACACAGAAAGTGGTTTAAATATTATTCCTACGGATTATGCGGCCAAGGTAATTGTGGCGGTACTAGATACTGCAATAGAACAACTGAACATAGTACATTCCAAAACCACGCATATTACCAGAGGAATTACAAAAATTTTAGAAACAGTAGCCTTTGATAATTTTAGTATTACCCAAAACGTAATAAATACTACCTCTGGTTTTGAATCTAAACTAGAGCAGTTTTATTACGATACCATAGGGGTGCATTTAACACCATACCTAACTTCTGAACCCTGCGAATGGGACACCACGCTACTACAACAAATATTACCGATACCCGCTTATAATTTAGAAGATTATTTAGGCGACACCATCAAGTTTGCCAAGACCAATGGTTTTAAGAACCAGCAGTGGTAAATTAGTTTTCAAACTTAATTTATTTACTTAAAATTTATCTTTTACCCGTTTCCTTCTAATATTTTAAGGTTTTACCGTTCTTCGTAAAAAATTATATGACATGGTAATATTCGTAGACATGGATGAGGTAATAGCTGATACTTATGGTGAGCACATCAAAATTTACAATGCTGAATTTAATGGAAGCTTAACTACAGAAAAATGTTCGGGAACCGAGGTTTGGAAAATGGTACCAGAGGCCCATCAAGAAAGTGTTCGTAAACATGCTACACGCACCGGTTTCTTTAAAGAACTAAAGGTTATTGACCATAGCCAAGAAGTATTGCTACAATTATCTAAAAAGCATGATGTTTATATTGCATCCGCTGCGATGCAATTTCCAAATTCATTGGAAGAAAAGAGTGATTGGCTGGATGAACATTTTCCCTTTATCCCTTGGCAAAACAGAATACTATGTGGTCACAAACATATTCTAAAAGGAGATATTCTTATAGACGATCGCAGTTATAATCTTACAAACTTTGATGGGAGAGGTATCCAATTTGCTTCCCCGCATAATGTGCACACGGAAGGTTTTGAAAGAGCCAACTCTTGGCTAGAGCTTGGAGAGAAATTATTTGAATAATGTATCTCTTTTGAACCACTAGAGTTTTATTCTAAAATTATTTGAGTTGTAATAATCATTATTTGGATCCCAAGGAAAATTTTCTCTCCGGTTACTTTTGTAAATGTTTATTTGAGAATTTAAATAGGATAAGTCATCTTCAATATATCTTGCTTGCATTAAACATCTATCTTCTTCTATATAGTCTCTTTCTAAAAAATAGAGATATGCTTTTTTTAAATAATTACCAACAACGTTTGGTTTTAATGTAATAATTTCATCTAAAATATTAAAAGCTTTTTCTCTTTTACCTAATTTCAAATATGCATCATACAATAAATGATATATTCGTATCCACTCCTTTCTCGTATCCAGTTTTTTCGCTTCAAGTAAACTAACTATGGCATTATTAAGCATTCCTTCATTCATATAGGATTCGCCAATGTTCATTAACGGCAAAGGATTTTTAATATCTAACTCCACTGCTTTTTCAAATTCTATTATGGCCTGTTTATAATCACCTTTTTTCTTGAAAATATGACCACATTGATAGTAGGCCAAGAAATTATCTGGGTCTATTGATATTGCTATATCTAAATCATTGATGGCTTTGTCATACTCTTGCATTTTAACAAACAGAATTTGCCTCGAAATATAAGTTAAATAATCATTAGGATTTAGACCAACTGCCAAGTCATGAAATCTCAAAGACTGCTTAAAATTAAGTATTCGAGAATAATAACCCCCCAAGTTAGAATAGACTATTGGCTTAAGCGCTGAATCTATTTTCAAAGCCTCTTCATAGCTAATAGATCCCATTATTTCATTACCCATTCGATATTCTAAGATTCCTAAATCCATATGAGCCATTTTATTTGAAGGATCCAATGTTATTGATTCTCGGAAAAGCTGACGTGCCAAAACTACATTTGGAAAAATATTCCGTTTCATCTCGATGTTTCCTAATGCTTGGTAAAATTTTGACTTTATTGAATCCTCTTTGATCTTAACAATATAATTGAGCAGTAATTCCTGTGCCTCTCCAAATTGTCGTTCGTTTCCATATAAGTTACTAATCCCGTATATAGAACTATGGTTTAATGAGTCTAACAATAATGATTTTTCAAAAGCGGTCTTTGCTAAATTATTTTTGCCAATTTTCATGTAAGAAAATCCAATATCCGCTAATCTTAGACTTCTTTGTTTAGGAGATAATTCATCATTACTAACAATGTTATCAAGTTCAAAAAGAACCTTTTTAGAATTACCTGTTTTGACGGCACAGAGACTCTTTATCCAATTCCCTAAGGTAGATACATCTAAAGAAAGATTATTATCCATTCTTTCCGGTACTACTCTTACAAATTCCAAATCATGTTTATTCTTATTGACATTAATTAAAGTGTCAATTTGATCCGTAATGTTTAAACCTATATTGTACCGAAAACAAACATCTGCACCTTCACAATTATTTTCTACGTTTTTGGCAAGACCGTAGATAATTAAATCCGCATTATGTCTTTTTTGAATTTCCTTGGCTTCATTGAAGCTTTGCGGTGGGTTAATAGAATCGGCAACATATTGAACATCTAAATTAAAACCGTCAAAAGTTTTAATATCATTTAAGTTTTCAGAGATAGCTCTACCAATACAGTAAGTTTCTTTTCCAGCGATATAATCCTCAAATCTCAAAATAAGCACATTAAAAGAGCTAGTATCGTTTTGATTAAAAATTGGTTTTAAAACTACTCCTGGTGGATTGTATTTAGTTTGCATCTTTGGCCCTGAATATGACTTATACATTAGCACAATCCAAATAGCACCTAAGACTGATAACAAAGAAATATATGGTCTTTTCCCAATCTTTTTAACTTTAAAAACCGAACCAGAATCATTTTTCCAATTAAAAGCAGGAAGAAAATACAGGACAATCATTAAAACTAAAATAACTATTGTACTATAAATTCCAATTTCAACTGTTAAGAAATCAATGGCACTACTAAGACCATCTAAGGCCGTAAAAAAAAGTAAAATAGTGGTTAATACGTATACTACTATTTTAAATATTTTTTGAAATTCGAACGCTTTTATTTTCAACTAAATAATAAATTACACATTGAACAATTACGTAATGTATAAATTTTTGGTAGTAAATACTATCAATTTGAATTGTATTCCCTTTTTGGAAAAGTTCAAAATTAATTTGTCCTCAACATATTATTTAGAAGTATACCCCGAAAACTATTTGCCACAAACACACAGAAGGTTTTGAAAGAGCCAACTCTTGGCTAGACCTTGGGGAGAAATTATCTTAATCCCAACTTTCCTAAATCATACATGTAAAAGTTTTTTTCATCATTCATAGCAACGAAAAGTCCATTTGGAAATTCATCGTTTAACGGTACCGTAATCACGTCGCAACCGTCTGTTTCCAAAGTGCTAAGGTTTATGGCCTTTACAAAAGAATTATCTTTTCTGGAGAAAATATTGAATTCTCCCTGTTGTTGATTGGAAACAATTAGAAACCCCTTACCATTTGGATACTTTGCAATGGCAATGCCCTCTATATCAGCTAAAAAATATTCTCCTCCAAAACAAGAAATCTCCTTATCACCCATACTAGGTTCCGCATAATATTTTTTAATACATACGCCTTCATCTGAATAGTACACAAACCCATTTTCATCATCCACCGCAATGGCCTCTATTTCTTTTTGACCACTGAACGAGCCGAATTTACGCACTAGATTAGCTTTAACACCAATACTATCCGCTTTTAATTCGTACTGATACAAATAGCCTTTTACAGGGCCTGTTTTTCTACCCACTATAGCATACATCCTTGCATCCATCGGAGATTTGTAAAGAGCTATGCCCATTGGCAATTTATTCTTTAGTTGGCTTTCATCTTCAAATACTTTAAACCCGTCACTATCCAAGGGTTGCATATCTGGTACGGAGAAAACTCTAATCTGTTGCTTCTCCCTCTCTGTAAATACCATGATATCGGTCTGTGTGGAGTCGTTTAATTGAAATCCGTATGCGATATCTACGTTGTTAGGGCGCCGCATATTTTTAATTGTTTTTTCTTCTATAATCTTTCCGTTTAAATCGAAGGCATAAATTGCGCCATTGGTTTCTTTATCCGTACCAAAAAGAATACTTTTTTCCGGATTCGTTGGATGTAACCAAATAGCAGGGTCATCCGTATCATTCAAAGTAGACTCCGTTATTATATTTGGAGTTATCGGAGGCAACTTACTCTTATTACAAGCATTCAACAATAAAACTACGACGCTGATAACTAGTATATTTTTCATCTTTTAATGTTAAAAAGAGCCTTTTGAATCATTAGAGTTATTGTTTTTTGAATAAATCGTATTTTATACCAAAAGTAAGTCGTTGACCATAAAATTCTAGCTGTTGAGTACGTTCTTTCACACCTTGAAAATAGCGCAAAGGTTGATTGGTAATATTATTCAAATCTGCATAAATACTTAGGTTTGAATTCAACTGAAAAGTAGCGTTGAAGTCTAAAAAAAGTTGTGTATCATAAAATCTATCATCAAAATCATTACCTCCAATTTCATCAATATAACTGTCTGAAAAATTAAGTGATATGCGAGAACTGAACCTTTTATCTGCATAACCCAAAGATCCATTGAACATGTTCGGCGCCGTATTTGGCAGGTCTATATCCTCCCGCTCATCTCCGTCTTCATTACGAATGCCTTCTGCCGAGGATGAAAGGAAGGTATAGTTTAGATAAAGGCTAAAATTTCTAGCGAAACCGGGAAGAAAATCTAGCTGTCGTTGAAGCGCAAATTCTAGACCAAAAACGGAAGCCCCGTCACCATTTAATGGCTGAAAGGTTTCATAACCAGTAGTTCCCGGTCCAAAAGTTTCGTCCTCGGTTTCTCCTTGAAAAGTATATATAAAATTATCTATGTCTTTATAAAAGACTCCCCCAGACAGTAATCCTACACTTTTAAAATAGTGCTCCGCCATCATATCAAAATTCATTGACGTGGTAGGCTCCAAAGTGGCATTACCTAATATGATTTCATTGTCTTCATTAATTATTTCCGCTCTTGGGATGATGTCTACATAATTTGGTCTTGCCAAAGTATTTGTCCAAGCAAAGCGTAATACTGTTTGATCAGTGATATAATATTTAAGATGAATCCCCGGTAGTATATTGGTATACGAGTTCTCTGCACCTACTTCCTCAACTTCGATACCTTCCTCAATACCATTTTCCTCATCTTCTTCTATAAAAGTTAAACTATTTCCAGCAGATTCTAAGGATGTTCTTTCTATCCGTAGACCTGCAAGTAAGCTCCACCGATCTGATAATTTTTGATTCATCATTACATATCCGGCAAATACATCTTCCGTAACGTCAAAATTTCCTGGCAAAAATTCGTCCGGTACTGGCTCACCGCCTATTAAATTGAGTTGACCTAACCATTCTTCACTGGCAAAAGAACCTATCAAATATTGACTGCCCGCTAGGTAATCTTCATCTGAATAGTCTTTTAACGGCACATCTGCAAGGGTAGGAAAATCATCCTCTAAATCAAATTCAAAGAAATTATTGTCCCTTACTTTCGATTTAAAACGACCCCGTGCCCCAAATTGAAAAGTACCTTCTCCTTTTCCGAAAATATCAACCGGTAGTTCAAAATTTATAAAAAAGTTAATATCCTCTTCCTCTGTAAACTGATTCTCCTCCGTAATCTCCCCATACTCAAAGTTTCCAAAATTGTCCGTGTCGCTAGGATTGGCGGCAGAAAATCTGGGGAACCGTGGATTAAGTACGTCATTATCTATAATGTACTCCGATTCAAACTCTGCATAACGCTCATTCAAACGTTCCTCCGAAGCTTTCGCAAAAGAAGTCATCCAATCTACTTTGAGATTACCCCAAAGATGATTTCCACCTAAACTATAATTTTGCATACGTTGATCTTCTAACCTTCTATTTTTATTTCTACTATTATCTATTCCTCCCTTACTTTGGCGTTTTACTTCGACTGGAAAACGTGTGGGCAATCTGTTCGCAATCGTAAAATCGCCAACTTCTATATCTTCAGCGTCTAAAATCTCATGTTCTAAACGAAATCTGTTCTCCCTATCGTCCCTCCAATTGTACATAGTTTTTAGGAAGATGGAGTTATTGGCATCGAACTTATAATCCATGTTTGCAGAAAAGCTTCGTCTTACACGCTGTACCAAATATTCCCGTTGCTCAAAGACATTAGCGTAAGGGTCAACTTCTGCATCTTCCAATATTGGCTCTCCATCTACATCGTCAACACCAGCGTAATACTCAAATTCGTCTGTCCATTCAGCTTCTATATTATCAGAGCCAAAATCGTTATCATTAAAGGATGCTGCAAGCATCCATCCAAACTTGCCGTTATTGGTTCTGTCCCCAATTAAAAAAGCGCCATTGATAATAGCTTTATTGGTAATGAAATTTATTCCGGAACCCAAAGTTGTGGAAGCCCTGAACCCTTGAGGAGAAGTTCTAGTAATTAAATTTACCGAACCGCCCAAGGCATCTGCGTCCATATCTGGAGTTACTGCCTTACTAACTTCTATGGTTTGTATCATATCTGCAGGAATCAAATCCATCTGTACGTTTCTATTATCACCTTCTGCAGACGGAATCCTACTTCCGTTAAGTGTAACGGAATTTAATTGCGGTGAAAGCCCCCGGACAATAATATTCCTCGCCTCTCCTTGATCTACTTGCATCGTAATTCCTGGTATCCTTTTTACAGCATCGCCAATGTTAGCATCCGGGAATTTTCCAATTTGATCTGTGGATACTACGTTGGTAATATTCAAATTGTTCTTTTGCGTGTTCAATGCCTTGGATTGGCCACTTAAACCGTAGGCGGTAACTTCTACACCGTCCAATTCCATGCTTTTAGGTTCTAGGTACAAAGATAGTTCCGTAGTGGTATTGGGAGTAATCTGTAACTCTTGTTCTACATCGTCGTATCCCAAGTAAGAAATCTTTAGGGTATAGGTGCCTTCTGGAATATCTATAAGTGTAAATCTTCCATCAAAATCGCTGATAACGCCTTTTGATAATGAAGCTATCATGACACTGGCACCTGGGAGGTATAGTCCATTATCGTCTGAAATAGTTCCTTGAACATTCCCACTTTGAGATAATATCGTTAAGGGGAATAATACTAGTGTAAGTAATACGTAAGATTTCATTTTCTATGTGGTTGAATTATTTACCGCAAAGAAATTGTATTATTCAGACAAGTAGGGTTTGTAAATTTTTAAGGTTGGATTAAGTTTTCCGTTTTTTATGGTGTACTTAAAATTTAATTAACATACAGATAACAAAAAACCCCCACTATAAAGTGAGGGTCTTATTTTCAAAAGAAAAGTTTGATTAAGCCTCAAACGGCTCAATAGAAACAAAGGATTTACCTCCTGCTTTCTTTTCGAACTTTACCAAACCATCTACACGTGCGTGTAACGTATGATCTTTCCCAGCATATACGTTTTCCCCAGGATTATGTCTTGTTCCTCGCTGTCTAACTATAATGTTACCTGCGATGGCAGCTTGGCCACCAAATATCTTAACACCTAAGCGTTTCGATTCTGATTCCCTACCGTTTTTAGAACTACCTACACCTTTTTTATGTGCCATTTTGTTAAGGTTTTAAGTTCCCGCTCTTCAACGGGATATAAGTTATACTTAAGCGGTTGGCAATTATGCCTTACCGCCGTCTAATTCATCTTGCCATTTCTTCAACTCGTCCCATTTACCTTCAGCAGCTAATTTAGCTTGTGCAGGCCATGTATCCGTTACGTGATTACCACGAACATCTGCGATAATTTCAGAAATCTTAGCTGGTTTAGCTTTTGCCAATTCAGCGAAAGTTGAAATACCGGCATCATTTAAAGTTTGAGCGATTTTTGGCCCAATACCTTCAACTTTCTTCAAATCGTCCGCTTTAGCTTTAGTTGCTTTTGGTGCAGCAGCTTTCTTTGGAGCTGCTTCTTTTTTAGGAGCTACTACTTTTGGCGCAGCTTCTTTTTTAGGAGCGGCCTTCTTAGGCTCAGCTTTTGCTTTCTTAGCACCTTTCGCAACAATACTTTCTATTACGATTTCAGTCAATGACTGTCGGTGTCCGTTTTTCTTTCTGTAACCTTTACGTCTTTTCTTGTGAAAGACAATTACTTTGTCACCTCTAAGGTGTTTTACGACTTTAGCCTCAACAGCGGCTCCGTCTATAGCCGGGGCGCCAACGGTAACGTTCTTACCATCATCTAAAAGAAGAACATTGTCAAAAGTTACCTTTTTCCCTTCTTCTGTTTGCAAACGGTGAACGTACACTTTCTGGTCTTTCGCAACTTTAAATTGCTGCCCTGCCATCTCTACAATTGCGTACATATTGTTAAAAATGTATGATTAAAACCTGTTGGATTTTTTCCAAAGGCGGCTGCAAATATACTTCTTATTGATGAATCCGCAAGGGATTTCGCGGAATTTAATGTAGAAAATCACTTCAAATTATTGGAAGTTTTAAAGAGCTGCATAAAGGACAAGGTCAAAACTACAGTAGTACTAAACCCCATTACGGCTACAACCAAGAAAACAATGGCTTCAAAACTCTCATATTCTCTCGCCCATTTGGTGGAAAGTTCTTCTAGAAAACCAGGATTCAACTCGGTGGAATAAAGTGCAAAAAACAAAGTAAAAATTAGTGTTGCCACACCTCCCGTTATTAACCCGGCCATAAACCCACTTCCATAACTAAAGGAGGTTCCTTTTTTCAATTTGTAATATTTAATCGCTTCATAAATAGCGAAACCTGTTACCACAGCATTAAAAAGGCTGTAAAAAACATTGGTATGAATTCCCAAAAGAGAAAGTATTAGGAAATAAGCAATTAAACATCCGGAAGCGGCAATTCCAAACCTAATAGGAAGCGCATAATTTTTCATAGTCTTATAAATTTTTTAATCAGTTTACAGTAAGTTAAGAAATACAGCCCTAAAAAGTGTTTAATTTCTTGTTAAATCAAAAACCGTCTTTCATTAATATTCACTTAAAGCCTTAAATTCGTGTAACAATTAATACAACTTTCATACTAATGTGAAGTATGAAAATTAAACACTAGACAAAATGAAAAACAAACTACTTTTGGCCTCGGCCATTTTATTTTCCAGTGTAGTAACCATTGCCCAAGAGGTGAAGTACGAAGAGTACAAATTGGATAATGGTCTGCACGTAATACTTCATAAGGATAATACCGCTCCGGTCGTAACAACTGCCGTCATGTATCATGTAGGTGGTAAAGATAGAACTGAAGGCAGAACCGGATTTGCTCATTTTTTTGAACATTTATTGTTTGAAGGAACTGAGAACATCGAAAAAGGCAAGTGGTTTGAGATTGTTTCCTCTAACGGAGGCAAGAACAATGCAAACACCTCTCAGGATAGGACGTACTATTATGAAGTTTTTCCTTCTAATAATTTAAAACTGGGACTGTGGATGGAAGCTGAACGTATGCTGCATCCTATCATTGACCAGAAGGGGATTGACACACAGCAAGAAGTTGTGAAAGAAGAAAAAAGGCTGCGTTATGACAACTCGCCCTACGGACAGTTACTTCCTGTACTAGGGGCTAATCTATTCAAAAAACACCCTTATAAAGACCCTAATATTGGCTACATGAAAGATTTGGATGCCGCTACTTTGGAAGATGTTATTGCTTATAACAAGAAATATTACGTTCCCAATAACGCAGCCCTTGTAGTTGCTGGCGACATTGATATTGCAGAGACAAAAAAAATGATAAACGATTATTTTGCACCAATCCCAAGAGGTGCCGATATCGTTAGAAATTTCCCTAAGGAAGACCCGATTACGGAAGAGGTTAAAGTGAAAGCCTATGATGCAAATATTCAAATTCCGGCTGCAGGGATTGCGTACAGGACTCCTGGATTTAGAGAACGTGATGCCTATGTTCTGGACATGATATCTACTTATTTAAGTGATGGAAAAAGCTCTAAACTGTACAAGAAAATGGTTGATGAACAAAAGCAGGCCTTACAGGTAGGTGCTTTTAATATTCCTCAAGAAGATTACAGCATGTACTTGGTTTTTGCCCTGCCCGTAGGAGAAACTTCACTAGAAACTTTGGTAGCCGAAATGGAAGAAGAGATTGCTTTAGTTCGAACTGAACTCATCTCAGAAAACGATTACCAGAAACTACAAAATAAATTTGAAAATCAATTCGTGAATTCAAATTCAAGTGTTGAGGGAATTGCAAACTCCCTTGCCAGATATCACGTTCTTTATGGAGATACTGAGCTTATCAATAAAGAAATAGAAATTTATCGTTCCATTACTCGCGAAGAAATTATGGAAGTAGCGAAAAAACACTTAAACACTAATCAGCGTGTTCTTATAGATTATTTACCAGAAGAAAAACCCGCAAACTAATACTGTAATGAAAAAACTATATATATTATTTATCGCTGCATTTACAACATTTGGAGTGCAAGCACAAGTAGATCGTTCCATTATGCCAGCACCCGGTCCCGCGCCTGAAATAAACATTGCGGAACCAGAAAGCTTTGAGCTTAGTAATGGCCTAAAAGTTATGGTTGTTGAGAACCATAAATTGCCTAGAGTATCCATACAATTAACAATTGACAATCCGCCTATCCTAGAGGGAGACAAGGCTGGAGTATCCAGTTTAACCGGTAGTCTTCTTGGATTAGGTTCCAAGAATATAAGTAAAGATGAGTTTAACGAGGAGATAGATTTTTTAGGAGCTCGCTTAAGTTTTGGTTCTCAAAGTGCCTTTGCTAGTTCACTATCCAAGTATTTCCCGAGAATTCTAGAACTTATGGCAGATGCGGCCATAAATCCTAATTTCACCGAAGAAGAATTCGAGAAAGAAAAGGCAAAGCTGATTACTGGACTAAAATCCCAAGAAAAAGATGTTTCCGCCATTGCGGGAAGAGTGCAGCGCGCTTTAGCCTATGGTAAAGACCATCCTTATGGAGAATTTACTACAGAAGAAACTGTGAACAATGTAAAATTAACGGATGTCCTACAGTTTTATCGTAAATATTTTGTCCCCGCGAACGCCTACCTAGTAGTAATAGGAGACGTTACTTTTGACCAAGTAAAGGAATTGACAGAGGAACACTTTACCCCATGGACTAAAGCAGTACCGCCTTCTTTTAGCTTTTCGCAGCCAAACGATGCGCAGTATAGACAAATAAACTTTGTGGATATGCCAAACGCAGTACAGTCGGAGATAGCTGTTCAGAATTTGGTAGAGCTAAAAATGAAGAACGATGATTACCTACCTGCATTAGTGGCTAACCAAATACTTGGTGGCGGTGGTGAAGGACGCCTCTTTCTAAATTTAAGAGAGGATAAAGGATATACATATGGTTCTTATTCTGCTATAGGAAATGACAAATATGAAGTATCTAGATTCCGTGCTACTGCTAGTGTAAGAAATATGGTAACAGATAGTTCTGTAGTAGAAATACTAAAAGAAATTGATAAAATCGTCAACGAACCTGTAACCGAAAAGGAATTAGCGAATACCAAGGCGAAATACACAGGGAGGTTTGTTATGGCACTGGAGCAACCTCAGACGATTGCCAATTACGCCCTTAATATTGAGAAAGAAGGACTTCCAAAGGATTTCTACAAAACGTATTTAGAACGCATAGACAACATAAGCATAGAAGATGTTCAAAATGCGGCACAAAAGTATTTTAGCTCTAGTAATGCGAGAGTAGTTGTTGCCGGTAAAGGAAGTGAAGTCTTAGAGAACTTGGAAAAGGTTAGTGTAAACGGTAAAAAATTACCTGTTCTTTATTATGATAAAACAGGAGAGAAAACTGCGAAACCAGACTATAGTGCCGAAATGCCAGAAGGATTAACCGCCACTTCAATTATAGAAAAGTATGTAGATGCTATTGGAGGGAAAACAAAACTGGAAAGTGTTGAATCTTACGCAATGAGTGCGGCCGCGGAAATGCAGGGTATGAAATTGGAAATGGAAATGAAAAAAACTTCCAAAGACCAGTTTATGCAGGACGTGAAAATGATGGGTAATTCCGTGAGTAAACAGGTTTTAGATGGTGATAAAGGTTATGCCGTTGGCCAAGGTCAACGTAAAGATTTGTCCCCAGAAGAAATTGAAAAGGTAAAGGCAGAATCAGCCACATTTCCTGAACTTAATTATTTAACCGTAGGTGGAATAACTTTGGACGGAATGGAAACCGTAGGTGACAAAAAAGCCTATAAAGTAAAAGTTACCGACAGTAAAACTGTTTATTATGATGCAGAAACTGGTTTAAAGTTGCAAGAAGTTACTATAACGGAAATGCAAGGACAACAGGTAAAACAAACCTTAATGTTAGATGATTACAAGGAAGTTTCCGGTATTTTATTTCCTTTTAAAATCACCCAAAGTATGGGGCCGCAAAATATAGAGTTTATCGTAACCGAGATAAAGGTGAACGACGGCGTATCCCCAGCGGATTTCGAATAGAGTAAACATTTAAGCGATAATCGAGATTTATATGTTCGACGCTTGCATGGAATTAAATGTGGTTTTACTTTGAATGCTACGCGGGCTTGCCCTGAGGTAGTTTACAAGACCAAAAAAACCCGCTCATTTGAGCGGGTTTTTTCATTAAACATTGGTAATAAACACTATCCAATCTTCCGTATTTCCGCCTCTCCTATTACAATTCCCTTATCTACATCGGCATCTCCCGTATAGTTAATAGTTGTTTCGCCATAGCAAGTTACCTTTAATCTATCCGAAACATTTACACGGAAATTACTTTCGCCATAAGCAGTTATTTTTGTCTCGCTATTTCCCATTTCAATCGCGTTTACTTCACTCTCCCCGTAGGCTCTAAACACTTGTCTTTCTACCTTTCCTTCTGAAATTTCCAAGTAACTCTCCCCATAAATAGCGACCGTAAGTTCTTCTAAATTAAGATGGTTAAAATAAACTTTGGATTCACCGTAAATAGACAACTTCAAATCTTCTTGCTCCATAATACCCTTTACCTTTACAATCTCTTCTCCTCTGATAGACAAGTTTTTCAAGGTTTTATAGGTAATCTTAGCAGTTGCCATAGTCCCATTATAAATAGATTTTTTCCCTTTCCATTTGTCCGTAGAAACACGTTCCGATTTGGTGACCGTTTTGGCTCCGTCCAAATATACCCGAAGCGTATTTCCTTCGACCTTTACATTAATCTTATCCATGGAAATCTTCGCGTTTTCAATAACTACGGATTCCTCGGTTCCTTGCACCAATTCCACTTCTATGTGAGGGCTAATGATTACTTTTTCAAATGCATCTACTTGTACCGTTTTGGTTTGAGCAAAGGCTCCTGCGACAAAGGAAAAAAACGCTATACATATGAGGTTTGATTTTTTCATGACTGTTTATTCTATTTTGATGATTATTTTTCCGTTTTGAATTAGACTTCCCCTTAAAGACTATGGTGAAATAATTTTGTTACACCTTGTGTAAAATTATACCGCGTTTTTACGTTTTTTGTTCACCAAATACACGCCGACTAAAATCAAAAATGAAGCTCCAAGCTGCTTTACACTAAAAGTTTCCCCATCTACCACTCCCCAAAAAATACCCACAATTGGAATAAGATACGTTACCGAAACGGAAAATATAGGAGAAGAAATCTGTATAAGCTTATTAAAGATAACTTTGGCAATACAGGTGCTGATAATACATAGAATAACAATATAGCCCAATGAACTCCAAAAGAAATTACCGTCTAGAACCTCCTTGCTTAAGGCTCCGGAAAAAGGTAAGAGTATAAAACCTGGAATGAGAATACAGACAAAATTCCCAACCGCAATCCCCATAGGACTTACCGCCTGTAATTTACTTTTGATAATATTAGCGTTGCACGCATAACAGATTGTGGCAATAAGCACAAAACCCGCGTACCAATAATTCTGCTCGGGGTTTATAGTACTCCCAAATAAAACCAATAAACTAGCCCCCAACAAGCCTACTAAAACTCCGATGAACTGATTTCTTGTAAACGATATCCCAAAAGCAAAAAGACCCACAAATAAGGTAAACAAAGGCACTAAAGAATTTAAAACTGCGGTTACACTACTATCTATTTCGGTTTCAGCAAATGCGAAAAGAAACATTGGGAAGAAACTTCCTATAAAACCAGATAGCGCTAACCATTTCCAGTCTTCCTTTCTAATGGTTTTCAAAGAATTATATCCGATCATTAATAGCAAACAGCCAGATATAATGATCCGTAACGCCCCTAGTTGAAGGGGAGCAAAACCTACTAAGCCTTTTTTAATGAGGATATAAGAAGTTCCCCAAATAAGGGATAATACTATCAGATAAAGCCACTTTCGGTTTTCAATTTTCAAGCCTTGCGATTTTTTTGCAAAAATGAGGCTTTTAAATGGTAAAAAAGAAAGCTTTTTTATTCTCTTGTCCTAATAGCATTTTCAATATTTGGTATCTTTACCATACTGTCAGGGTTTAGTTTATATATCTTGACCTCGAAAAAATATCGTTCTAGAAAAATTTCCGAAGCATGAAATTATTTACAGTTGTTCTTTTTCTCTTTTTTGCATCTAACGCTATTGTAGCTCAAGAAGAAATACAAAATGATACAAACGAGCAGTACCAAATGACCAGCGTTGCTGAAGTTAATATTGATGGTATGGCTTGCCAAGAAGGGTGTGCGGATCAAATAAGCCTTAATTTACAAAATACCCCGGGTGTCATCGCTGCCGAAGTAAGTTATGATAGCAAACAGGCTATTATTCAATTTGACCCAAAAATAATAACTCCCTCAGCATTAGAAACAGTTATTACCAATACTAAGGTAAAAACGTATGTTTACACGATTAGCTCCTTTACTATTAAAGATAACATAAAATGAAAAAATACCTCATCATACTTACCTGTGTCTCACTTATTTTATCATGTAAGGAAGAAGCCAAGAAAGAAAAAGAAGAATCCACACAAATGGAGCATGTAATGGCTATCCATGACGAAGTAATGCCAAAAATGGGTAAACTAGGTCGTTTGGTAGGTAAGTTGAAACCCATGGCAGATTCTCTAGGCGCCGAATCGCCAGAAGCAAAAACGATGCGCGAATTACAAAGAGCCAATGAATCTATGATGAATTGGATGAAAGGTTTCGGGGACCGATTCGATTCCGAAGAAATTTTAGAGGGAAAAGCACTGACTTCCGAAAAACAAAAGTGGCTGAACGAAGAAGAGGTAAAAGTAAAAGCAGTTAAAGAACAAATCAACACAAGTATTGAAAAAGCGGAAATGCTTTTAAATTCTTCTAATTAAAATACTTTCTTACGTATACTTTTAACTTGCAGTATTAAAAAGGTAAATCGTTTAAATCTATATTTCCTCCAGATATAATAATCCCAACTTTTTTTCCAGTATACTCCTGAGGGTTTTCAGCGGCATCCCTTTTTAATGCAGCAACAGTGACTGCACTTGATGGCTCAATAATAATTTTCATACGTTCCCAAACCAAACGCATAGCCGCAACTATTTCTTCTTCTGTAACCCTTACTATTTTATTTACATACTTTTTAATAATGGGAAAATTCTTGTCCCCCAAGGTAGTCTTGAGTCCGTCCGCGATGGTATTTACACTATCATTCCCCTCAATTTTTCCACTTTGTAATGAACGATAAGCATCGTCCGCTTTAAATGGTTCTCCACCCAAAACTTTACAATTTATCCCAAAATAGTGCGCTGCTAGCGAAGAACCTGCTATGAGCCCGCCACCACCAACAGGGCAAAAAATAGCATTGATGTCAGGAATCTCCTTTAGGAGTTCTAAGGCTGCCGTTCCTTGACCAATGATGACATTGGTATCATTAGAAGGGTGTAAAAAAGAGGCTCCTGTATCTTTTTTTATTTTATCTGCCATAGCCTGGCGCGCCTCTAAAGTAGGAGCGCACTCATAGATAAGCCCCTCATATTCCTTAACCCCTATTTTCTTCACCTCAGGCGCATTGGACGGCATTACAATATGTGCTTTAATATTTAGATTTTTAGCCGCCAACGAAACGGCCTGGGCAAAATTTCCGGATGAGTGGGTAACTACTCCATTTTTGCGCTGTGTATCCGTTAATTGTAAAATTGCATTTGTAGCGCCCCGTATTTTATAAGCTCCGGCTTTTTGAAAATTCTCGCATTTAAAATAGACCGATGTTCCTATTTCTTTATCCACCAATCTAGACCTTAGGAGTGGAGTTTGATGTATGTAAGGGATTATTCTCTCATGGCAATCCAATACATCTTGCTTTTGCATAATTCAAAATTTTATTGGCACCACCAAAGGGTATTATCTCCCAAGGCTAGCCTCTAAATTAAATGTTCATTTCCTTCAAATGCCCGCTGGCTTGCTCCAAGGTAGTTTACTCTTTCCATCTTAAGGTCTCCATAATCCTACGGATATCGTTCTGCAAATAGGCAGCAGCAGGCAGAATGGAATCATAATTGGGTTTTGTATAAAAATAAACAGACCCCGTTAAGAAGTGCGATACACTATCCGTTACAAAAAATTGAGACTGTGATGCCGCGTTTCCCTGTACTTCAAACAGTGCGCCGTAAACACCAGCTTCAGGATTTACGTAAGGTTGCTCCACTATATTATCTGCCTTAGCAGCGTGTTCATAGCTTAAACGCCTAGCATCCATAATGAGCTTATCTATGTTATTTTCAACTTTTTTATAGCTAATAAAAATAGCACCGTTCATTTCTGGATATGCTAAAGTATACGCCTTGTTTTTGTTAGCTTCAGGTTTTGATAATTCGTTGTATTGAAACTTAAAATTTTCGGTTTCCAATGTAGCCAGCGCGCCCTGGGGATATTCGAGCCGTATTTCGGCCTTGGGTTTAGGTATAGGTTCATTTTTACAAGCGGCCACGATACAGAATACGGTTATCATAGCTATGACATATCTAAGCTTCATTTGGCAAAGTGACTTTAATTTGTTTCAACCTTTTTTTGTCCAGACTTTCTACCACAAACTTATAGTTTTCAAAGACTACCTGCTCTCCTCTTTTTGGAAAACTACCAGCTATTTCTAAAACAAAACCGGCAATAGTCTCAGATTCTCCTTTGTTTTCTTCAAATGGTTTTTCTTCCTCAAGCTTTACAACTCTATAGAAATCCTTTAACGCTGTTTTACCCTCAAAAACATAGTTGAAATCATCCAACTTGGAAAAAATTAAATCTTCGTCATCGAACTCATCGCTGATATCACCTACTATTTCTTCGATAATATCTTCAAGCGTAACAATTCCGGATGTTCCACCATACTCATCTACCACTACGGCCAAATGGTTTTTCTTTTCTTGAAATTCGGATAATAAATCATCTAACTTCTTATTCTCAGGAACAAAATAAGGCTCCCGAATAAGACTTGTCCAATTAAAAGATTTACGGTCTAAATAAGGTAATAGATCCTTTACGTAAAGCACCCCAAGAACATTATCTATATTATCCGAATAAACAGGTATTCTAGAATAGCCGTTCTTTTTGATTTCTTCCAATACTTCCAAAAATTTCATTTGGTCGTTCAACGAAAAAATATCTATCCGCGGACGCATTACTTGCTTGGTATCTGTATTTCCGAAGGAAACAATTCCTTGTAATATTTTTTGTTCTTCTTTGGTGGTATCCCCATCCGAGGTCAATTCTAACGCCTGAGATAAATGATCTACGCTTAAGTTAGACTTTTCTTTTCCGAGCTTGTCATATAAAAATATAGTACCCGCACGCATTGGAAGACTAAAAGGCGCGAATAAAAAATCTAATGTTTTAAGCGGATAAGCCATGAAATGGGAAAAGTTTATTCTATTTCTATTCGCATAAATTTTTGGTAGTATCTCTCCAAACATCAAAATTAAAAAAGTAGCCACGACAACTTCTAACAAAAACCGTAATGAAACTACTCCAAAAAGCACGTAGTTGATTTTTGAAAATAGCGTGTCGCCGATTACATTAAATAATAGTACAACTCCAATATTGATGGCATTATTGGCAATTAATATCGTGGCCAGAAGTTTTTTGGGACGCTCTAGAAGTTTAATCAGGATATTTCCTTTTGCTGTTTTTTGTTCTTGAATTTCATTTGCCTCCGTAGGAGAGAGTCCAAACAGTGCTACTTCTGCCCCAGAAATCATAGCGGAACAAAGTAATAAGACTATAAGTATCCCTATATTAAGTGCGAAGGCACCGTCCATTACTATAAAATTTAAACTATAAAGTAAAGGGTCAGGGTCCAAAGCTTACTATTTATATCTATTTAGAAAGGTAAATCGTCTTCTTGTTCCGGTTGACTTACTGCTGCAGGTGAACTCTGCTGCGTACTAGGATTAGCCTGTTGAACAGCTGGTTGTGGAGCTTGGCCTTGGTTATTGGCCATACTTTCCTTCTTCGTGGAAAGGAACGTAAATTCCTGCACATGTACTTCAGTGGTATATCTTGTATTGCCATCCTCTCCCTGCCATTGTCTATTTTTCAATCTTCCTTCCACATATACCTTATCGCCTTTGCTCAAATATTTTTCACAGATTTCAGCAGCTTTATTACGCACCACTATATTATGCCAGTCCGTATTTGTAACACGTTCTCCCGTCTGCTTGCTTGTATATGTTTCATTTGTGGCTATTGGGAATCTTCCAATACTGCCTCCACCTTCAAAATAATGCATCTTTACTTCATCTCCCAGATGCCCTATCAACATCACTTTATTCAATGTACCGCTCATAATTTTTGTCTAATAATCAAAAGTACTAAAATTTAAATGCTTTCATGAAATCAGCTATTAAAACCGGTACTGGAAATTTCTCTAATTCAGCCGTAGAAACACCTTCTTTACTACTAAAATTACCCTCTAAAATCCAAAATTTTGTGTTCAAATGTTGATGCGATAATTTATGGACTACGGTTTTCGTATTAAATAATCGAATACTTACCTTTTCATTAAAATCTATTATCCTGGTATATTCATTTTCGATTTGTTCCAAAGTAAATTCAGATTCGGATTCTAACAAAGGAAACTCCCATAGATTTTGCCAAATCCCCTTTCCCTTTCTTTGTCTTAATATGCTTTGCTTGTTACCTTTATTATCAATTAATACGGGAACCAAGTAGTTGAAATAGCGATTCCTGACCTTTGTTTTTTTCAGTTTAACGGGTAACACATTTACCTTACCTTCCTTTAAGGCTATGCAACCATCATTTAAAGGGCAATGAAGGCAATAGGGGTTTTTTGGAGCACACTGTATTGCACCAAATTCCATAATACCCTGATTATAATCCCTTACATTATTTTTATGTAGCAATTCTTGAGCTAAGGTTTTAAAATATTTTACACCTTCGGTACCATTAATAGGTTTGTCAATACCAAAATATCTTGCCAAAACCCTATAAACGTTTCCATCTACTACCGCTTGTGGTTCGTTAAAACATATGGAAGCTATTGCGCTGGCCGTATAATCACCCACTCCTTTTAGCTTAAGTAACTCTTTGTAGGTGTTTGGAAATTTGCCTCCATAATCCGCAACGATCATTTTAGATGTCGCATGAAGGTTTCTAGCCCTAGAATAATACCCTAGTCCTTGCCAAAGTTTTAGTATTTGCTCTTCAGAAGCGTTAGCCATATCTTCCACCGTAGGAAAAGCTTCAATAAATTTTAGATAATAGGGTGTTCCTTGAGCAACTCTAGTTTGCTGAAGCATAATTTCAGATAACCATATATTATAAGGATTATTGGTGCTTCTCCAGGGTAAATCGCGCTTATTTTGCTGGTACCAATTAAGAATTTTATCAGAAAATGACATTCACTTTAATACTAAGCGTTAAAAGTAGCAGTTTATATACTTAAAATTAGCTCTTTAGAAAGAAAGATTGAATTTAATTTATATATTTGCAACCCGAAAAAACATACAGAAAAACTAATATTGCAAGATGACGAAAGCGGAAATTGTATCTAAAATCTCAGATAAGCTGGGAATTGAAAAAGGAGATGTACAAGCAACGGTAGAATCCTTTATGGAAGAAGTGAAAACTTCATTGGAAGGTGGAGATAATGTTTACCTTAGAGGTTTTGGTAGTTTTATCATAAAAACCAGAGCAGAAAAGACTGGAAGGAATATTTCCAAGAATACAACCATAAAAATACCGGCGCACAACATTCCTGCCTTTAAACCGGCCAAGGTTTTTGTAGAAGGAGTAAAAAGCAACGTACAAGTAAAATAATAATCTAAAAGAAGAACTTTATGCCGAGTGGTAAAAAAAGAAAGAGACATAAGGTAGCTACACACAAGCGCAAAAAGCGCAGAAGAGCTAACCGACACAAGAAAAAGTAGTTTTTTAAACTACTTTTTCATTTTAATACGTTCCTTGACATAGAGATTCCAAAGACGAATCTCGGCAGATTCAAAAGAATCTGTTTCTAACATTGTTTAATCTATTTATCCGCTTAAGTTAAGCAGGATAAATACAAATATATTCAGGTGAATAGAGAATTAATCGTAAGATCTAGTTCCGATTCTGTTGATTTTGCTTTGCTAAAAGATGGAAAACTCACTGAACTGCATAAAGAGGAAGACAATAATAATTTTTCCGTAGGTGATGTTTTTCTTGCCAAAATTCGGAAACCGGTTACTGGGCTCAACGCAGCATTTGTTAATGTTGGGTATGAAAAAGATGCATTTTTGCATTACCATGACCTAGGACCTCAGCTTTCTTCTATGTTAAAGTTCACTAAACAAGTGAGTACCGGCAAATTAAGGGATTACTCCTTAAAAGACTTTCCATTTGATAAGGATATTGATAAACACGGTGTCATAACAGACGTTATTAAGGCCAATCAATCTCTTTTAGTGCAAATTGTTAAAGAACCCATATCCACCAAAGGACCACGAATAAGTTCAGAACTTTCTATAGCTGGACGCTATCTAGTAATGGTTCCTTTTTCTGATCGCGTTTCCGTATCTCAAAAAATCGGAAGCTCTAAAGAAAAAGATAGGTTAAAAAGACTTGTTAAGAGCATAAAACCTAAAGGATTTGGAGTTATCATAAGAACAGTTGCAGAAGGCAAAAAAGTAGCAGAACTAGATAAAGATCTAGAAAACTTGTTGGACAAATGGTCCACAATGTGTAAAAAATTATATCGCGCTCAAACACCTTCAAAAGTATTAGTAGAACTCAATAGAGCATCTTCTATATTAAGAGATGTTTTTAATGACAGTTTTACTGGAATACATGTTGATGATACTACGTTGTTTGATGAAATTAAAGATTATGTTACGGAGATTGCTCCCAACAAAGAATCTATCGTTAAACACTACAAAGCCAATGTTCCCATTTTTGAAAAATATGGAATAGAAAGACAAATAAAAACGTCTTTTGGACGCACGGCAACAATGAGCAAAGGTGCTTATTTAATTATTGAACATACCGAGGCATTGCACGTCGTAGACGTAAATAGCGGTAACCGTTCTAATAAAGCAAAGAACCAAGAAGACACCGCCTTAGAAGTAAACTTATTGGCGGCCTCCGAAATAGCAAGACAATTGCGTCTAAGAGACATGGGAGGTATCATTGTAGTTGATTTCATAGACATGGTGAAAGCGCAGCACAGAAAAAAACTTTTTGAGCATCTTAGGGATGAAATGAAAGATGATCGTGCCAAACACAAGATTTTACCGCCAAGTAAATTTGGGCTTATCCAAATAACAAGGCAACGTGTAAGACCCGAAATGAACATTAAGACCACTGAGAAAAATCCTAATAATACTGGACAGGAGGTAGAAGCTCCAATAGTCTTAATAGATAAAATAAATGTGGATCTTGAACGTCTATTAAAAGGACCTGCAAAGGATAATAGCATTACACTAAACATACATCCTTTTATTGCGGCTTACCTTACAAAAGGTTTCCCATCTATACGCTCTAAGTGGTTCTTAGAACATAAGAGATGGATTAAAATACAACCTAGAGATGCCTATACGTATCTTGAATACCGTTTTAAAAATAAAGACGGCAAAACCATATATTAGGCCTTTATGGCCCATTACATGATAAAGCGACTTCCGACAGGGGGTCGCTTTTTTTGTTTATTAAAAGCCGTGAAAGGTTTTCTTATTTTTGGCCTATGTTACATCACAAAGCATACTCTCTTGTGGAGGCAACCAAAAAGTTGGAAAGCTACTGCGCATACCAAGACCGTTGCCATAAAGAAGTTACCACTAAGTTAAAACAGATGGGGATGATTCCCATGGCCATTGACCAAATCGTTACACAACTTATCCAAGAAAATTATTTGAACGAAGAACGCTTTGCTAAGAGTTTCGCCAGAGGTAAATTCAACATAAAGAAATGGGGCAAAAAGCGCATCGTGACCGAACTTAAACTTCGTGATATTTCTAAATACAATATAAACACTGCCTTAAAAGAAATTGATGAATTACACTATTTAGAGACCTTAGATACTTTGGCGAAAAAGAGACTTCGCCAACTTAGCGAAACTAATAAACTTAAAAAAAGGAAAAAACTTGCGGACTATTTACTTTACCGAGGTTGGGAAAGTCATTTAGTCTATGAAAAAATGAAGGAGCTTATTCCTTAATTCCAATATTGGCATTGGTCCTAACAATAGCCTTTTTGTTCTTTTCCTCAATCCATTGTTGTCCTCTTAATTTTCGCATCAATACATCAAAATGACGCATAATGAAAATATTATAAGCGGCATGTGCGAAATTTTTAGGATTTCTAGCCAACGCTCGCAAACTCATGGAAAAACCCGGTGTTTTGTATTTCATATAATGCCAAAACCCTTCTGGCATATACAATACCTCGCCGTGCTTCAACGTAGTTTTATAGCCATTTGCATTCTCCAAAGCAGGCCACTTTTTAAAATCTGGATTAGAAAAATCGATACTTTCATGAGTGATTATAGCATGCGGTACTTTATAGAGGTATTTGTTCTCTGATTGCGGAAATAGAATACACTCCTTTTGCCCTTCAAAATGAAAATGGAAAATATTGGCTAAATCGATATCATAATGCATAAAAGTATGCGAATCCTTTCCGCCAAAAAATAACATCGGAACGCCCTTCAACAAACGAATTCCAAAATCGGGGTAACTAAAATCCTTTTGTAAAGCTGGTACTTCCTTTAAAATATTCCAAAGAAAAATTCTATACTTGGTAGGTTCGCGCTTCAAAAGATCTACATACTCGGACATTAACATCTCTGCATGGGGTTCATTGAAGCCATCTTCATGATGTACAGGACGGTCATCATACAAGGGAACAATTTTATTCCCTGCTACCTTCTTCATATACTCTAGTGACCACTTTGAATGCGCTGCCCAATTACAATCAAACTCCTCGATCACCAAGGGCCTTTGTGGCTTTAAATAGTTCTTTACAAAGTCTTCCTTTGATATAGATTTTACCCTATTTATTTCAACTAACTTCAATGGTCTTTTGGGTTTTTAGGAACCTCAAATTTAGGCAACCTCTTGAAAATATTATCTTAAAAGTGCAATAATATAAGGTTAGTCCGTTAATTTGGCTTTTAGTTTTGCCTCCTCGTTCCGCTCAATTTTATGGCCAGGTCTTGTCCATTTTGGTTTCTCACCTAACGGTTTAAACTCAGAATCCGATGCTTCCACTGTTTTCGGTTGGGTAACTTTAGTAAACGGTTTCTGAGGATTTAAACCTAAAAGTTTAAACATTTCCATATCCTCGTTTACATCCGGGTTTGGCGTGGTTAACAACTTATCTCCTGCAAAGATAGAATTTGCACCTGCAAAGAAACACATGGCCTGTCCTTCTCTACTCATCTGAGTTCTACCTGCGGATAATCTTACCTGCGTTTCGGGTAGAACAATACGTGTTGTTGCTACCATCCGGATCATATCCCAAATAGCAACTGGTTCTATGTCTTCCATTGGAGTCCCTTCGACAGGTACTAAAGCGTTTATTGGTGTAGACTCTGGTTGCGGACTTAAAGAGGAAAGTGCTACCAACATTCCGGCACGATCTTCCAATTTTTCGCCCATACCTATGATACCACCACTACAAACCGTAACATTAGTTTTCCGAACATTATCTATGGTGTCTAAACGGTCTTCGAAAGCTCTGGTGGAAATGACGTCCTTATAATAATCCTCTGATGTGTCCAGATTATGATTATAGGCGTACAGTCCTGCTTCCGCCAAACGTTTTGCCTGATTTTCTGTTATCATTCCTAAGGTACAGCAGACCTCCATATCCAATTTGTTTATGGTGCGCACCATTTCCAACACCTGGTCAAACTCCGGACCATCCTTTACATTGCGCCAAGCTGCTCCCATACAAACACGGGAACTACCTGAAGCCTTAGCCCTTAAGGCCTGTGCTTTTACATGTGGCACCGTCATTAATTCATTACCCTCTATATCCGTGTGGTAACGAGCAGCTTGTGGGCAGTAACCACAATCCTCAGGGCAACCACCTGTTTTTATAGAAAGTAGTGTGGAAACCTGAACCGTATTAGGGTCATGGTTTTTTCTGTGAATGGTTGCTGCATCATAAAACAGCTCCATTAAAGGTTTATTATAAATATCAAGAACTTCTTCCTTGGTCCAATTATTTCTTACTTCACTCATAAATCAAAAATATGAAATTCAAAGTTAGTTTGTCTTAGCATAAATCAAGAATAATATGAAAAAGAAAGGCCAAAGTTTACACTTTGGCCTTTTTGCTATAACTGATTAAAATCTATTCTTCTTTTTTCTTGGAAACGTTAGTCTTTTTAGTATTCTGCGATTCCTTTTCGTTAGGAACTTCTTTACCTTTTAAATATTCTGGTAATTGCATCCCTGCCATATTGAACATTTCTTGTAACGGAGGTACTGACTTATACATTCCTGAAATAAAATTGGCCGTGGAGTTTTTACCATCTTCGCCCTTTGCACCAGAATCCCAAACCGTAACTTTATCAATCTTAATATTTTTAATAGCTTCGGCTTGCGTTTTAACCAATTCGGGTAACTTATCGGCAACCAATAACAATACCGCATCCTTGGGGTCATTCCCAGCAGCTTTTACGATTTCATCTAAACCTTGTGCCTGTTTGGTCAAAATTTCGAACAATCCTTTGGCTTCCGCTTGTGCCTTAAAAAGAATGGCATCAGCCTCCCCTTTTGCTTTTCTTCGTATCATTTCGGCCTCTGCTTCAGCATCAATCTCCACCTTCTTTTTGTCAATTTCAGCAGGGACAACTATATCGGCCATTTGCGAACTTCGCACCCTTTCCGCTCTTGCCAATTCTGCATCACGCTCGGCGGCATAAGATTCTTCCAATGCTTTTGCTGATTGTACTTTTTCAGAAGCTATTGCGGTACGTTCCGCCTCTGCTTCGCGCTGTCTTCTTAAAGAATCTGAATTCGCAACATTTATCTTGGCAACATTCTCTCCCTCTACAGCTTTTGCGTTAGCAGCCGCTACCTGTGTTCTTTCATCTTGTACAGCATTAGCCTCACCAATAGAACCATCCCTGTTTTTCTCTGCTACTGACTTACGAGCAGCATTAATGGCATGAGCAGCAGCCTCTTTACCTAAAGCCTCTATATAGCCAGATTCATCAACTATATCCGTAATATTTACGTTAATCAACTTTAGACCAACCTTTTTTAGCTCTGATTCTACACTCTGTGATATATTGGTTAAGAATTTATCCCTATCAGAGTTAATTTCTTCAATATCCATAGAAGCTACAACCAAACGCAACTGACCAAATATTATTTCCTTGGCCAAATCTTGAACTTCTTGCATACCCAAGCCTAGAAGTCGCTCGGCAGCATTCTGCATAATTCCAGGTTCTGTTGACACCCCAATGGTAAATCTTGAAGGTACATTAACACGGATATTCTGCTTACTAAGCGCATTAGCCAAATCTACCTCAATTGAAATGGGTGTCAAATCCAAATATTCATAGTCCTGAATAACAGGCCATATAAACGCTGCACCACCGTGAATACATTTGGCAGAATTTCCAGAACCTACCTTACCATAGACCACTAAAATACGATCTGACGGACACCTTTTGTATCTCCGAATAAAGGAAATGATGATAATGAAAAAGAATAAAATTGCAAAGCCAATGGCCAGTAAGGAGGCTCCTCCGCCTAGTTGTAATGGTAATATCATATGGTTATTTATTTAAGAGTTCTACAATTAATATTCCGTTAGCCGTGATTTCTTTTACACGCACCACGTTGCTTTGTTTAAGATCATGTGACTCATCTGTTAAGGCCTCTAACTCCCTTAAAGTTCCTTGTACATTAATACTCACTTTGCCTATTTTAGACCTGTTAGCTCCAATGGTTAAATAAACCTCCCCTATTTGATTTAAGGCATTTTTTAGTTTTAGGGTTCCACTACTTTGCAATTTAGCGAGGTAATAAAATAATGCTGCCATCGCTGTCATCATTAGAAGACCGCATACTACAGAAATAAAAACTGTGAGAAATTTTGAAAGTCCGCCATCCAAACACGCGATGCCCGACCAGCCAAAAATGGTCAAAAACCCCATTAAATTCTTGAAGGATAAAAATTGAAATCCAATTCCACCATCGCCATCTATTTCAGCATCAACATCACCGCCCATATCATCGGCATCACCTCCAACAAGGGTTAAAATGATAAGCACCACAAATATTACAGATGAAATAAGCGCAACACTCCAATATATTTTTTCAAAAAGCGTTAAGGCGGTGAACCATTGTTCCATAGAGATAACTTTAATCGGTTATAGGACTTTTCAAAAAGCCCATTGAAAGATACTATTTTTTGAGATTTGTAGGAGTTTTATTATCCTAATTTAGAAAGTAGTATGCTAACCGCATTACCTCCAAAACCTACCGCATTTACCAGTACGTTCTGAATAGTTTTTGGGGTGCTTTCGTAGCTTACATACGGAACTTTTATGGCTTTTTGCTTCTGCAACATTAGTATGGCCATTTCTAAGCTCAACATCCCGGAGGCCCCAAAAGTGTGACCTACTTTCCATTTATTAGTAGTTAGGAAGGGCTTTTTGTTACAAAAAACTTTTTCTATTGCTCTAATTTCACTCAAATCGCCCTTAATAGTGCCAGGCGCATGCATTACTATAACATCTACCTCATCTGGGGAAATATCCCCTAAGGCCATTCTCATGGATCTCTGAAAACAGACAGCATCGGTAGAAATAGAAACATTATGCACCAAAGGTTCCGTAGCATAGCCTACACCTTTGATAATAGCTACTGTATTTTTTGAAACACCTTTTTCCAAGCAAGCCATAGATGCGGCTTCTCCCAAAACCATGGTGTTCTTTTTTTTGGTTAAATCTAAAGCTTTACAGGGATATGGATTTTCCTGTCCGCTTAAACTCAGGGCAGCGGGAGTATAAATTTTTAATGCTCTTAATTGAGATACGGTGAACGGGGTTAAGGGTGCTTCACTACCGCCCACCAAAAACTTATCTGCCATACCTGCTTGAATCCATGCAACCCCATTTAATAGGGAATGTAAGGCAGTGGAACAGGTAATGGAATGGGAAATATCTGGGCCTTGAGTTTGCAAATCATGCCCCACCCACGACGAAATATTTCCTAATGTAGTTGTAGGAGAAGCTAATGTAGCCGTTCTACCATTTTTTAGGTATTCTGCATGGAATTTTTCAAAAAGCGAGGTTGCTCCACGAGATGAGCCAATGTTTATTCCAAAATTATCACCACCTGACCATCCTGCAGTTTTAATCGCTTTTCTAGAGGCGTAAATGGCATAAAGTACACTATCATCCAGATTTTTGTATTTGGTATCTGAATTTTTTAACTGCTTAATTTTCTCCCATACATTGTCAGGCAATGAAGCTACCCAAGTGTCTCGATTATTGTAGTTCCGCTGAACAAAACAATGCGTGTTTTGCTGATACTGTTCAAAAGCACCTTCTAATAATTCTCCCAACGGGGAAATAGAAGCTACTGCTGTTATGGATATTTCTTCTTTCAAAATAGCTTTTAAAAGGTTTCCAATAGCTCTGTGATTACATCGTATATTTCATGTAATTGATTATTGGTGATTACATAAGGGGGCAATACATAAATCGTATTTCCTAATGGGCGTAAGATGACACCCCGATCCATTAAAAACCGATATAATTCATCTCTTAAATTACCGTAACGCTCCATTTCTATTTTCAAATCAATAGCCATAATTATACCCATACAGCGTGCATTGCCTACTTTTAAATGGCCCTTAATCTCGTTGACAAAATGTTCGTGCGCATTTTTTATATAGGTGCGACGTTCCAATATTTCAGGAGATTCCAACAGGTCCAATCCCGCCAAGGCAGCAGCACAACCTAATGGATGGGCACTAAATGTATGGGCGTGAAAGAATCCTTTGTGTACTTCATCACTTAAAAAAGCATCAAATACGGCTTTACAACAACTAGTAATACTAAGTGGAAATATACCTGCCGTCAACGCTTTGCTTAAGCATATGATATCTGGTTTGTTCTCCAAATACTCGGAGGCGAAATTTTTACCTGTTTTACCGAAACCAGTCATAATTTCATCAGCTATGCAAAGTATATTATGCTCTTGACATTTCTTAATAAGCGCATCTAAACCCTTCACTGAATGAAATTTCATGCCGGCAGCTCCTTGCACTAAAGGTTCAAAAATAAAGGCAGCACATTTATGGTTTTGTAAAATACTTTCTAACTGTACCAGCACCTCCTCAATAGTATCCTCTTTTGGGGTTGGAATACGTTTTACATTTAACAGAAAATCATTGAAGGGTCCATTATATGAAGAAATCCCAGAGGCGCTCATAGCTCCAAAGGTATCTCCATGAAACCCATCTTCAAAAGCAATTAATGTATCTCTCTTTTCGCCTTTATTATGATAGTACTGCAAGGCCATTTTAATCCCTGCTTCAACAGCAGTGGAGCCATTATCATTGAAAAATATTTTTTCTTGATTATCCGGTAATAATTTTACCAATCGTTCCGATAATTGCACCGCAGGTTCATGTGTAAATCCGCTGAATATAACAAAATCCAATTGTTTCATTTGCGCGGATATGGCATTGGTAATGTATTCATTACAATGCCCGTACATTGCCGTGTACCAAGAGGCAATACCATCTATATACTCGTTGCCCTCTTCATCCCAGAATACGGCCCCCGCAGCCTTTGCTATACCTAAAGGAGCTGCCGCCGTTTTATGTTGGGTCAGGGGATGCCACAAGTGTTTTTTGTCTCTTTCGGATAGATTTTGCGCTTTCATAGAATCTAAAAATCCTCAATTTATCTATCTTGCAAAGATGGGAAATAATTGAACGAAATGGCTCTTATTTTTCCCTAACCTAAGATTCATACCATAAATCTTGACCCCTCTAAAGACGAGGTATAAAAGTGAAAGATGAAAAAAAACCACATTACATCTATTTTCTCTTCCTATCAAAAATTGAATGATACATGGGTTTTCCTGAGTTTGTTTGTATTAAGCTTTCTTATTCGATTTCCATTTTTTTTTAGGGATTACATTGATCGTGATGAAAGTACCTTCATACTCCTAGGCCAGTCATGGGCAGATGGTCAACTTCCCTACATGCAACTTTGGGACTTAAAACCACCACTCACGTTTGCTTTTTTTGCCGCTATCATCGCCGTTTTTGGCAAGAGCTTTTTAGCTATTCGTTTTTTTGGTGCGCTTTTAGTAGTAATGACCGCCTTTTTCTCCTTTAAGATTAGCTCAAGAATAAGTCCTAAAAAAGTAGCATTTTGGGCATCTATTTTCTGCGTATTCCTACTAAGTTTATTCGGAAGTCTGCAAGGGGTTATGTCAGAACATATTTGTATGGCCTTTTTTGTACCAGGACTGTATCTGTTTATTTCAAAGAAAAAACCGATGTGGTTTTTCGTTGCCGGTCTATTAATGGGTATCACCGTTATGGTAAAACTAAATATGGCCTACCCCATTTTATTACTTGGATTTTTTCTGCTCTACAAATTTCTAAGGACTAAACACACCACATGGATTTGGAATACTCTATTATACGGTATCGGTATTTTATGCATAATAGCACTTACTATTATACCATATTATAATTTAGGTGAAGGTATGGTTTGGTGGAAATCAGTGATTTTAGCCCCATTGGAATACACGGGAGCAAGACGATTTTCGGTTTTTAAATTAGCTCCAACGTTTTTATTGGTCGGTGGTTTTTTATTCTTCTCTTGGAAAAAAAACTGGCTAGATTTCAAGAATACCACTCATACTGTTCTTTTAGTTGCCATTATTGGGGTTTTAGTATCCTTTTTAAAAGGAGGAAGAATTAACGGGCATTATCTAATTCAACTTTACCCCATGTTACTTGTTCTTTTAGCGGTTACTGTGCACACCCTAAGCACTAACTACAAACCAAAACTTCCAAAGGCACTATTATTCTTGCTTTTTTTGATACCTGTTGAAAGCTACCTTGAATATGCCAACATCGTACAAAGTAAATTTAAGAACGGTACCTTTTTTAATGGGGAAGGCTTTACTGTTCCCGACTATATTCACAATAACCAATTGGAGAAAGAGCATATTCTTTTTCTAGGATACCATATAGGGTATTGGAATTTAGAATCACTACCTCCTACCAAAGCCGCAACACACCCGAGTAACATTTGCAGGGACGAGTTATTTCCTTTTTTTGATAATGAAAGAGGAACAGCAATAGACGAGCTACGTTACATTATGGAAGAACTGCGTCCACAGACTATCGTCGTTAGACAAGGTCGTCGTGTTTTTGACAAAAAGGAAGAACAACTAAATAAATATATAGATGCCTATTTGCTGAAACACTATCGCGTTCATGCCGTAGTTGAAAAAGCAGAAATACTACAACGCTTATAGGGTTTCCAAAATATGCTTGAACTTATCGGCATATTTTTTTATTACACCTTTATCGAAGGACGGCTCTTCATCAATTCTACCAATTAAAGAAACACCCGTCTTCTGAAGAATGATATTCTCCGTATGTGGATTGGCATCTCCACTAAATAGAAGCGAAACATCATATCCCTTTTGTTTCAACCAATTTATGGTGAGCAATGAGTGGTTTATACTTCCCAGATAATGCCTTGATACCACGACCACCTTATAACTGGGCATAATAATATCGAACATCGTATCTTCTTCGTTCAAAGGAACAAGTAGGCCTCCAGCACCTTCTATGACCAAATGATTGGTGGTTTCCGGCTCTGTAATATGAAACCTGTCTATTCGTATACCTTCTATGTCTGCCGCAGCATGGGGGCTCATAGGTGTTTTAAGCTCATAACTACTTGGATGAATTACCGTCTTGTTATTGCTGATATAGCTAGCGACTTTATGACTATCGGTATTATCCAAATCTCCTGCCTGTACAGGTTTCCAATAATCTGCCGCTAAGGCTTCCGTAATTATGGATGAGGCTATGGTCTTACCGACCTCTGTTGATATTCCTGTAACAAATATTTTCTGCATTAAAGCTAGGGGTTAGTGATGATACCACAATTTAAGCACTTATATTTTCTTTTTTCGAAAAAAGGGAAAAGTTTATAAAAAACACCTTTCCTGTTATAATATACCTCGGACTTAGTTGCTTTACAATTAGGACAAACAACAGGATTGTCATTACCATCCAAGGCATAGGCCCGTACCTCATTATAAATAGCAAGAGCACGTTCCTTGTCTTTTGAATACACCTGTAGTTTAACACCGCCGATTGCATTACTTATCAATGGGTCCGAGTTGAGCGTATTTTCATCCCTGAGAAATACCGGAATTCCTTCTGATTCTAGTTTTCCCTTTACAATCTGAACATCAGCGGCATATTCAAAAGAGGCCAGTTGATAAAATTTTTCTTCCATACACTTAAAGATAACGGGATAATAATTCTAAAACCAATCCTATCTCCTCTTTGGCATTGTAACTATGCACGCAGAAGCGCAAACGCTCCTGCCCCTCGGGTACAGTTGGTGGTAAAATAGCCTTAACGTCAAAGCCCTTATCCTTGAGCTTCTCGGATACAATTATCACCTTATTATTACTTGGTACAACACAGGATTGGATAGCCGCATCACTATGAACAAAATATTTTTCCAGTTTCAATTTTTTTACTTTTTCTTTGAAGTACTTTAATTTATCCGCTAACTCTTGTCGTTCTACTTGTCCTTCTTCTTCTAAATAAGTATATGCCGAAATAATTGTTGCTACTCCATGTGGTGGCAAACCCGTAGAGTAGATAAGGCTACGAGAAAAATTTATCAAATACTGCTTTAAATCCGCACTTCCAAGAATTGCCGCTCCATGGGCTCCCATAGCTTTTCCGAAAGTAACGATACGCGCAAAAATATTTTTCTGAAGCTTTAAGTCCTGCACATAGCCTTCACCTTTTTTCCCTAGCACTCCAATGGCATGTGCCTCATCTACTATAAGCCGATAACCCTTTGCAATACAAAATTTAGTAAAAGCTTTTAAATCTGGAATATCCCCATCCATTGAAAAGACCGATTCTGTAACCACATAGATCACCGTATCCTTTTCGATGTCTAAAACGCTATGCGTTGTCTCAATTTTAGCTTGAAGGGCAGACAAATCGTTATGTGAAAATTTATAGCTCTTTGCATGACTCATTCCAATACCATCTCTAATACTGGCATGGATATGTTCATCATAAAAAATAATATCCCCCCGTTGAGGAACAGCACTGAAAAAACCAACATTGGCATCATACCCTGAATTGAACACCAATGCGGCTTCCGTATCATGAAACTTTTCTAGTTTCTGTTCTAAAACGGTATATAGCTCATGGTTACCACTTAATAAGCGAGAACCTGTAGCTCCGTTTTCAGCTATATTATGATTTAATAAAGATTGAAAAGTCTTTGAAAAAATAGTTTCGTTCCTAGCAAAACCTAAGTAATCATTAGAGGTGAAATCTACTTCGCTAGCCGTATTTCCTAAGCTGCGCAGTGAATTATCCTTAACTCTATTTTTAAGTTTCTGATGAAGTTTATCGGGTATTGTTGACATGACCCCAAATGTAGGGTGTTTCCGTTTTAAAATTTAACTGAAGTACTAATTATTCTGAAACTATAAATTCAAAATCCTCTTCGGTCTTATCGGAGAACTGGTGAATTATTCCAATACTTATTTTATCAAAATTCCATTTACTTTCCAACTCCAGGAATTGGGTGTTTAACCGATACTCTCCTTCTTCCGCAAGTATTAATCCTATACGCGATTCGTAAGTATCCCTTGAATCATTCAATTTTGCATTGACCCAATACAAACCATCAACAGAACCTTTCTCAGCAAAAATAAATTGTTCAGCAATTTCAGTGAAGACAAAATTATCACTGAGTGCCGAGTATTTAAGAAGTTCTAATGGATATGAGAATTCTTCTGAATCCGTACTTTCATAAACATCCAATAAATTAGAAAAGCCTTCTTCCTCTAAATAACGGCTAAAGTTCAGTTCTAAGAAAATTGTATCGCCAACAACATAGTTTTTGTCATTTTCGAAATTGAATGCATCCGTTAATTGCAGCTCTACATACCTACTACCACCTTCGTCATCATAAGAATAACAACTCTGTAATAGCAATCCAATACCAGCAAGCAAAATACAAGCCTTTGTCTTCATAAATAGTGATTAAAATCTATATCCTACTTTAATACCTGTACGAACTAAAGCAGCATTTAAAAAAAAGAATTCTACATCAAAATTGGTTCTAATTCCAAACTGGGCTTCCAAAACCAACTTTTTTTCGAGTAGCAAAAAACGATAGCCATAGCCAATTCCCAAACCACCTACTGTGAAATCGCGCACACCCCTTTCGTAGACCCCAAAACCTTGTTCATTGGTGTTACGAATAAATGCACCACGTTCTTCCATTCTGCTCAGCGAGCCAAAAACCTCCAGGAAATGACTTTTGTTCTGTGCGCCTTGAAAGTATATTCTAACGAAGGGCATTACTTCATAAGATGTAGTCAAATCATAGCCATTGGAATAAGAAGTAGACAAATCTTGACCATCCTCTCCATAAATTGCAGCGGCTATACCTAGGGCCCATTTATTAGCAATGGTGCGTTCATAACTCAAATCAACACTCTCTAAGAGCGGTAAAATTAAGTTAGTGGCTATTTGATTTTTTTTCAGCGTCGCATCTTCTTGGGCGTAACAAGAAGAAAAAACCATTACAAAACATAAGAAAAAAAGGAAGTTTTTACTCATAACGAAAGGGAACTTGAAGGGGAGATGCAATTTACCCTAAAGGGTTGCTTTATACAAATACTAAAATCTTAAAAAAATTAACATATCATAATCACAATTTCCTTACTTTGAATTATTTAGCACAAATTTACACCTTAATGTTACTTATCTACATCGATATCGTAACTATTAAAAACATACAACTTTGGCTTATAAATTATTAAATCCATAATTTTTATCTATCAATTTTAATAATAATTATCATTAAAATCTATTTATTCTGATTTACAGCCAGTTACCCTCAAAAAATCGAATACTAAAGTTTCATTAAAATTTATTTTACCACTCTAAACCGAAAGGCTTAATTGTAGTTTTGCCCTCTTTTTTAAAGCATTTTTCTATTATAAGGTTTTTAGGATGTTGCTATTATAAAGGTAAAGGTATTAAGACTAGAGTTGTGAAAAAGAACCGTTTAAATGATATAGAGAGATTTAAAACATTGGTGTCCTATGAACTACTGGATACCCTGCCAGAGTGTATATATGATGATATTACAGCTCTTGTAGCATCTATATGTAATACCCCTATTAGCTTCATAAATCTTTTCGATGCAGAACGACAATATTTTAAATCTACACATGGGATATCTGTTAAAGAAACTGCTTTGGAAGTATCATTTTGTAAATATCTATTGGAAGAAAACAAAGATGAGTTAATTATTGAGGATACAAGAATAGATAGAAGATTCTCAGAAAACCCATTCGTGATTTCAAATGAAAATATAATTTTCTATGCGGGGGTTGCATTGAAATCTCCCAATGGTGATTTACTAGGATCTTTATGTGTGCTAGACACTGAACCAAAAACACTTTCTAAAGAGCAATACAAAAATCTAAAAATCCTGGGACGCCAGGTGATGCAGTTATTCGAGTTACGAAAGGCAAAAAAAGACATTTATCAGCAAAAAAATAGGATGACTAAAATAATGGATGCGTCCTTGGATATTATCTGCACCATAAGTGCTACAGGCCATTTTTTAAATATAAACAAAGCATGTGAAGGAATTTTAGGATATACCTCAGAAGAATTAGTTGGAAGGTCATTTATGGATGTTGTTTGTAAGGATGACATGAAAAAAACCACAAAAATTGTGAAGTCATTGTTACCTGGCACCAAGGTTCAAAGTTTTGAAAATAGACTTATCCATAAGAATTCTTCTTTGATTCCCATGTTATGGTCCATTAATTGGGACAAAAATGATGGTCTTCTCCATTGTATCGCAAAAGATATAACAAAAGTGAAAAAAGCAGAGAACAAACTATTTCGAAGTGAAAAAAGATTTAAAACCTTAGTCCAAGAGGGGAGCGATCTCATAGCCGTTTTAGACACTAATGCAATTTACAGCTATATAAGTCCGAGCTCTACTAAAGTATTACAAATACCGCCTCATGAATTTTTGGGAACTAGTGTATTTGATTACATACATACCGAAGATAAAAAATCTGTTCGTGAGCAATTTCTTGAAGTAAAACAAAAATCGCAAGTCCAAATGACTCCATTTAGACTTCGCAATAAAAAAGGTGAATGGAGGTGGATAGAATCCATAGCTATCAATCAAATAAATGAACCCACTTTAAACGGTATTGTTCTAAACTCAAGGGACATTACGGAGCGGATACTATGCTTGAAAGCGATTAAAGAACAAAATGCAAAGCTAAAAGAAATTGCTTGGAACCAATCTCATGTAGTTCGCCCTCCGGTTGCAAGACTAAAGGGGCTTATTTCTCTGTTGAAAGAAGAACAACTCAATTCCATGGAAAGAGAAAAAGTACTAAATCACATATTTCATTCAGGCGAGGAGATAGATAAAGTAATACAAGAAACTGTTGAGCATACCTACTCACTCATTAATTTAGAAGATATCAAATGAATTACAAGTTATTTTTAGTAGAGGATGATGAAGTATTTACTTTTTTACTCGAGAAGGAAATAAAAAAAACAGGTCTGCTTGGAACTATAGATACTTTCATTAACGGTCTAGCGGCATTGGAACGCCTAAAAAAAGAATATAGTTCTGAAAAAGACTATGTAATATTTCTGGACCTTAATATGCCCGTTATGAACGGTTGGGAATTTTTAAAAGAAATATCCACCTTCGCTAATCCAGACAATTGTATTGTTTTTATTCTTACCACTTCAAACTATTATGTGGAGCTAAATGAGCTAAATGAAAATCCGTTTGTTCTTTCCACAATATCCAAACCTATCACTACAACCATTATGAAAGGAGTAAAGGAAAAGATAGAATTAAAACTCAAAGGGAAATTTGCCGAATAATCAAGTTTACTTTTAGACTAAAGGTTTTGTGAAATCTTCACTAAATTCAAAAAATCTCATCTTATCATAAATGGTTACTTATCTTAGTGAAAAATATTATGCGCTCCTTATTATTCCTAATTGTTATCTGCTTTTCAACACTTCATGTTCTAGGCCAAACAAACACCTATAAAATATCATTTGAAAATGCCGTACATCATGAAGCAGAAGTAACCGTGCACTTCCCTAACATTATAACAGAGACCTTGGAGGTTCGCATGAGCAGAACTAGCCCAGGACGTTACGCTCTTCACGAATTTGCTAAAAACATTTACAATTTTAAGGCAACAGATAGCGAAGGCAAAAACCTAAAAATTACAAGACCGGACCCGTACCAATGGTTAATAAGCGGGCATAACGGAGAAGTTCATATTTCCTACACGCTTTTCGCGAACCGCGGAGATGGTACCTATTCGCAAATAGATGAGACCCATGCACATTTGAATATTCCTGCTACGTTTATGTACGCTCCGTCTTTAAGTGAAAGAAAAATAGAAGTTACCTATAACCCCAGAGAAGATTTAAACTGGAAAATTGCCACACAACTACCTCTTTTGGAAAATACTACCTACACAGCCCCCAACCTGCAATACTTCATGGATAGCCCAACTGAAATTAGCAATTTTGGATTACGTGAATTTAAAGTAGACAACCAAACCATACAGCTAGCACTTCATCATAATGGAACTAATGAAGAGTTGAACACCTATTTTGAGAAGGTGAAAAAAGTAGTTTTAGCGGAAAAAGAGGTTTATGGGGAACTGCCCCAATTCGATTATGGAAAATATGTGTTCTTGGCTTGTTATATCCCTAATGCATCTGGCGATGGTATGGAACACAGAAATTCTACTATCTTGACAAGCACAAGAAGTTTGGCAAACGGAGGCCTGGAACGAAATATAGGAACAGTATCGCACGAATTTTTCCATGCTTGGAACGTGGAACGTATAAGACCAAAATCTTTAGAGCCTTTTGATTTTGAAAACGCCAATATGAGCGGGTCCTTATGGTTTGCCGAAGGTTTTACGAGTTACTATACAAATCTTATCCTCTGCAGAGCAGGACTGATAACACCAGAAAAATATGTAGAAGGACTTACGGGTACGTTCAACTACGTGTGGAATTCACCGGCAAGGGAGTTCTTTAATCCTATTGAAATGAGTTTTCAGGCGCCTTTTGTGGATGCCGCTACTTCGGTTGACCCAGTAAATAGAGAAAATACTTTTATCTCTTACTATTCTTACGGCAGTGTGCTTGGCTTGGCACTAGATTTAGCCTTAAGAGAAAATAATTTGAATCTGGACAATTATATGAAATTGGTTTGGAAAACCTATGGTAAGACTCCAACACCATATACCATCCGTAACCTACATGATAGTCTTAATGCCTATGCCGGAAAAGACTTTGGGGATAACTTTTTTAATAACTATATCTACGCAAGCGGAATGCCAAATTATAAAATGCTTTTTGAAGCTAACGGAATTCGTTTGACTCAAAATAACACTAAACCCTATTTCGGAGCTGCCGCCGCCATAAACAAAGACTTAAACGGCGTTATAAAAAGCAACCCTAAAATAGGTAGCCCGGCATACAAAGCTAGTTTGGATAAAGGTGATGTTATCCTAAGTATCAATGAACAACCGTTTCCAAATGGAGAATCCTTTGATAAATACATTGCCAAATTAAATGTCGGAGATGTATTGAATGTCGAATTCGAACGTTTTGGAATTAAGAAAAATAGACAGGTTACATTACAGCCTGATCCTACTTATGTAATTACCTTAATGGAAAAAGAAGGTCTTGAACCAAACAAGGAAACACTACAAAAAAGAGCGGCATGGTTAAAGAATTAATCATTTTTTCCCAATACTAATCCTAAAACAAAGTACTGTTTTTCTTTCTCTAGGATGTAAATGACGAGTACCCTCAAAATTTGATATTATTGTTTTTCAATAATTTTTATATATTTGTTATTGTTAAACAATAATAAAATATCATGAAAAACCTATCAAGCTCGTTTAAAATACTTGTTAACTTTTTAATTTTTGCTGTATGTGGCACCCTTTTAGTTAAAGTAGTAACCCTATCTAAACTTATACACTTGAAGTTTTACTCCTTAGAATCATCTGATACAGTAAATACTTACTGGTCATTATTTCTTACCATGCTAACAGTAGCGCTATTATCTTATATGTTTTGGCTATTGCTTAAATTTCGAAAAACGATATACTCGATAAAAGCAGAGTCCTTTTTTTCCAAACAGAACAGTACCATTTTCAAAACTGTCGGAAAAGGCCTTATATACTACTCTATTGGAATTTTTATCATACGGGTTTTTGAAAATTCTTTTGAAAAAGTCTCCGTAGTTGGAGAGTCAGTGGCCTACAATATGGGGAAAAACTTTGGAGCGGCCATTGCGGATAGAATTCCTTTGTTACTTATCGCATTCTTTATTTTAATAATTGCAAAATTAATCGAAGATGGTTATCAACTGAAGAAAGAAAACGATTTAACTATATAAAATGACTAGAAACAAAATATTAAATCTTGCAGTATACGGATGTAGAGCAGCACAAGCGCTCTGCATTAGTCTTATTATTTTATTGATATGTGTTTTCGTTCACTTTCAATATGAAAAAGATTTTTATAAAAAGATTGACATACAGCTCAAAAATTCAAGTTTTCAATATAGTAAATTGGATACTTGGGGTTCTTCAAGTAAAATTTTAAATATAGATAAGAACTACATCATTGACACTATTTCTATACCATCACTATACCTTTTGTTCATGCAATATTCGGCGTTACTTATCCTTTTATTTCTGGCGCTCAAGGAGTTTAAAAAAGTAGTTCTATCAGTAGAAAATTACAGTACATTTCAAATGAAAAATATTAATTCCTTCAAGCGTATTGGTAACTTCTTATTTTTATACCTTTTAATAGGAAGTGTTCAATGGATTACCTTTCAAGAAGGCTCACTTATAAATTTCAGCCTCTCAATTGTTCCTTTATCTCTAGCTATTTTTGCTTTTCTTCTTGCGGAGATATTTAAAGAAGGGAATTCCTTAAAAAAAGAAAACGACCTAACCATATAATATGGGCATTATCATAAACTTAGACAAGGTATTGGCAGAACGTAACATGAAAAGTAAGGAGCTCGCCAAAGCTATTGGTATTACAGAAGCCAACTTATCTATACTAAAATCCGGTAAGGCAAAAGCGGTACGTTTTTCTACTTTAGAGGCTATTTGTAAAGAATTGGATTGCCAGCCAGGAGATATACTAGCTTACAAAAACAATACCGCTGGCTAAAAGCAAACCAAATTTTAAACGCTATAAAAAGATTAATTCAGATTATTGGTAAACCAATCTATCAAGGGTTGGTTTACATTGGTAGGTTCTGGTAAACCAAAGCCTAAATACAGTCCAAAAGAATCTTCATGGTATGAATGATAGGTAAAAGGGATGTCGTATTTGTTGAGAATATCAACCATATCTTCAACCCATAGTAGCCCTCCTTTATTGTTAGCGAAACAAGGTGTGCCTGCACCAAATTCACCCATATATAAAGGAACATTATTCTCTTTTGACCAATTTACAATAGGCAGTATGGTACTTTCAAGAAAACTTTTATTTCGTTTTTGAATAGGGCTATTCGAAGTATAAAAATCAATCCGTAACGTGCAATTTGAAGTGTTTGAAATACGCTCTCCTTTCATCCAACCATTAATTTGGTACGAATGGCCTTGCCGTGGTTCAAACATAGCAGCAAAATTGCTGATATTGGCATCTGAGTTACTATTTTTTATAAAAAGGCTGGTATTGGAAGAATTTCCTTCCGTGGTAGATAAACCAGCGGTTCCTGATTGATTTGCGCTCCAAAAACTCCACCCATCAAAACTATCTAAACCCGATTCATATACATTTCTAACAAAAATTCCATCTTCATTATATTCTTTGATGATAATGTCATCAAAGAATACAGTATCGCCCGTATTTGCTCCAACCAATGCCGGTAAGGCTACTGTTACCTTAGGGTCATCTACAAGATAAGATTGGCCTTCATAAAACGTCCAATCTGTATTGCCAGCAGGTATCGTAGGATTATTGAAACTGGCGGTATACCAATTTAAATCTTGTACTTGTAACGCATTTTCATCAGGATAACGGCCACCGTCACCTAAATTAGCAAAGTCTAGTAATTGATGCGTGTAAAAATATGGGGTGTATTCATGAAATTCATAAACAATCCCCGACCCATTTACTTGCGGAAAATTAAAATTTTCATCTACTTCATTAGTTCCTTTTACATAAATGGCCCGTTCTAAAAAGATGGGATGATTTTTATCTACTTCTCTAATGCCATCTACCAATTTTTGTGCGAGCTCACTCCATTGATTCATATCTTGTGTTGGTACGGGTTCGTTCACCGGACCAAACCCAGCAATACGGTCTTCATATTTGTAACGTTCGGCAATTGCCTGCCAAAGGGCTACTAATCTATTTTGATTTTCAACCAAATCCCACAAGGCATCACCATTGCCTTGCGATTGGTATCCTCCTTGGGGTGCATGCATGTTCAAAATTAAATAAACATCATGTTTTTTTGCCCATTCAATATTTTGGTCAAGCCAGTCCCAACCAGCTTGTTTATAGGTGTACGGATTTGCATCATCTTCAAAAAAAATATAATGCAAATAGAACCTGATGGTATTCATACCCATAGCTTTCACACGTTTAAAATCTTCTTCGGTGTGGTGCGGTGCGGGGGTTGGTGTATTTGTCCAAATAAAATTACCGAAGGCAACACCTTGTAACTTTACATTATTTTGACTGCCGTCTACAATTCTAGTATTATCTACCCGGAGAAATGGTGTAGTCAATTCAAGTTCTTCTTCGCTATTATTTTCTTCCCTATCTATAACTTCATCTGCTGGAATAATTGTTATAGAAGACCTTTCTTTACTACAAGAAGAAAACAACACTAAGATTAGTAGATATGCGACTATTTTTCTCATGAGCTCTTTTTATGATAATATACCAATAAATCATTAATTTTTCTACAACAAGCTATTAAGGTCTTTCTACCAATCTGTAAATACTCACTACCAGCGCTATAATTGCGTATAAAAACGATTAAGATTACTTAAGACTCCTCCCGCTCTATCTCCACCCAATGTTCCTTATGCGGAACAGTTGCATCCCATAAGTCTACATTCAGGGTTTGCGCAACACTACGCCCCATGAGTTCAACGGTGTCCGCATGGGTATTCTGATAAATATTGAAATGTTTATTCTTCTTGTACCACAAATTTACTTCGTACACAAAATTACCGTCCGCCTTTGACTGCCGAAAAATTGATACATATTGTATTTCAGGTAAAGCCCGCCATGTTCCCCAATTAATAGGCCCGACACCATATGCAATCTTAAATTGTTTGTTTTTCATGTCGAAAAGCGAGCTCCTAACTACAGAAAATGCCAAAGCACTCGGAATTAAAAAAATCGCTGCCTCCAGTAAACTAAAGCTACCTCTTAAAATCTTGGTATTTGTAGTAAACTCAAATTTTGTAAAAAAGAAGAAAAGCAATATTACAATCGCAGTATAATGCGCTGCAGCAATTACCAATTGCCATAAAGGGCGATTCCCTTCAGAAATTATGACATTTTTATCTTTCAATATTATTTACATAAAAAAGCCATACGCTATAGAAGTGTATGGCTTTTAATGTTATTAAGTTTGTATAGTCACTAATCTGCCAATACAATCACTTTATTGTCCTTCATTTCAATTGTTCCACTTGTTATAGCAAGAATGGTTTTACCTGTGGCATCGGTAGTAAATTCATTCTCATAAGCCTCATCGATGGAAATATTTCCTTCAACCTTAACATCTCCTTTTTGTAAAAGAGAAACTACTGGTGCGTGACCCTGTAACATTTGAAATTCACCGTTGATACCAGGAACGGTTACCGATGTAACTTCTCCTGAAAATAAGGTTGCCTCTGGTGATACGATTTCTAAATACATATTATTTCGTTGTTCGTTGTTCGTTGTTCGTTGATGGCTTATTTACAAAAAACCATCACCTAGCAACTAGCAACAATTTATGCTTCAGCTAACATTTTCTCTCCAGCTTCTATAGCTTCTTCAATGGTTCCTTTAAGGTTAAAGGCAGATTCCGGTAAGTGATCTAATTCACCATCCATAATCATATTAAATCCTTTAATAGTCTCCTTAATATCAACTAAAACACCTTTAAGACCAGTAAACTGCTCAGCTACGTGAAAAGGTTGTGATAGGAAACGTTGTACACGTCTGGCTCTACCTACAGCCAATTTATCCTCCTCAGATAATTCTTCCATACCTAAGATGGCAATAATATCCTGTAATTCTTTATAACGTTGTAATAACTCTTTTACACGTTGCGCACAGGCGTAGTGATCATTCCCTAAAATTTCAGCAGTTAGAATTCTAGAAGTAGAATCCAATGGGTCTACAGCAGGATAAATACCCAATTCTGCAATTTTACGGGATAATACCGTAGTTGCATCTAAGTGTGCAAATGTTGTTGCAGGAGCTGGATCGGTTAAATCATCTGCAGGAACGTAAACCGCCTGTACGGATGTGATAGAACCTCTCTTTGTTGATGTAATACGCTCTTGCATTGCACCCATTTCCGTTGCTAAAGTTGGTTGGTAACCTACCGCAGATGGCATACGACCTAAAAGTGCCGATACCTCTGAACCTGCTTGTGTAAAACGGAATATATTATCTACAAAGAACAAAACGTCTTTTCCTTGACCTTCTCCCGCACCATCACGGAAAAATTCAGCTATAGTTAAACCTGAAAGTGCAACACGTGCACGTGCCCCGGGTGGTTCGTTCATCTGACCAAAAACGAAAGTCGCTTTTGATTCTTTCATTGCTGTTTTGTCTACTTTGGATAAATCCCATCCGCCTTCTTCCATAGAGTGCAAGAAATCATCCCCATATTTAATAATACCAGATTCTAACATCTCACGAAGTAAATCGTTTCCTTCACGAGTTCTTTCACCTACACCTGCAAACACGGAAAGACCACCGTGACCTTTAGCGATGTTATTAATTAATTCTTGAATCAATACCGTTTTACCAACACCTGCACCACCGAACAGTCCAATTTTACCCCCTTTTGCATAAGGCTCAATTAAATCTATTACCTTAATACCAGTAAATAGTACTTCTGTAGTAGTCGTTAAATCTTCAAATTTTGGTGCTTCACGGTGAATTGGCAAACCATCCTTTCCGGCTTTAGGCAAATCACCTAAACCATCAATAGCGTCCCCAATTACATTAAACAAACGTCCATAAACATCATCCCCGACCGGCATCTGTATCGCAGCTCCAGTAGACACTACATCAGTACCTCTGCTTAGTCCATCAGTAGAATCCATTGAAATTGTCCTAACCGTATTCTCTCCTACGTGAGATTGTACTTCTAATACCAATTTAGACTTATCCTTGTTCGTGATTTCTAAAGAATCATAGATTTTAGGAAGGTCTGCTCCTGATTGAAACTCTACATCAACCACAGGGCCAATGATTTGCGAAACTTTACCTGTAACTTTTGACATTACTCTTTTGTTTATGTATTGCGTTTAAAATAAGCTAGAAAATGCTTTCATTTTCCGGCTGCAAAGATATGTCATTAGATTTTAAAGAAAAACTGTTTTTAGGGTTTTTTACCAAACAAAAGAGGCACTATTAAAGTGCCTCTTTATATTTTTTATAACCCAGCTATTCTATTGAAGTGCAGGAGAGTAGTTCGTTGGATAATCACCAACATTGACAAGATTACCCGAAGCTTCAAAGTTAGAGCCGTATGTAGCATCTATAGCTTTCATGAATTCGTTTGCCAAAAGTGCATAACCCCTTGCCGTTGGATGTATTCCGTCTAATGAAAAAGCGCTACCTGTAACTAAACTTGATGTTAAAGTAAAATCACCACTGGTGATACCTCCATTGGCCAACTGATTCAATAAACCATTTGCATCAACCAAAGCTAAACCTGCCGCATTTGCAGAGGCCTCAATTATAGTATTGAATGCCGCCGTAGCAGTTGCTATTTCTGCCTGTTCTTCTGGAGTAAGCACCCATTTGTCTTCTAAAGGAAGTGAAATACCTTCAACAGAGAACTGACCTGCCAATGCTTGTGGTAATCCTTGTCCAATTAATGCCCCGACAGAAGCTGTATTTACAGTACCAATGATAGAAGCACTGGGTAGAACCAATAAGTCTTCCGGAGTAGCTTCTCTTGTCTGTCCGTAGATATTACCTAACAATCCAGCAACCAAAGGCGCCGCTTCTGCAGGAAGTCCAAAGGATTGCACAAACAATGGGAAAGCAGGACTAGCGTTAAAAACCCCGGCAATTTGTGCTGATAAATCAGGTAAATTCTCATCCTTTATCACTACCTCGCTAGCCGCGTCTGTAGCAAAGACAATCTGCCGATCTGTTGCGTTCGGAATTCCCTGAGTTTCTAAAAAAGCATATACTTGATTTAATTGTCCGAAAATACCATTTAAAGTTGCTATTTGAGAACCGAAATCAGGATTTGTAGGGTCTAATGGATTATGCGGTACTGTAGTAAAATGCGGAATATCGATGACATTCGGGATATTCGCAACAACTCCTTGCGCCCCACCTGCTGTAAGTGTTGCTATCAACGCACCATAACTACCATCAAAACCAACACCAGGTGCTCCGTTTACAGGCGTTAAAGGATTAGTACCGTCGCCACCTGTAGTAGCATAACCCAATACATCATTATTCCCAATCCAAAGTGAAAAGAAGCTTGGTGATTGGCCTACTGCCAACTCAAGAACACTAGCATCCGGCGTACTTCCCGTCATCCGAACAAAGAATGGATTCGCAAGTCCCAAAGGAACATTTGCTAAATTACCATAACCAGGTGCTAGGAGGTGAAAACTTTTAGCACCAGGCACTCCTAAATTGTTAAAAGGACCTGTTGGATTGTTCAAAGCGATATCAGTAGTCACTGTAACTGGACCTATCAGAGATTCTATTCCAACAGGACCTGCGCCTCCGAATACTAACCTTGGGTCTTGAATTCTGGTACCAGCCAAAGCCAAACCTCCCAAATTATCATTTGTTAAGGGTTGCGTAAAGCTACCCCCACCGACTACAGCAAATTTTTGAGAAAGAATATTTGGAAAAGATAAGGTTTGACTTGCTTGAAATAATGCCCCGTCCGTAAAACCTGCGGTCAAAGAATTTCCTAAAGAAACATAGTTTGAAAAATCTGCAGAACCTGCTGTAAGCTCAGGAGCTGGTTCCATTGGCTCAGTGACATTCAGGTCTACGTCTTCAATGTCATTACAATTAACAAAGAGCAAGGATGCGGTTAGTAAATAAAAATATTTTAAGTTTTTCATGTCAAATAATTATTTGATTTTCATTTAGTTGTTGATAGTCCATGATAGGTAGTACATAGAACCTATGAACCCTGTTCCAAAAGCAGTAAAATATTCATCTCCTAACAGGTTATTACCCCCTACTTTAAAAGTGGATTTAATACTAGGAACAGAATAATTAATTTGAGCATCAACGACATGGAACTCAGGTATTACTCCGTTACCAAATGTAGCTTCCCAGAAATAATCATCACTAAATCTATAGTTTACGTTGAATCCGAAGTTTTTAAATAGTTCTGTATTACCAAAAGAGGCCTTGAACTGATGCTCAGGCGTATTGAACTGTACCTGAAAATCTGGATTTAATTCTCTATCAAAATCTAGTTTTGTGAAAGTATAACTACCGCTCAAGTCAAAGTTACCTAGTACTTTGGCTGTAAGGCCTAAAGAGGCTCCATAAGAATTTATATCTACATCAGAATTTGTGTATGCTTGATATGTTTGAAAATCGCCATTGGAAATTGCAGCTACAGATAAAGAACCGTCGCCAACGGCACCATAATAAGGGGCAATTACATTCTCTGGAGAAAGGAAATCCTTGTAGCTGTTGTAATAGGTACTAAAATCGATAACCAACTTATCAACCTTACCACGATAGCCTATTTCAAAGGATGTAACCTGTTCTGGCTGTACCAAGTCAGGATTGGCAATTTCCAAATCTGCCGGGTTACCGGTTTGAGATAGTCTAAGAACAGATTCCGCCGAATACGAATTCTCGTAAGCCGCTCTACCCGTCTGTGTAATCTGCGCTGGCTGTCCTAGTAACTGACCACCACCACTAACATCATAATTTCTAGAAAAGCGGTCTAGGTTATCCGGTGCTGCTCCAATTAGAATAGCTCTACCCGCATTTAAACCAATAAATAAATCCTGCGTGGTTGGATTTCTAAATCCTGTTTGTACCGAAGCCCTAATGTTATGATCCCTGTTCAAGGTAAATCCTGCCGAAATTCTCGGTGAAAAGAAACCATCAAAAAATTCTGACTTATCATACCTTACAGAACCAGTAAGTTTTAGGCTTTTTTCTCCTTCTAATTCAATCTTTTTCTGAATCTGTGTATAAATACCAAATTCGGAATAGTCTATAGGCCCATCAAAATCGGTATAAATGGTTCCTGACGAATTTAGGCTGTATTGTCTGTAAGATCCTCCTATTTGTATCTCAGCAAAATCAATTAGATGGCTAAAATTATAATTTGCATCTGAGTGATAGTACTTCGAGGCATCTTGGAATTTTGACCCTGTAGATAAATCGGGGTCGTTTATACTACGATTAAAGGCAGCTTGAAATTCTGGTGTGCCTGGTAAAAATCTACCTGTTTCCGCTTGGGCCCTTGCAGCCGCATGCGCCTGTTCGTTAGTAGCCCCTCCTAGCGTAGCCTGCACATAAGTACCGGCATACTCCCCGAACCAAGTATTATCGTCTTTCCAAGCCCGATTAATGTTGATTCCTGTAAACACCATATCATAAGAATCTCCGGCCTTGTCAGCTACTACATAACCTCTAACAAAGAAGTTATCGTTTCTAATTTCTAATTTATGCTGCTCCTGAAAGAATCTAGCTATATTGTACCTATTAGTTCCTTGGTAGATGGTATTTCCGGTTCCGATTTTACCAACATAGGAGAGCTCAAGACTTTTACCTTCTATAGGTCTGTAATATAATCCCCAATCAGATTTAATACTTCGAGCTGTATAGTTTGTAAGGTCTCTTTCGTTGTACCCTGTTCTACTTACTTCTTGCGATGGCACTAGCGCATTGGCTCCTGCCGGTAAAATACCAAGACCTTCTAAAGTAACGGCCACATCTTTAATATCTGCTGAAACCTCATCACCATAAACATTAATACCGTCATAATTTAAATCTGCACGGGTTGCTCCAGGATTAAACTTATCTACTTCGCTTGTAGCTGCCCAATCGGTACCATCTAAAAATCCAAAATTCCATTTTACTGCGAATTTATCACTGAATTTGTGAGCAGCCCTTATTCCAACATCAGTGTAGGAATTTGTTCCTGCAGCTTCTTGAGAAGTAACCCCTTGTTTTACCGATGCACTAATGCCTTGATAATCAAAAGGACTTTTGCTACGCATAAAGAGGATACCGTTAAAAGCATTTGCACCATATAGTGCGGAAGATGCACCAGGCAATAATTCTACACTTAAAACATCAGTCTCTATCATACCCACTAAATTTCCTATAGGGAAATTCAAGGCTGGTGTAGAGTTATCCATACCATCTACCAATTGCATGAAACGTGTATTGGCAAAAGTGGCAAAACCTCTGGTGTTTACCGACTTAAAGGTTAAACTGTTCGTGTTAACATCTACGCCTTTCAGGTTTTCTAAACCACCATAAAAGTCCGCAGAAGCAGTGTTCTGGATTTCTTGTAATCCAAAGCGCTCTACCGTTACAGGAGATTCAAAAATACGTTCTGGAGTTCTTGAAGCGGATATCACCACCTCATCCAAAAAAGTTTGCGTTTCTTCCAATACCACCGTGAAGGTTTGATTATTTGAAGTTACGTTCTCTACAGCGTCCGCATACCCAATACTAGAAATATTAATTTTAAATGGGGGGACTTCTGAGGTTGACAAAACAAAGTTACCATCAAAGTCAGCAGTAGCACCAATTGCTTTTCCTACGATGACAATATTGGCGCCTGGTATAGGCTCATTGTTCTGGTCAACAACATTTCCATTGATTGTCGTTTGGGAAAACCCTAAGGCCCCAGACAGAATCAATGCTAAAAATAGTATTGCTCTCATTGTAAATTTGAGTTAAAATTAGTTAGGGGCTGAAGATACAGATAATTTTAAATGGAAAATAGTAAAATGAAAAAAATTATGCATGCATAGTATTATTTTGATAAAAATAATGAGCCTCTAATAGGAATTCCTTAAAATAAGAAGGGAGCCCTACAAAATAGGGCTCCCTTTCAAAATTTGGTCTACGAACGTTTTATTCCACCGTTACGGATTTTGCTAAATTACGCGGTTGATCTACATTACACTCTCGCATCACTGCTATATGATAGGAAAGTAATTGTAATGGAATCGTTGTTAACAAAGGAGTTAGACTTTCTAAAGTTTCAGGTACTTCTATTACATGATCGGCAAGTTCTGTTACTTGTTCGTCACCCTCCGTTACGATTGCGATAATCTTACCTTTTCTTGATTTTATTTCTTGTATATTACTCACCACTTTTTCGTAATGGCCTCTTTTGGTAGCAATTACAAAAACCGGCATTTGTTCATCTATAAGTGCAATTGGGCCATGCTTCATTTCAGCAGCAGGATACCCTTCGGCATGTATGTAACTAATCTCCTTTAATTTTAAAGCACCTTCTAGTGCTACAGGAAAATTATAACCTCTGCCCAAATAAAGACAGTTGGTTGAATCCTTATAAACATTGGAGATGATTTCAATTAGCGGATTGGACTCCAAAGCTTTTTCAACCTTAGCAGGAATAGTCTCTAATTCTGTAAGGTACTCATGATATTGCGTTTGTGAAAAAACACCTTTTTCCTTCGCTAATTTTAAAGCGATAAGCGTTAATACGGTAATCTGGGTTGTAAATGCCTTTGTAGAAGCAACTCCTATCTCTGGTCCAGCATGGGTATATGCACCTGCATCACTTTCTCTAGCAATAGAAGAACCTACTACATTACATACTCCAAAAACAAAAGCTCCTTTTTCCTTGGCTAATTTTATAGCTGCCAATGTATCTGCTGTTTCTCCCGACTGCGAAATAGCAATCAGCACATCGTTTTCCGTAATAACCGGATTTCTATACCTGAACTCAGAAGCATATTCCACCTCTACGGGTATTCTAGCTAAATCCTCAAAAATATACTCTGCCACTAAGCCAGCGTGCCAAGAAGTTCCACAAGCAACGATGATGATTCTATTGGCATTCAAGAACTTTTCTAAGTTCTGGTCAATACCTGCCATACGTATCAGTCCTTGATCAGCGAGCAGCCTACCACGATAAGTGTCTTTTATAGCTCTTGGTTGTTCATATATTTCCTTGAGCATAAAGTGGTCATAACCACCTTTTTCAATCTCCTCAAGATTCATTTGTAGTTCCAAAATCCTTGGATAAGCAACGGCATCATCCTTAATTTTGCGAAGTTTTATCTCTTTTCCTAAACGTATAATAGCCATTTCTTCATCTTCCAGGTAAACGGCATTATTAGTAAATTCAATAAAAGGTGAAGCATCCGAAGCAATAAAGAATTCATTATCGCCAATACCTATAGCTAGCGGACTTCCCAATTTAGCCACTACTATCTCATCTGGTTTCTTTTTGTCAAAAACGGCAATGGCATAAGCACCGACTACCTGATTAAGAGCAATCTGAACGGCTTTTCCTAATTTTACATCCTCCGTTTTCTTAACTTCTTCTATTAAATTCACAAGAACTTCAGTATCCGTATCAGATTCAAACGTATATCCCCTTTTGGTTAACTCTTTTTTAATAGACTCATAATTTTCAATAATCCCATTATGAATGATAACCAAATCACCAGAATTTGAATAATGAGGGTGCGAATTTACATCGTTAGGCACACCGTGCGTAGCCCATCTTGTATGGCCTATACCCAAATTTCCTTTTTGAGAAATACCCTTTGCTTTATTTTTTAAATCTTCTACCTTCCCTTTAGTCTTAGAAAGGTTAATTTCGTTTCCATCAAATAAGGCAACGCCAGCACTATCGTAACCACGATACTCTAGTCGTTGTAATCCTTTAATAATAACTGGGAAAGCTTCCCTATGGCCGATGTAGCCTACTATTCCACACATGTTGTTAGTGTTTGGTGATTTATATTAAATTTCCTACACAAAAGTAAACTAATGCGCAAAAAACTATCTAGTTTCTGGATATAGAACGCTAATAATCTATGAATTGTATAATCTGAGAGAAAATTTATTAAGAAATAGGGAGAATTAATCAATTTGTGTATAGGAAATCTCCAGCTTAAGCCTTTTATCGAAATTAGGGTCCGACTCCAATATATTACTGCCAAAGAAAACAGTTCCTAATGGCGTCAATGTAGCCGTGGCTGGTATGTCAACCTCTCCTTCTTCTAGCATAGCATTTGATAAACCTACTGCTTCAATATTAGTGGTAAGAATGAGGCCCAAGGTACTATTAGCCTCTTCTCTTACTATTATCTCATTTATATAATCCGTTATACGAACGGTATACTTTACAGTGCCATCGTTATTAGTTTCAATGATTCCATCATAATTTAGAAAAAGACCAAAGATATTTTCCGCTGTATTTTGTTCGGTTAGTGGATTGTAAAGGGGATTTCCCGTTTCCATGTCGTATAAATAAAGTCTTGGTGGGGCTATGTTGTTACCGGCTAAAGTTGCGTCTACATTAAAAACCAAATTAGCTTCATTAATAACCCAATTTTCCGCTCTAATTTGCTCAATAACGCTCTCTCCTTCATTCATCTCGAAAAGATTAATTCTAGCGGTAACACCAGCACCTCCCTTTAGAAAAATTCTTGAAGCATTTTCTTCATTGTCCAAGTTATCCAAAACCTGGGCCGGATATACTTCATTTCGTAGCGTATTTACGGCATTACCTAATATTGCTCCGTTTGGAGACCCGGATATAAGGTTAAAAATAAAATCTCTCTCATTGGTTTCTATCTCATCATCGGATATATCGTCCGCGGTACCATTGGTGCTATATGATTTAAAAGTGTAGGTCATTGTTATACTGGCCTGTCTTAAATCTAACAATAACATCAAATCCTCGCCTTCCTGAGGTGTCAACGTTAAATGAATACCTCTCATAAACTCACTAAAATTAGCTTGACTCAGTAATTCCGAACTTCCTTCCTTATTAAGGATATTCTCTTGAAACCATGCATTGTCTAAAGGTATTCTTATTCCAGGGTTCAAACGACTAGAGGATTGAGATTCGTCCACGTCTTCCGTGGTTTCATCATCTTCTCTTGGAATCAAGATTTCCTTGCTGTCTATACTAAGTTGCCCGTCTTCGTTTGAATCAAACAACACGTCGGACACAAAAGACGGAGCAAATTCTTGTGAAGAAAAATACTCTTGTGCTTCTTGGAAATCTGTACTAGGATCTAAATCTCTTAGGAAAAACGTAGAACGCTCCACCTTTAAATTAAAAATAGGTGGCGCAATTACCTCTAGGTCTCCATTAACGTCTAAATCATCGTAATTTTTACCATTAAAGTAGATACTGTCTAAATCTACCCTTCTAGCAAAATTATTTGCGAATATTGTGGCTCCGTCAGTATCGTTCTTCCCATCAATATCGGCATCTACACTATTAGGATCGAGTGGATCCGTATTTGTAGCTGTTTCTCCCCTGTTGGAAACCCCGTCACCATCGTTGTCATTGGTAGCGTCATTTGGCTCTTTATCAAACTCATCATCAACACCATCTAAATCACTATCTCTTGAGCCAGCTTTTGTTAAATATGGAATATACAGAAATACTTCTTTGACCGTTTCTTCTTCCTGTATTGTCGTGATAACGTCATCTGTATCTGCATTATCTTCCGTGCTTTGCGCAAGCGTACCAAAAGTAGGATTACCACTTGGAAGTTGTAATTGTGAAGTAACAAAAGCTTCTGTTTTACCATACGTGGCATCGGTAAATGTACCTAATTGATAAATGGGTAGTTTATTGGTTCGTACAGCTTCAATATTTTTATTGAAAGCAAAAACGTCATACACTTCTTTCCCAGTAGTAAATGGGTCCGTAGCAACAACACCAGCACCAATCGTAGTTAATTCTTCTTCACAAGAAGTGAAAAAAATACCCACAAAAACGAGGCCTATAAAGGCTGTATAAGGGCTTTTGTTAAAAAAATTCATTCAGATTATTTTAAAACTTCCGTGTTATAAAAATTGGCATATGCCTCTTCAAATTCTTGAACGGGAACATAGGACAACACTGGTTTTTGGAGGTTAGCAATATGTGAATTCAATTCTTCTGGAATCTCTTCAGAGGCTAAAATAACCGCATCTGAAAAATCTACCGCTACTTTTAACAAATTATTATATGTGGGGGACCCTAAAGAGGTGATTTCTTCTTCGGGGATACCATCAAAGGTGATTTTTTTAAGCATATTCTTATCGAGCTCTCCTTCAAATGTTTTTCCATAGACCGAAAGAACTATTTTACTATCTGCGAAAAGTGGCTCGTCCGCATAATACTTCTTAAGATACAAAGGCAGTAAACTCGCCATCCAACCATGCACATGAATGATATCTGGTGACCAGTTCAGTTTTTTAACGGTTTCCATAACCCCTTTTGCAAAGAATATGGCCCTTTGATCGTTGTCAGGAAATAAATTACCTTCTTTATCTGTAAAAGTGGCTTTTCTTTTGAAATACTCTTCGTTATCTATGAAATATACTTGAATACGCTCTCTTGGTATAGATGCCACCTTTATAATTAGTGGCATATCCATATCGTTAACTACCAGATTCATCCCAGACAATCGGATTACTTCGTGTAGCTGATGCCTTCTTTCATTTATATTTCCGTACCTAGGCATAAAGATTCTTATTTGTCCTCCATTGCTATTGACCATTCTAGGCGCTTCATAGGACATTAATGAAACCTCGTTTTCCGGCAGGTAAGGAACTAATTCAGAGGATACAAACAATATCTTTTTACCATTCATAAAAGCTGTTTTTAATTTTTCGCAGAAATGCAGGTGCAAAATTACAAAAAATATAGAGATTAGCAGTATTTATAGTAAGTTTGCTCGTTAATGACAAAATTACATGCTCCCCATTATATCTAAAAAAGAGCTTTTAAAGCACTTGCAAAAATTATCCGACAATAGTAACCTTGGACTAGTACCCACAATGGGAGCTTTACATGAAGGGCATGCTTCCTTAATCAAAAAGGCGGTTTTAGACAGCGAGTATGTCATTGTCACCATATTTGTAAACCCGACTCAATTTGATAATCCGGAAGATTTAGAAAAATACCCCAACACGCTTAATAAAGACTTGGAGTTAATTCATAGTATATCTCCTGATATTATGGTCTTTGCACCTACCATTCAAGAAATTTATGATGATACGGTGGTTTCAAACACCTATGATTTTCATGGTTTGGACAAGGTAATGGAAGGAGAATTTAGAGATAACCATTTTAACGGTGTAGGAACTATTGTTGAAACGCTTCTAAAACTAACAAACCCTAAAAGGGCTTATTTTGGAGAAAAAGATTTTCAACAATTACGTATCATTCAGAAGTTAACTAAAATACAAGAAATACCGGTTGAAATAGTACCATGCCCAATAGTTCGTGAAGACCATGGGCTTGCCATGAGCTCTAGAAATGAAAGGCTAGATTCTAATATACGGCATAAGGCCGGTTTAATTTATAGCACCTTAAAGACTGCCAAGCAAAAATTTGGCACGAAAAGTGTTCCTAATATTAAAGAATGGGTGCAGGATATTTTTCTTTCGGAAAATGATTTAGAATTAGAGTATTTTGATATAACCGATGTAGAAACCTTGACGCCCGCGAAAAGAAAACAGAAAAATATAAAATATAGGGCCTTTATAGCCGTTTACGCTGGAGGCGTAAGACTTATTGATAATATAGCTCTAAATTAATTTTACCCAATGCAAATAGAAGTAGTAAAATCAAAAATTCATCGTGTAAAAGTTACAGGTGCTGACCTTAATTATATCGGCAGCATTACCATTGACGAAGATTTAATGGATGCGGCCAATATTATTAAAGGCGAAAAAGTACAGATCGTCAACAATAATAATGGGGAACGACTTGAAACTTATGCCATACCCGGCCCAAGAGGAAGTGGTGAAATTACACTAAACGGTGCCGCCTCTAGACGAGTAGCCGTTGGCGATGTTTTAATATTGATTACTTACGCTAGAATGGATATTGAAAAGGCTAAAGATTTTAATCCATCTTTGGTTTTCCCAAATGAGGCAAACAATTTGTTGACTTAAATTAAGTAACTTGGTCTAGATTTAAGTTAAACTGCAGTACAGATTTTGACCAATTCCCTAAAAAAAACTTTAAAAACAATACTTCCAATTGCTATTGGCGTGTTTTTGGTACTTTATTGGTATCAAAAGACGGCACCTTCTGATCGCGAACAGATTTTATTCTATATCAAAGAGGCTAATGTTTTTTGGATTACAATTTCCCTTATTCTTGGTCTACTAGGACATATATCTAGAGCAATACGATGGAATTATCTCTTGGAACCCTTAGGATACAAACCTAAACTGATCAATAACGTTTTTATGATCTTCATGGCTTATCTGGCCAATTTAGGTGTACCCAGAACTGGTGAAATTCTAAGAGCAACAGCGCTAACAACGTATGAAGGTGTTCCTTTTGAAAAAGGTTTTGGAACTATTGTCACCGAACGTGTTATTGACGTCTTTATGCTTTTACTTGTGGTAACGATTACCTTGCTGCTTCAGACAGAAATTATACTCGTGTTTTTTCAAGAACGCGGGCTAAATCTTAATGGTATTTTTATGCTGTTGGCAGCCGTGATTATTGGTGTTTTAATATTTGTACTCTTCATAAAGAAATCCGAATCTAACTTCGCTTTACGAATAAAAGGTTTTGTGAAAGGTTTGCTAGACGGGGTTTTCAGTATTTTTAAAATGAAGCGCAAATGGGCGTTCGTGGCACACACCTTTTTTATATGGTCTTGTTATATCGGTATGATGTGGGTCATTAAATTTACAGTGCCATCTACCGTAAATTTGGGTCTAAGTGAAGTCATGGTCGCATTTGTTTTTGGTGCATTTGCAATGGCAACAACCAACGGTGGAGTAGGACTTTTTCCCATATTGGTAAGTAAAGCCCTAGTCCTATTTGGCATACAAGAAGTTTCGGGGGATGCATTCGGTTGGATAATGTGGATCGCACAAACACTTATGAACATTGTTTTTGGTGCAATATCTTTTCTCCTATTACCGTTATTGAACCGTAATAGGTAGTACTGTGTTGCTGCCAAAACAAAGTTTATGCAGCGTATTTTTCTTCTTTTAGTGCTATCTGTTGGGTTTTTAGTCAACGCACAAGTGAAACAGGAAATCTTTGAATCATTTAAACTTCAAGAAAGAAGGGATGTGCAATACTATTTCCCAGAAAACCTAGATGACACCAAAAAGTATCCCTTAGTCATTGTACTGGATGGCAACTACTTATTTGACCAAGTTGTTGCAACCTCAAAATTCTATAGCCGTTTTCACGGCATGCCAGAAAGTATAGTGGTAGGTATTAACCAAAGTAAAGATGACTTGAGGTATGAGGACTGCGCCTTTGAGCCAGATAGTGGATTACCAAGCGAAAAGGGAAAGAAATTCTTTGAATTCTTAGGAATGGAACTTATACCCTACCTAGACCTTAATTTTAGTACAGCTCCTTTTAAAATGATCGTGGGATACGACATAACAGCTAATTTTCAAAACTACTGGCTATTTAAAGACAACTCCCTTTTTAATGCGTATATAAGTATATCTCCGACATTGGCACCAGAAATGGGAACAAGGGTTGCGAGTAGATTGGGCGTATTTGATAAGCAAATATTCTACCAGCTCATCGTAGAAGGAGAAAAAAATAAAGGAACGGCAGCCGTATTTGAAATGGACAAAGCTATTAAAGCAATTGAAAAAGAAAGTTTACATTACTTTTTTGATGAGTACACGGGTGCTGACCATATATCTATAGCCACATATGGCCTTGGGAAAGCCTTTGATAATATTTTTGCAATGTTTAAACCCATAAGTCCAAAAGAGTATAAAACTCAAATACTCACATCGGAAGAGCCTGTTTTTGACTACCTCGAAAATAAATACAAGGGTATTGAAGACCTTTTTGGTTTCAGTAAACCAGTAGAGCTTAATGATATTATGGCCGTTTATGCAGCTTCTAGGAAAAAAGAAGATTTTGAATCTTTAAAACCCTTGTCCGACCTTTGTAAACAGCAATATCCAGAAACAATGCTTGGTTTCTATTTTGAAGGTGAATATTACGAGCAATTAGGAGAACCTAAAAAAGCCTTAAAAACCTTTGAAAAAGCATTTCAAATGGAAGAAATAGATTTCTTGACCAAAGAAATGGCACTTGAAAAAATGGATGCGTTAAAAGCTGATTTTGGTTTTTAACCTTCTTGTCCAAATCCCAAATCCCAACCGTTTTTAACACCTACTACGCATGATAAAAATAGACTCTAAATACTTTATAATTTCAGGTATACTATTTACTTACTTTGGATTAAAAGGTGAGTTCAACCTTGTATATAATGGTCTGGGCTTGCTAATGGCCTGGGCTTCCTTTTTTATCGCTTTCACTGAATTCAGTAAGCAAAAGTACAAGGATAAATAGCCCTTGATTTCTAAAAATTACCTCCATCATTTTCAAACTTCTTGTTACCTTTAGCACAAATAGCACCTGCTAGAGAATGGCTAAAACAAAAACTGCATTTTTTTGTCAGAATTGCGGAACACAATACGCAAAATGGGTTGGACAATGTTCTGCATGTAAAGAATGGAACACCGTAGTGGAGGAAGTTGTCCAAAAGGAAGAAAAAACAAGTTGGAAAACACCCGAAAACCAAGCTAGAAGAGTTTCCAAGCCACTTTTAGTCAATGAAATAAGTACGGAAAAAGAACTTCGCCTCAATACTTTTGATCTTGAATTTAATCGAGTCCTTGGTGGAGGATTAGTCCCTGGAGCCCTAGTACTTCTAGGTGGAGAGCCAGGAGTGGGCAAAAGTACGCTGTTGCTCCAAATTGCATTAAAATTACCATATAAAACGTTATATGTCTCTGGAGAAGAGAGCCAAAAGCAAATACGTATGCGAGCGGACCGCATATTCCCTAATAGTGAAACTTGTTTTATCCTAACGGAGACTAAAACTCAAAACATATTTAAACAGATTGAAGCTACAGAACCCGATATTGTGGTTATTGATTCCATACAGACACTACATTCTGATTATATTGAATCTGCTGCTGGAAGCATCTCTCAAATTAGGGAATGCACTGCAGAACTTATCAAATTTGCCAAAGAAACCAATACCCCGGTTATTCTTATTGGTCATATTACAAAAGATGGTTCTATTGCTGGTCCAAAAATTCTAGAACATATGGTAGATACGGTGCTTCAGTTTGAAGGCGACCGTAATTATGTCTACAGAATCCTTAGATCTTTAAAAAATAGGTTCGGTTCTACAGCCGAGTTAGGGATTTATGAAATGCAGGGTAATGGCCTGCGGGAAGTGAACAATCCGTCCGAGGTACTGATTTCCAAAAACGACGACGGTCTTAGTGGAACCGCAATAGCCTCTACCGTAGAAGGAATGAGGCCCTTGCTTATAGAAATTCAGGCGCTAGTTAGCACTGCGGTTTACGGCACACCTCAACGCAGTACAACGGGTTATAATGCAAAGCGTCTTAATATGTTGTTAGCGGTATTGGAAAAACGGGCGGGTTTTAAATTAGGAGCTAAAGATGTATTCCTGAATATTACAGGTGGTATTTCTGTGGATGACCCGGCTATTGATTTGGCCGTTATTGCGGCTATCTTATCCAGCAATGAGGATATCCCTATTGAAAAAGGAATTTGTTTTGCCGCAGAGGTTGGTCTCGCCGGAGAAATAAGACCGGTACAGCGGGTAGAACAACGTATACTCGAGGCAGAAAAATTGGGTTACACTACAATAATCGTATCTAAAAACAATAAGATAGGCCTCAAGAACACAAAAATAAAAGTGTTATTGGCCTCTAAGATTGAAGATGTAGTACGAGGTTTATTCGATTAGCGTTTATCCCTCATTATTCTTGCCATTACTAGAATAATAACAATGACTATAACAATAAGAACAATTTGACCAAAACCTACTTTTAAGGTGAACATATCAATTTTTTATGGTGCCGGATTAGGTATTTGACCGTGTATAGCCTCTATTCCTTTTAAGACATCTTCTGACAGCGAAACATCTATACTTGCTATATTTTCCGTCAACTGTTTAATAGAGGTTGCACCGATAATATTACTGGTCACAAAGGGTCTAGTATTTACAAAGGCAAGGGACATCTGGGCAAGGGATAAATCGTTCGCTTGTGCCAATTCATAATACTTCTGAGTAGCCTCTGTTGCTATCTCTCCAGTATATCTGTCAAACCGTGGAAAAAGCGATACCCTAGAGCCTTCCGGCATTCTTCCTCCTAAATATTTTCCGCTCAATGCTCCAAAAGCAAGTGGTGAATATGGCAACAAGCCAATTTTTTCACGCATGGCAACTTCTGCAAGTCCTACCTCAAAAAGCCGGTTCAATAAATTATAGGGGTTTTGTATGGTTATGGTACGTGGCAAAGTAGCATGCACCTTACTCTCCTCAAGATAACGCATGGTACCCCACGGAGTTTCATTAGAAGTACCTACGTGACGTATTTTTCCCTCTCGTTTTAAATCTCGTAAAGTTTCTAAAACTTGATGAAAATTATCTTCCCAATGATCGGATATATCATGCGTATAACCTCTTTTTCCGAAATAATTGGTATTACGTTCTGGCCAGTGCAACTGGTACAAATCAATATAATCGGTTTGTAATCTTGCTAAACTCCCTTCTACGGCCTCTATGATAGATTCCCTAGAAAAACCCGTAGACCGTATAAACTTGGTGTAATCACCATTACCAGCAATTTTAGACGCTAGTACTACTTTATCCCTGTTACCATTTTTCTTGAACCAGCTTCCAATTATTTTTTCCGTATGGCCATAAGTATCTGCATGTGCTGGTACGGGATATAATTCTGCGGCATCAAAAAAATTCACCCCTTGGTCCAAAGCATAATCCATTTGCTCATGACCTTCTTCTTCTGTATTCTGTTTACCCCAGGTCATAGTACCTAGACAAATTTTACTTACTTCAATGTCGGTATGCGGCAGGCTGGTGTACTTCATATAACTATGGATTATCTTTTAAGAGTGCAAAATTAGCAAATAAAATATCCCTACATCGGAACATATTAAAATTCTAACTTAATCTTAAAGTTTAATCGGATAAATTCGTCAAAAGAAGAACCTGTGGAAAAGAAGTTGTTCCTGTATTCATGGTTATGGACATCATTTCTGGAATGTTATATATAAAAGTTCCCAACATAATATCTAAATGGGAGTCAGCATTAAAGTCTCCCACATCCATAGTTAGCCAATTACCATGAATGGGCACATCCATATAGGAAGGCTTAAAATTTAACCCTCCCTTATTCTCTAGGTAAACTACACTTTCTTTCGCGTTTCGATTTTCCGTGTACTCCGAATAGAGGGCCGCTCCAATGATGTCAAGGTCGCCATCACCGTCAAAATCCCGGGTCATTGCTTTACCGCAATCGTACATGGGGAAAAAGTAGGCCTCCTTAAATTCGTTGTTCCCATCATTGATATAAACCCGAATTCCGTGATAGGGCTTATCAATCGGAGAATAATCTCGATTATCGCCGTTAGTTACTAAAATATCTTGGTAGCCATCTCCATTAAAATCCGCCAACTCAAAATAACTAGTGCCATTGACAGCATCGAAGCTCAACACATTATGTTCTTTAAATTCGTTATTTCCTTGATTATAGTAAATGGTTATTTGTTCCCTGGCCTGAGTCATAAGGGCCATTATATCCGGTCTACCATCACCATTGAAATCCGAAATTTCTACTTTTCTAGTTCCTGGCAAGGTGTTTAAAACGTACTCTTTTGAACTATCAAAATCATCTAACCAAGAAAGTTTTCCTCCATAATGTCCAAAACTACATAGTACTAAATCTTCCTTACCGTCATTATTTAAATCCGCCACTTGAAAATTTACCGGTCGTTTTAGATTGGATAGTACTATATTATTTTTGGTTGAACTCGTTTTCTTATCTAGCCGGGATAATTTACCTAAGGCTTGATCAGATGGCGAAAGCTTACCAAGACTTAGCAGTAATGGCTTTTCACCTTTTACGAAGCCGATATCCGATGCCGGACTTTCCAAATTCCATTTATTGGTTATGTTTCCCCTATTATCTATAGTAATTAGATTTTGAAAATCCCCAATATATAATTCGGAGGTTTCGGGATTAAAACGAAGTAAACTTACTTGAGGTAACTTAGAATCACCAATACTTATGGTCTGAGCACTAAATGGAAAGATAGTATTGCTCGTATCTTTTCTTTTTGATTGAGCGGGCAACTCTTTTGGTGCGTTACTTATGTAATACTTTTTTACTACGTCCCAATCCTGTTTGGTAATTAATGGATACTCTGGGTATATCCTCAAGTTTCTGACGATATCAGCTTCGGCTTCGCTCATGGTATCATACCAGTTCTTCCCGTCTATTTTAAGACCCAAACGAAGCCCCATATTGGGTAGAACACTATTTTCCCAAGTCGATTTATCCAATGATTCTGGCTTAGGTAATTTATGACAGGTAGCACAATACACAGCTGCCAGAGTTGCTCCCTTATCTTGTACTTCTAAGGTATCAATAATAGCAGCTTCAACAACAAAATACTCCTCTTCAACCTCATTTCCAAACAACCAAATTAAAATTGATAGTGGAAAAACAAAAAGTAAAGGAAGTCTGTTCTTAAGCATAAAAAGATATTAATCTACCTCAACTAAAATAGGACAGTGATCACTATGTTTAGCTTCTGAAAGTATTACGGAGCGCTTTAATCTATCCCTTAAAGGTTCTGCCACCATGGCATAATCCAGTCGCCAACCTTTATTATTGTTTCTTGCATTGGCCCTGTAGCTCCACCAGGTATAATTATCGGGTTCTGTATTAAAATGTCTGAAGCTGTCTATAAAACCACTTTTTATCAAATTTCCGATCCATTCTCTTTCTACAGGTAAAAATCCAGATACGTTTTTAAGCCCTACAGGATTATGAATATCAATAGCTTCATGACATATATTGTAATCTCCAAGAACGACGAGATTTGGCTTTTCCTTTCGCAGTTCGTTAAAATAATCTTGAATTTCTGCCATATAATTAAGCTTAAAATCTAGTCTATCCATATTGGTGCCAGATGGTAGATACATACTCATAATCGAAAGATCTCCAAAATCAGCCCTGAGATTTCTTCCCTCGAAATCCATTGTTTCAATACCCGTGCCGCACTCAACATGGTCCGGTTTTGTTTTTGAAAGAATAGCAACACCACTATATCCTTTTTTCTGGGCACTATACCAATAATTATATGGGTAGCCTGCTTCTTCAAAAACGGCAAGGTCCAATTGATCTTCCTGTGCCTTGATTTCCTGTAGACAGACAACATCTGGATTAACAGATTGCAACCATTCTATAAACCCTTTTTTTAAAGCAGCTCTTATTCCGTTGACATTATAGGATACAATTTTCATAAAACAAATTTGATTCAAAAATAGAAAAAGCCGATGGCAATAAGCCTCTTTAGATGGTATTAAAATTTTAACTTCGCAACTTTGGAATACCATTTGCTTTGGACAAATCGTAATTTCTAAATGAAAGCAATGAGAAAAGTACTTTTTATTTCCATTTTTGTTTTAACATCAAATCTAGTGATAGGGCAAGCCTATTCTTCTTTTGCCAATAACCACGAAGTAAAATTTAACATTGGTCATTTTTTGGCTACTACAACCGTTGAAGGTTCCTATGAGTATTATTTAAACGAGGATACTAGTATTGGAGGTACTTTATATTTTAATGGTGATGCTACCGATTACAATGGTAATTTTGGAATTGGCCCAAACTTACGCGCCTACTTTGGCTACAATCCCAGAAGTGGCTTCTTTGCAGAAGCTTTTGGTCTCTACTACACTGGCGAAAATGAAGATTTGACAGAAACACTTGGAAGCCGTAATAACGATTTCGGAACTATGGCCTTGGGACTGGGGCTCGGAACCAAATGGGCAACTCGAAGCGAGCGTTTTACACTAGAAATCAATGGTGGACTAGGGCGAAATATTAACCCTGAAGATTTTCAAAATTCATTTATGTATAGGGCGGGTCTGTCTATCGGATTTCGATTTTAAAATCCTATTTTTGAAGCTTCAACTTTTTTCATGAAACACCTCTCATTACCCTTTTTTCTTTTTTTCCTAGCTGTTGGCTTATGCCAAAATTCCCGGGAAAAAGATAGCATTACCATATTGAACGAAGTAGTGGTAATTGACACCTTAACGGCAAAAAATAGTATTGGTATTATTCCGTCTAAAATTATTGGCACCAAAGTGTTTCAAAATTACAGTCCTGTTGATCTGGTTAACTCTATTAATCAAGTGTCTGGAGTTTATGCGCTATCAGGTGCATTGAACACCAATAGAATTACCATACGTGGAGTCGGGGCACGTACTCCTTTTGGTACGGACAAACTACGTTTATACTATAATAATATTCCCGTTACCAATGGAACGGGGTTTTCTACCATAGAAGCCTTTGATTTGGAAAATCTTACTTCCATGGAAATCATAAAAGGTCCTAAGGCAACTGGTTTTGGCACTAACCTTGGTGGGGCAATTGTGTTGAATACTAAAAAGATACGCAATCAGCCTACAAGATTTTCCAACAATACTACCTTAGGTTCTTATGGGCTTTTCAAAAATAGTCTAGGATTTGTACATTCTGATGAAAACTTTCATCTATCACTGCAATATGGTCATATGGAAATTGATGGCTTCCGAGAAAACAATCGTTTTGAGCGAGACGGAATCTTATTAAATTCTAACTTTAAACTAAGTTCAAAAAGTGAAATTGGGCTTCTAGTGAACCATATCGATTACACGGCTCAAATAGCGAGTAGTATAAGTCAATCTGCATTTGATGAAGACCCTACTCAAGCCGCTTTTACTTGGAGGTCTGCCCAAGGTTTTGAAAGTAATAATTACACCCTTATTGGTCTTTCACACACCTACAAGCATAGTGCTAAACTTAGAAATACCACGAGTTTGTTTTATACTTATCTAGACCACTACGAGCCCAGACCCTTTAATATACTGGATGAATACACCAATGGATATGGCTTTCGAACCTTATTCTCAGGTGCTCTTGGCACCAAACGGAAGAATTTAAAATACACGTTTGGAGGTGAACTTTACAAGGACGAATTTACCTGGGGAACCTTTGAAAATTTGTATGAAGAAAATAATGGGAACGGCAGTTTACAGGGTGATAGACTATCAGATAACAAGGAATTTCGTAGGCAGTTCAATGGTTTTGCCACCGTCGCCTATCCTATTTCTCCAAAGTTTACTGCGCAAATGGGCATAAACATAAATAAGACCAACTATGACTTTAGGGACTTATTCAATACTGGAGCGCTTAATAAAAGTGCAGAAAGGAATTTTAAGGCCCTTTTCCTTCCTAGTCTAGACATAACCTATGTACTAGGTGATGATAGCGAGCTTTACGCAAATTTTAGTCGAGGATTCTCAAACCCCAGCTTAGAAGAAACCCTTACGCCGGACGGTATAATTAATCCCGACATTAAACAAGAAACAGGCACGAACTACGAAATGGGAATACGAAAAACTGATGGAGCATTTACGATAGAGGCTGCGCTATACCATATGCGCATCAACGACCTATTAGTCGCCGAACGTATTGGAGATGATCAGTTCATAGGAAGGAACGCAGGTAAAACCCAACACCAAGGTTTAGACTTAGACCTGAGTTACAGACTCTCGCTCTCAGAAAAAATAAGTGCCACTCCTTTTGTGAGCTATACTTTTAGTAATCATTCCTTTATAGATTTTGTTGACGGGGACGAGGATTTTTCGGGAAATCAACTAACCGGAGTACCGAAACACCGCATAGTTTCTGGCCTACAGACTAATTTTGGAAACGGTTTGTATTGGAACACCACTCATCAATTTGTAGATAAAATATCGCTTCGTGACGAGGAAACCTTATTCAGTGATTCTTTTTCCGTAATCAATACACGTTTGGGGTACAAGACAGCATTGTTTAACGAATTGCTACTTGGGATTGACTTTGGAATCAACAATGTCTTCAATACTAAATATGCACAGTCCGTTTTAATTAACGCCAATAGTTTTGGCGGCAGGGAACCGCGTTACTTTTATCCTGGAAACGACCGAAATTACTATGGTAGTCTAAAGCTTAGTTACACCCTATAACCTACTCCATCTTCTTTAACCAAGTACGCATATCTACGGCCTTGTGTATAATTGATTTTAAGTCTGTAATTGCCACTCTTTCCTGCTCCATAGAATCTCTATGACGAATGGTGACCGTGCCGTCTTCTTTTGACTGATGATCAACTGTAATACACAAAGGGGTGCCATTGGCATCCTGTCTTCTGTACCTGCGACCAACAGCATCTTTTTGATCGTACAACACATTAAAGTCCCATTTAAGGTCGTCTATAATTTCGTTAGCTATTTCCGGTAGTCCATCTTTTTTGACCAATGGTAATATGGCTGCTTTTGTAGGTGCCAATACCGCCGGTAATTTAAGTACCGTTCTGGTAGTACCGTTTTCCAATTCTTCTTCTTGTAACGAATTAGAAAAGACCGCTAAGAACATACGATCAAGACCTATGGATGTTTCCAAAACATAAGGAACATAGTTCTTATTTGTTTCATGATCAAAATACTGTAGCTTTTTTCCAGAGAATTCTTGGTGTTTGGATAGATCAAAATCCGTTCGGGAGTGAATCCCCTCCAACTCCTTAAAACCAAATGGGAAACGGAACTCTATATCTGCGGCAGCATCAGCATAATGCGCTAATTTATCATGATCATGGAATCGGTAGTTATCCTGTCCAAGCCCTAAAGAAAGATGCCATTTCATGCGTTTTTCTTTCCAAGTGTCATACCACTCCTTTTGCGTCCCTGGCTGAATGAAAAACTGCATTTCCATTTGTTCAAACTCACGCATCCTAAAGATAAACTGTCTGGCAACTATTTCATTTCTAAAAGCTTTCCCAGTTTGGGCAATCCCGAAAGGAATTTTCATTCTTCCGCTCTTTTGAACATTTAAGAAATTTACAAATATACCCTGAGCGGTTTCTGGTCTTAAATAAAGGTCCATAGCACTATCCGCACTGGCGCCAAGCTTTGTTCCGAACATAAGGTTGAATTGCTTTACGTCCGTCCAATTTTTAGACCCGGACATAGGACAAGCAATATCTAATTCCTCGATAAGCGCTTTAACATCGGCTAAATCTTCATTCTCTAAAGATGATCCCATACGTTTCAAAATAGCCTTTCCTTGCTCTTGATAAGCTACCACTCGTGGATTGGTGGCCAAAAACTGTTCCTTGTCAAAGGCATCTCCAAAACGCTTCGCCGCTTTTTTGACCTCTTTCTCTATTTTAGCATCTAACTTGCCGACATAATCTTCGATAAGCACATCTGCTCTATATCGCTTTTTAGAATCTTTATTATCTATTAAGGGGTCATTGAACGCATCAACGTGCCCAGATGCCTTCCAGGTAGTAGGATGCATAAAGATGGCGCTATCAAGTCCAACTATGTTATCATTTAGCTGTACCATGGCCTTCCACCAATACTCTCTAATGTTCTTTTTTAGCTCAACACCATTTTGTCCGTAATCGTATACGGCACTTAATCCATCATAAATTTCACTAGATTGGAATACATAACCATATTCCTTAGCGTGGGATATTACTTTCTTAAAACTATCTTCTTGATTTGCCATGCCGCAAAAATAGAATTTTAGCCCTAAAGAAGTATAATTATTTTAATTGAAATTCAGAAGAAGTAATTAGACGTTCGTCCTCAAAAACATTGAGTGTATACGTACCCTCCTTTAAGGAACCTTCGGGAACCGTAACCGCTTCGCAAACGGAAGTTTCTATTCCCATATATATAAATGCTACACGTTTACTGTAGATATTACCATTAACCGTAATAGTATTTGCGTTATCCTCTATAATCTGTTTATCCGGATCTAGAAACTGTAAGTAAATAACCTTTTCTTCCTCACCTTCGTTGGGGTCCGCCAAAATAGTTACACACCCCCTTATCTTTTCTATTGTAGATGCTTTATTGGTCACTACTGGTCGTGTTCCTCTTATTCTAAATCCTTTGCCTTCTGAAAAGTCCATTTTTAGGTAACTTTTTGTCTTCAGTTTTTGATTCAGCTCCATTATTTTACGACGCTGTAACGCTTCTGCCTCCGCCAAAGAACTACTATTTGCCCTAAGGATTTCTATCTCCTTTCGGGTTTCATCATACTTATCCGTAAGTAACATATTATTGTAACGTAGGAAGTTGTTCTTCAATTTCAAACTATCATTCTTAGCCTCCAACCTTCTAAGCTCTGTTTTGAACTCCCTTAATTTACCAACGGTAAAATTTAATCTACCAACGGAGTCCAACAATTGCTGTACTTTATATTTGGAATCTTCTAACTCAATTTCGTTCATTTCACTTAAAGCAGAAAGACGATCTACATCGGCTTTCATAATAGTAAGGTCTTTTACTAGAATATCTTTTTCCTGCTCTAAAAAGTTAATTTGTGTCTTAGACTGTGCGTAACTGTAGTAAAATGCAATTAGAATGCCTATGATAACGGCGACCAAAGCAGCAAGTATTATTTTATAATTGAATTTATTATCTTGACTGTCCATCAATAAAGTTGGCCTTATAGTAGGTTAATAGAATACTTAAGATTTGTTTCGCAACAAGCTACCAAATATACTAAATGCTATAAACAACCTCCTATTACCAAGGGTATGTTTTGGTTGTAATGCGCGATTAAACGGAGGAGAGCAACTTCTTTGTACCGTTTGTCGACATCATTTGCCGCTCACCGATTATACCTTTAACGATGAAAACAGGGTTGACCGTATTTTTTATGGCAGAATTAACATTAAAAAGGCCAATTCACTCTTATTTTTCTCCAATCAAGGTATTGTAAAGAACCTTATTCATAATCTCAAGTATAGAAATCAAGAGCAAATCGGCGCCTTTTTGGGAGATTGGTTTGGACAGCAAATAAGTGAGAATAATTATTTGGAAAAAGTGGACTACGTTATTCCTGTACCAATACATAAAAAAAGATTAAAAAAAAGAGGCTATAATCAAACCTCCTTATTTGCGCAACGGTTAGCCTTTCATCTAAACAGTAGCTATCTAGATAATGTCCTCATAAAGACCGCCAATACTAAAACCCAAACCAAAAAAAGTAGATTGGCAAGGTGGTATGACAATAGGTCTTTATACGAGGTAACAGATGAGAAAATTCTTGAAAATAAAAAAATACTTTTGGTAGACGATGTAATTACCACGGGTGCGACTATGGAAATCTGTGCACAACCACTGAAAAAAATTAAAGGAACTATTGTTTACATTGCCAGCATGGCCGTTGTTGAATGATTTCCTTTTTCTATAAAATATGTTGTTTCTTTGTTCTAGAAATTATAGTGATGTTCCGAAAAATCTTAGCCTATCTTTTTATTTTTCTCATGGCATTTGCATCGTATCAATGTGCCAATAGAGGAACTCCAACAGGAGGTCCAAAGGATGAAACACCTCCTATACTAACACGGGCGGAACCAGAGAATATGACGGTTAACTTTAAGTCTAAGAAAATTAGACTTTACTTTGATGAGTTGGTAAAACTAAAGGATGTCCAGGAGCAACTAATCGTTTCTCCTCCTCTTAAATACCCTCCTTTGTTAAGTCCGCAAGGCGGAGCGAATAAATATGTTGAAATTACATTAAAGGACACTCTTTTAGAAAATACAACATATACCCTGAATTTTGGCCAGAGTATAGTAGACAATAACGAAGAAAATCCAAATAGTTTTTTAAGCTATGTATTTTCCACTGGAGACTACATTGATTCATTGGAACTGGCAGGTGTAGTTAAAGATGCATTTAACAAAGATGCTGATGATTTCATTAGTGTAATGCTCTATAAGATAGATTCTTCCTACACCGACTCTACGCTTTATCAAAAACCTCCAAATTATATTACCAATACCTTAGATAGCACAGTGATATTTAGACTTAAAAACCTAAAGGAAGGCAAATACGCACTTTTTGCGGTAAAGGATGAAGCCAAGGATAATATATTTAATCAAAAAACAGACAAGATTGGTTTCACAAAAGACACTATAAATTTACCCACAGATTCTATTTATCTCTTGACCCTCTTTAAAGAAATACCTGATTACGGGGCCGCTGTTCCCTCTCTAGCGGCAAAAAATAGAATTAGCTTCGGGTACTATGGTGAAGGTACAGACGTTATGATAAATTCCATTTCCATAATTCCCGATACCGTTAAAACTACTGTATTGAAAGAATATGATAAGGACACCCTAAACTATTGGTTTACCCCTTTTGAAATGGATTCCCTTGTGTTTACAGTTACCAATGATGCGCTCAAGGTCATAGACACGTTTACTGTCAAAAACAGAAAAGTTGGAGTTGATTCACTTCGCCTTACGCCCAGTCAAATAGGAAATCTAGATTTTGGAAAAAAATTTAGTATAGCCGTCAATACACCAATAGTAGTATTGGACACCTCTAAAATTAAAATGATAGCAAAGGATTCTACCGCCGTTACCTACTCCATAAAATTAGATAGCGTTGCTAATAAATTAAATTTTGATTTTATGGTAGAACCAAATGAAAACTACAAAATTGAACTCTTACCAGGTGCTATTCAAGATTTTTTTGAGGAGACCAACGATACCATCAACTATTCTTTATCTACAAAAAGCTTAGCCGATTTTGGTAATTTAAGCTTGAACTTAAATGGTACTAATATTAGCTATCCTTTAATTGTACAATTGACCAACGAGAAAGGAAAAACCGAAAGAGAAATTTATGCAACGGGACCTCAAGTTTTTGACTTCAACAACCTAGACCCAGGAAAATATATGGTTCGTATTATATTTGATGAAAATGGCAATAAGCAGTGGGATACAGGAAATTACCTTAAAAATATACAACCAGAAAAGGTAAGTTACTATCCTAGCTTAATTGAAATGCGTGCCAATTGGGAAAAGATAGAAACATTTAATCTAATAGATTAAAGTTATCCTTGTCGTCCAAAAACCTTAAGGCATGCTGAGTTTTTCTTAAATGGTTTTTATACAAGGTGACTTCTATTAGCTCCTCTTGATCAGAAAATGCAACTTGTTTTCCTAGAGCGTCATAAACTGAAGAATGTCCAGGGTACTCATGGCCAATATCATCCTCGCCTATCCTGTTAACTCCGATACAATAAATCATATTCTCAATAGCACGAGCTTTAAGAAGGGTATCCCAGGCTTCAATTCTTGGTTTTGGCCAATTGGCCACGTATAATAATATATCATAATTCTCAATATTTCTGCTCCATACAGGAAAACGTAAATCATAACAGATAAGAGGACAAAACTTAAAACCTTTATAGGTTTCTATTATTTTTTTATGCCCTGCGACATATTTTTTATCCTCTCCGGCCAAGGTGAAGGTATGTCGTTTATTATAAGTACTAGTGCTTCCGTCGGGTTTTACAAACCAAAGTCGATTGTAATAGTTTTCCTCTTCTTTAAAAACAATACTTCCTATGATAGCGGCACCGATGGTTTTGGCCTTCTGTTTCATCCATTCTACGGTCTTTACACCCTCTTCTATTTGGATATTTTCCGGAGACATGGTGAACCCAGTAGTAAACATTTCGGGCAGTATTATGACATCTACATCATCTTTCAAAGACTTGAGCTTTCGGGATAATGATTCTCTATTCTTTTCCGGATTCTCCCAAACCAAAGCGGTCTGGACAAGCACTACTTTTAAGCTTTCTTGCATATTATTAATCTATATGAACGGATTGATTATCCGAATTGGCCAACTGAAACAAGTGTTTTAATTGACTCTCTAAAATTCTAGGTTCAGAAAGTTGAGGCAAATCGTTCAACGAAAAGAAATCGGCTCCCTTCATATCAAACCCATGTTGCAAATTTCCACCTGTAATCGTACATAGAAACATCAGTTTATAAATATAAAAAGGTTCTGGCGGATGGTTATGGCAACGTTTATCATAAATAGCAAGAAGTCTCACCACTTCGGCATCCAAGCCGGTTTCTTCCCTTATTTCTTTAATGACGGCCTCTGTCGGAGTGTCACCTATATCCGCCCATCCTCCTGGTATTGTCCACTTTTCATCTATACTTTCCTTGGCCATAAGTATTTGATTCTTATCATTTAAAACAAAACCCCTAACATCTACCTTTACGGTTGGATAGTCTTTTTCTCTTAGAAAAAAATCATTCAATAACTTAACGGGCTGGCTAGTTATTGCACCCATTAACTGAAGACTAATTTTACGAAGCTCTTCGTACCTTTCTCTTGCGTAATCATCCTCTACATAAACCAAACCTGTCTCTGCCAACGATTTTAAACGCTTTATCAGCGTAAGTTGTTCTTCTACTTTCATAGGTTTAAATTTACATCTTTCAATTTGGTCAAATAATGGTATATCATGTTTAAAATTATCTTTTTTAATAATTTTTTAAAAAATTAAGGGTAATACAGCATATTAATAGGAAAACAATGATGTTGCACCAGTATAGTTTTGAAAGCAACTTTGCACTTTTAAATTATACTTTTATGGATATCATATCTATTATTGGAAATTTAGCTGCTGTTTTAACCACTGCTAGTTTTTTACCCCAAGCCTTGAAAACTATAAAAACAAAAGATACTGGAGGCTTGTCCTTACCTATGTATGTACTTTTTGTACTTGGTGTAGGACTTTGGCTGCTATATGGCATGCTGAATAATCAGATGCCCATAATCATCGGGAATTTAATAACTCTTATACTTGCAGGTACCATATTATGGTTTATGGTAAAAAGTGCTTTCTTTAGAAAGTAGCCATTGGTTACCTTCTGCAACATGTTTTAAGGCTCTAAAAGATCTATTAGCTCCGGTGCTCCTTGTAACTTTGCATGATCCAAAGCTGTATTTCCTCGTTGATCCTTAACAGAGGAGTCCGCTTTATTAGCTATTAATAATTTAGCTATTTCCAATCTGTTGAAGGTAGCGGCGTAGATAAGAGCCGTACTGCCCATAGCATTCCTTTCATTCACATTTGCTCCTTTATCAACGAGTTTTTTGGCGATACCGTTGAATCCTTTAAAACAAACACCCATTAATGCCGTGTTACCAGATGCATCCTTATCATCTAAAGCAGTTCCATGTTCCAATAGCAGATCTACGATTTCTTCTTGATTGTAATACGTAGCCAAGATCAAGGGAGAAGATCCCCTTTGGTCTCTTGTATTCAATAAATCGGGAGACTCCATAAGTAGCTCTTTTACCTTCGAAAAATTACCATCTCTAATAGCACCGAAAAATGATTCTGTAATATTCATAAACCGAAGTTATTAAAAAAGAATAGTCCAAACCTTTTAAATATATCTAAAACACCTTTTACCTCATAGATAAAATCAATCATCCATTATAATAATAAAGATTATATCTATTTAAATTGCGTAAGGTTTTAATAACTTTACGACATCAATAAAAAACACAGAACAATGGACAATAAAGACAACAATCCTCATGGCAATGCATGGGATATTAATGATTCTAGCAAATGCCCTTATTTAGGAGGTAGCCTAAAACAGACAGCCGGCGGTGGAACTACGAACCAAGACTGGTGGCCCAATCAGTTGCGCCTTAACGTACTGCGTCAAAATTCATCACTGACCAATCCTATGGATGATGATTTTGATTATGCTACAGCGTTTAAATCGTTGGATTTGGCGGCGGTTAAAAAAGATATTGTAGAAGCACTTACTACATCTCAAGATTGGTGGCCTGCCGATTATGGTCATTATGGTCCTTTTATGATCCGTATGGCATGGCATAGTGCCGGAACTTACCGTATAGGAGATGGTCGTGGAGGCTCTAGTTCTGGTTCTCAGCGATTTGCTCCATTGAACAGCTGGCCAGATAATGGCAACTTAGATAAAGCAAGGTTGCTTTTGTGGCCTATAAAAAAGAAATACGGTAAAAAACTTTCTTGGGCGGATTTAATGATACTAACAGGAAACTGTGCCTTGGAATCTATGGGATTCAAAACCTTTGGTTTTGGTGGTGGTCGTGAAGACATATGGCAACCAGAAGAAGATATTTACTGGGGCTCAGAAACAGAATGGATGGGTAATGAAGAGCGTTTCTCGGATGGCGAATATGTTCTAGAAGCAAATTTAGGTGCCTCCCACATGGGACTCATCTATGTTAATCCTGAAGGTCCTAATGGAGAATCAAATCCTTTGGGAACCGCAAAACTGATGAAAGAAACTTTTGGCCGCATGGCCATGAACGATGAAGAAACAGTCGCCCTAGCAGCCGGCGGACATACTTTTGGAAAAGCGCACGGCGCAGCTAATCCAGACGAATATGTTGGTCCAGAACCAGCGGGAGCAACGATGGCAGAGCAGAGCATGGGCTGGAAAAACAGTTATAAAACCGGGGTCCTTGATGATACTATAACCAGTGGTATTGAAGGAGCATGGACACCAAATCCAACAAAATGGGACCATGATTATTTCGAAGTACTGTTAGGTTATGATTGGGAACTAACTAAAAGTCCGGCAGGAGCAAACCAATGGAGACCCACTGCGGCCTCTGCGGCAAAAAAAGCACCCAGAGCAGGAGATGCATCGCTTACTCAAGACTTGATGATGACCGATGCGGATATGGCTCTAAAAATGGATCCTGATTATCTTGAAATTTCTAAGCGCTTTCATAAAGACCCTGCAGCATTCGAAGATGCATTCGCGCGCGCTTGGTTTAAACTGACCCATAGAGACATGGGACCTGTTTCACGTTATCTCGGACCAGAAGTACCTCAGGAAGAGTTATTATGGCAAGACCCTATTCCTGCGGTCGACCACGAATTAATCAGTGATACTGACGCTACAGAATTGAAGAAAAGACTTTTAGCTTCCGGATTATCCATATCTCAATTAGTAAGCACAGCATGGGCTTCTGCCTCTACTTATCGTGATTCTGATAAAAGAGGTGGCGCAAACGGAGCACGTCTACGTTTGGAACCACAAAAGAATTGGGAAGTAAACAACCCGGCCGAGCTCTCCAAAATCATTGGAACCTTAGAAGGAATTCAAAAAGAATTCAATGAGGCTCAAACAGGAAATAAAAAGATTTCCTTAGCGGATTTAATAGTTCTAGGAGGAGCTGCAGGTATAGAAGAAGCTGCAAGAAATGCAGGTCATGAGGTAGCGGTTCCTTTTACACCTGGTCGTATGGATGCCACTCAGGAGCAAACGGATGCCTATTCTTTTGAAGCCTTAGAACCTGCGGCAGATGGCTTTAGAAATTATAAGAATACAGATTACAAGGCTTCTGCCGAAGCTTTGTTAGTTGACCGCGCACAGTTAATGAAACTTACTGCTCCAGAGATGACCGTCTTAATGGGCGGCATGCGTGTGTTGGATACCAATTTTGATAAATCCAGACATGGTGTTCTTACAGACCGTAGAGAAGTTCTAACCAATGACTTCTTTGTAAATCTTTTGGACTTAAGTGTGAAGTGGGAAGACACTTCTGATAACGAGACGCTTTTTGCTGGCCGCGATAGAATATCCGGGAATATAAAATGGACCGGTACCCGTGCCGATCTTATTTTTGGATCCAATACCGAATTGCGAGCGTATGCAGAAGTTTATGGTTCATCGGATTCTGAACAGAAGTTTGTAAAAGACTTTATTAAAGTTTGGACAAAGGTTATGAACCTAGATCGTTTTGATTTGGCTTAATATTTCATAAGACAACATAATTTGTTAAAAGTGGCTCTGTCGGAGCCACTTTTTTTATTTCCAGTAAGTAAAACCATAACTAATTGATAATTAGTTAATTTCTTACAAATTAATTATATTTTCCTACGCATAAATAAAACTGTATCTTTAAACAAAAATGCACTTGAATTGGAAACCCTATCCATAAACTTTTTAATTAAGGATTCACCCACGGCGGTTGCCATTCTTGACAAAGATCTAAGATTCATAAGCTATTCGGATGAATGGGTAAATCAATTTTGTCTAACTAATGCAATAATTAAAAGCAAAAAATTTACTGATGTCCTTTTAAACACTCCAATACCCTTACTGAAGGATTTAGAGCATAGCCTTACAGGTGAGAAAAATATAAATCCCGGGGCGAAATATATACTTGACGATGGAGGTATTCAATGGTTGAAGTGGAGAATAAAACCTTGGAAAAACCACGATGATAAAATTGGGGGAGTTATTATTGTATTGGAAGACATTACTGCGGAACAACGAGAAAAAGCACTTTTATTAAAGGCTGAGGTTGTTGCTAGAATAGGGGGATGGGAAGTAGATTTATTAAAAAACACCTTGTACTGGAGCAGTATGACAAAAACTATACACGAGGTTTCTCCCGATTATGTCCCTAATTTAGAGGAAGGTATTAATTTTTATAAGGAAGGGGAATCCAGAGAGAAAATCACGAGATTGGTTAATCTAGCCATCACAGAAGGTAAACCATGGGATACCGAACTTATTATCGTTACCACGAAAGGCAATGAATTATGGGTGCGCGCAAAAGGAGAAACGGAAATGATTAACGGAAAATGTGCGCGCATATTTGGCACGTTCCAAGACATTGATGAAAAAAAGAAAACAGAACTTAAATACAAAGAAGTCACCGAGCGCTTAAAAGTAGCCACAGATACGGCAAATATAGGCATTTGGGAATATGACCTAATTAATAATACACTTGTATGGGATGCCAACATGTATAAATTATATGGTGTAAAAGAAACAAATTTTACTGGCGTCTATGATGCCTGGGAAACAGTTGTTCATCCAGATGACAAAGAACGGGGTAGAGCGGAAATTGCCCAAGCTGTTGCCGGCGAAAAAGAATTTGACACCGAATTCCGAGTGAACCGACCTAACGGTGCCATTAGAAATATTCGTGCTATAGCAAGTACAGAGCGAAATGCTAATGGCAAAGCTGTTAAAATGATAGGTGCCAATTGGGATATCACGGAACTTAAAAGAACAAGATTAAAATTAGAACGTAGTCAGGAATCCTTTAACCATACTTTTGAAAACTTAGTGGCAGGTATGGCTTTGGTTGGTTTAGATGGCAAATGGATTTCTGTAAACAAAGGGCTTTGCGATAGTTTTGGCTACACACAAGAAGAATTCTTAAATATTACTTGGCAGGAAATTACACATCCCGAAGATTTGGATAGTGATCTGGAATTGTTGCAACAAGTATTAGATGGAAATATAACGACCTACCAATTTGAGAAAAGATTTTATCACAAAGACGGACACATTTTATACACCTTACTTACTGTTACGGCTGCGAATGACGAAGATGGCCAATTAAGCCACCTTATTTCACAAGTATTAAATATTACTTCGAGAATAGAAGCGGAAAAAAGGCTTAAAACTTTAGTTGATGTTACTAAGGGACAGAATGATAGCCTTTTGAATTTTGCTCATATTGTTTCTCATAATTTAAGGTCTCATTCTACCAATTTATCCATGTTGACCAAATTCCTCAAAGATGAAGAAAGTGTAGAGGAAAGAGAAAATCTGAATGTGATGCTAAGTAACGCGACCAATGGTTTATCAGAAACTATACAGCATTTAAACGATGTAGTCCAAGTAAGAACGGGAGCTTTGGAAAAAATGCAAAGTGTAAGTCTCCTCAACGTTGTAAACAATGTAGAAAAAAGTATTGAAGGTTTATTAAAAGAGAAAGATGCTACCACGAACATAAGCATACAGAAATCGCATTTTGTGATGGCGGTACCTGCATATTTAGAAAGTATAATTCTAAATTTGTATACGAATTCATTAAAGTATAGTTCTCCTAAAAGAAAACCAGTTATTTCAGTCAGCTCATCGTCAAAAAACAACTATATTCAAATAGAATTTAAAGATAATGGTCAGGGAATAGATTTGGAAAGACACGGAAGTAAGGTATTTGGAATGTACAAGACCTTTCACGCACACAAGGAAGCTAAAGGTATTGGACTTTTTATAACCAAAAACCAGATAGAGTCAATGGACGGATCTATCTCATTAAAAAGTAAAGTAGATAAGGGAACGACCTTTTTTATAAAATTAAAAAAAAGATAAAAACTAAATTATGGGTAAGATAGAAAGTTGCTGTATCATTGATGATGATCCCATATTCATATATGGTACCAAACGTATAATGAAAGAAACAGAGTTCTGTGAAACTATTATAGTTTACAATAATGGCCAAGAAGCTCTAGATGGTCTTCTGGAAATTTCTCAGTCAGCTACCAAAATTCCTCAAGTCATCTTTTTAGATTTGAATATGCCCATAATGAGCGGATGGGAATTTTTAGATGAGTTCATTAAAATCCCGAATAGTAATCTTGAAAAGACCATAGTATATATCATAAGTTCTTCTGTGGACCCTAGAGATTTGGAAAAGGTGAAAGATTATAAACAACGGGTTAATAATTATATTTTAAAACCTATTACTCCCAATGATTTGGAAAGTGTTTTAGGTGCATTAACAATGTAATCTCTCGAAGTACGCATAATTTTGTTTAAATATTGTTTTGTAATCTGCCTAAAAGATGACAATAGGTTAAACATAATTAAATAGTTTCACTATATCGATTTCGTTTTCACTTTTTATTATGTACCTTGGTTATTATACCCCCAAATTGAAAATTGAACAGCATATAATATTTCAATGAGTAAGTTTAAAAGTTGTTGTATCGTTGATGATGATGAGTTCTTTGCGTTCCAGACCAAAAAACTGATGAAAGAACAGGGTTTCTGTGAAAACGTACTTGTCTTTTCAGATGGCCAAGATGCAATCGATGGCTTAGTAGGTTTACTAATTGAAAATATTTCCCTCCCAGAAGTCATTTTGTTAGATTTAAATATGCCCCGAAAGGATGGATGGGAATTTTTAGATGAATTCGTTAAAATTCCCTTATCCCAAAGAGAAAATTGTTCTATCTATATCGCAAGTTCTTTTGTAAGTCAAAAAAATATCGAAAAGACTAAATCTTATGATATGGTAGGAGATTATTTAGTTAAACCTTTAACACAAGAATCCCTGCAACGAATAATCGAATCCAAAACTCCCTGTTAATTAAAATCGTATTCCTGGCGAAAAATCCTCTGGAGCATTTTTTGGATTGTTAGTTGTACCAGCCCCTCCCGTATCATTACTTATTTCCCATTCAGAAATCGTGTAGGTACTATTGCCTTTTACTATGGACAAATTTCGTAGCGCGCGGCCATCCTCAAATTCATGATTCGTGCCAGACCCATCTTCCCCAACGACCCCAAAAACATCTATAACGGTACCAAAAGGATCAACCAATTGTAAATTATCATCTCCATTTGAATCTGCAGGAGAGTTGGTACTAATACCAATCTCAGGAGCAAAGCCGTAAATGGATTCAAATTCTATGGCGTTGGGAGAAATTACCAAAGTACTTTCCGAATCAATTTCTGAACCGGACAAATCCAAGGAGGAGCTTACCGCTGCACTAGCATTTGTATAGCGTAATAAAGTCCAACCTTTTAAGGGTAGTGCTGTATCCCCAGAATTATAAATTTCTACAAATCTGGCTCCTGCATTATTATTAGGGTCCGCCAGTTCAGAAAAGAAAATATTAGAAGATGTAAATTCTGTAATGAGGTCATCACACCGTTCTTCTTCAAAATTAATATCATTTAATTTACGCACTATCAATTGGTATTCATCCCCATCTTGTGTCAATATTCCTGTTATATCACCCCTGCCTTCTGGCAAAAATTTACTTTGAAACTTAGCAAAACCGCTAGTTCTAAGCACAAGTTCTTCATCGATACAATCAACTAATTTCCTGACGGTTTCCTCCCTTTCCTCAGCAAATAGCAACCCTAGTTCATCCTCTGAGAATTCTACATCTTCAAGAGTAATCAAAGTATTTACCAATGACTCCTTTAAATCCAAAATTGTAGTTACAGTAGGTACTATATTTCTACTTTCTCCACAGCGAACCTTCACTTTTTCAAAAACCGAAGCAGAAGGTAGTCTCCCAACAATTTCATTACCAAAAGAGCTAAAAACTCCGCCTAATTTAAAGACCCCTTTAGATTTTCCAAGATATAGGCCCTTAACATTCAGTAAAATTTTATCACCTATATCATAAAACAAATAAGAATTTCGTAAATCTATCTCTAATTGAAAACCATCCGTCGGATTCTCCGCGGCATCTTGAAAATGCAGCACACCAAAAAAATTATTTTCTTGATCTGATGATATGATATATCCCTCTATTATAAAATCTTCCTGGATTTGAATGGTCTTATCCTTATACAGACTCTTTATATCCGCAAAAGTAGCATTGGCCATTAGAACACTCTCACAAGTTGAATCTGGCTCCTCAAAAACCTTGCTTTTTACACAGCCATAAGAGCCTATAAGCAAGGGAACCACCAAAAGGATTTTCACAATGCTTCTAAACAGTTTATCTGTAAAATATAAATTCAACATAAATTTTTCAAAAACTAATTGCCACGTTCAAAAAATAAGTACGACCGTATCCATACCAATATTTAGGTGCGAAAGAGGGCGAACCACTTAAATTATCTTGTCTTAACTGACCAAAATTGCCGTTTCTGCTTTGTTCATAACCTCCGGTTCTAAAAACTTCATCGAACAAATTATTTATACTTGCGAAAACCCCAATGTATTTGCCTTTCTTTAACCAAGATTTACCTCCGACCAAATTCAATAAATAAAAATTATCTAATGGCTTTTGCTCAAGTAAATCACGGACGTTTTCATCGGTAGCGCCCGGAAAATTTTGACCGGTTTCCGGGTTTATATAAAAACTTGCCGTCCTAGTAATCGTTGAGATATTGGCATAATTGTTCGCCAGATAATTGGTGGTCAGACCTACCCACCAGTATTTTGGATCTCTATATTCTAATCCAAGGGCAAAGGCCTGTTGCGGTCCTTGCGCCAACTTATAATCTTTTATAGCGGCAAACCCTAGGTTTTTAGAACCACTAACATCTATAAGCTCCTCGTCTGCAGAGGCCGTGTCAAAATTAATTGTAACCACAGGGTCGCTAGCGTACAGATACTTGCCAATTGAAGCAACTGCGGATAGTTTTACAGAAGCCGATAATTGGTACTCTAGTCCAAGTTCGGTCCCTAGATGTAGTTTATCCAAATCCGTTAAGACTTCTTGAACAAAATCAGAGCCCACGCCAGAGTCCACGAAGAAAAAATTAATGTCCGTTTTATTTTGAAACCTTGTATAAAAGCCCCCAATACGTCCCGTAAGTTTTGGCATTCTTATGAAATAATTTAAGTCAACTGTGCTTGTACGTTCTTGCTGTAGGTTAGGTACTATTTCATTAGATTCTCTCGGGTTTATAAATACATTTTGTAATAGAGGAGCACTGTTTATATATGCACTGTTCAATGAGAGCCAATGCCTTCCCGTAAGTTTATATGTAATTCCTCCTTTTACACTAAAATTAGAGAAGCTAATAGTGTTACTTTTTCCAAAAGAGTTATCCAAAAATCTTTCGTTTTCATAGAATCCATTTCGGTCGTAACTGTTATGTGTATAATTTCCAGAAACAAATGTTTTTAATTTTCCAAAATCTCCACGCAACTGCGCATATGTATTAAATCTATTTACAATAAATTCATAATTATAACCAAATACATCTCCTTCCCCTTTATTTACATCCTCGAGTATATTATTTCTAGTGTCGGAGAAGGTATCGATATCTTCATGAAATGACGCTCCCAACAAATCACCGATTTTTGCATAGTTTTTAGATTTTAAACTTGTATTTGTAATTCCAAAATCTAGTTTTATCTTATCAGTTAGCTTTAGATTACCGTTTATATTACTCGTAAATTGTGTGTCCGCTACGGTATCATCATAGAGCACATAAGCCGCTTTTCCATTTAAGGAAGTATTATCGTTAGCGTCATAGATTCTTTCCCAATTTAGTTGTGGCGCTCGCAAGAAATTATTTCTGGCGATTTCTGCACCTATAAAATTTGCTCCTATAGGACTATTGATATACAAACTGGGCAAATATCGATAGTAGGTAGGGTCAGGATTAGGAGCGTTAAAATAACCTAGCCTACTTCTTGCGTTCGTACCTGTTTGATAAACAAGCCCAGCATTTAAATTAAACTTATTGGATTTATGAAAGTAATTGAACAAAACCATTGGTTCGGAAACCCTTCGTTCCCGTGAATTTCTAATGGTTCCATTTTGGAATCCCCAATAAGGGTTATACTGCTTTCCTGCCAGATCAAATACTTCCTCCGTAATCGCAGAAGAACGTCCTCTTCTGTTTACGGCTGAAAATGCGGTCAACGAGATGCTATTCTTCTTATTAATTTGATACTCTAACGCTCCGTAAAAAGAATACGCATCATACAAGGTTCCATCTATATAACCTTCCTTTGCCCACCTCCTAGATGCACTGAACATATAGGCTAAACCGTTATCTTGTATCCCTGAATTATAAGTGGCCATTAATCTCCCTGTATAGGTCCTATTAGAAGCGGAAGAGGAAATTCTGATACCTGGCCGAAGTCCTGATGGGCGTAAGTCAATATTGGTATTGCCCAAAATACCACCAAAAGTAAAATCAGAAGGATTTAATCCGTTGGAAAATTGCTGATTTCTCACAACGTCGTTCAAACCGCCCCAATTATTCCATTGCGGCCTTCCATCAAAAAGTTTATTCATCCTTATTCCGTTCAGTAGTACCTCACCATGTTGTGCATCATAACCTCTTACTCTAAAAAAAGCCTGTCCAAAATCAAAAGCCGCTCTTGTTAAAAAGACATCCCTTGTTGCCTGCAGCAAACCTAAAGCATTACCGTTAGACTCATCATCTAGAAGTTCGGAATCTGTTATTGTAATTAAATTATCTTTCTTCTCAAAGGTGATGTCCTTATCCAAGTAAATAGTACCTAGGTCAAGGTTGCTACCCTCTAGAAGTATTGGGATACGTTTTGTTGTATAGCTACTATGAGATATGCTTAAGATAAATTCTCCTTCTACTTCAAAAAATACCTTAAAAGAACCTGTTTTAGTCGATTTAGTGGCAATCCGCTCACCTTCAATCATAATCAAAACATCTTGTATCGGAGATTTATCGGTAACGTTGTAAATAGTCCCAATGATTGAAAAATCTTCTTGAGCCAACATTAAATTGTGACACAAAAAAAGTAGTATAAATAGATGAAATCTATGCATACTTTTGGTTAGTGAATGGTGTTAATGGTTTTGCAATATATTTATATAAAAAGAATAATAGTGCGAAAATTCGTTGTTTTTTGTGTTATTTTCGATATAAAATGTAGTCAATGAGACAATTAACATTTTATATAACCTTGTTTATTCTAAATCTTGGGTACTGCCAGTCTTCAAAAAAGTATCAACTAAGAACAATTGCCTTTTATAATCTTGAAAACCTTTTTGATACAAAAAATGATACGTTGATCTTTGATGACGACAGGACTCCGGACGGGAAAGACCAATGGACAACACAGCGTTACGAGCAAAAATTAGAGCACTTATCTAAGGTTATTTCTGAGATTGGAACTCCAATCAATCCTAGTTCTCCAGATATTATTGGCGTCTGCGAAGTAGAGAATAGGCAGGTTCTCTTAGATTTAATTAATCAACCGCGGCTAAGGGGCAACAACTACGGTATAGTACATTATGATTCCCCTGACGAGAGAGGTATAGATGTGGCACTACTTTATAAAAAAGACGTTTTCCTACCTATAAACACGAACAGCCATAGACTTCTATTGTTCAATAATCTTGAAGAAAGAGATTACACAAGAGACCAATTAGTTGTAGAAGGCCTCTTAGATAACGAAAAAATTCATCTTATTGTTAATCATTGGCCGTCTAGAAGCGGCGGAGAGCTCCGTAGCAGACCTTACCGATTGGCAGCAGCAAAATTAAATAAGAGAATTATTGATTCTTTAAGAGGACAAACACCAAATGTAAGAATTATTGGGATGGGCGATTTTAACGATGACCCGGTAGATTTAAGTTTCAAAAAAGTATTAAAAGTTAAAGGAAAAAAGAAAAAACTAGATGCTCTTGATCTTTATGGACCCATGGAGAAAATGTTCAAAAAAGGAATGGGTTCTTTAGCCTATAGAGATAAGTGGAATATTTTTGACCAAATTTATATGACTGCCAATTTTACTAGAACATCTAGTGGTAGTTATAGTTTTTGGAAAGCAGGTATATTCACACCCTCCTATTTAATTGATGCTACGGGAAAATATAAGGGTTATCCACTGCGTACCTATGCAGGAGGTAACTATATTGGTGGGTATAGCGACCATTTCCCTGTTTATATACATCTCATTAAGAAAGCTGACTGAATATTTGGCTTGGAAAAGTTAAGAAATAGCTATTTCATGAGCCTCAATAGGTAATAATGGATTTGTCCAAATTGGAATATTCTATTCTAACTCCGTAAGTTGGATATTACGCCATTTCACTTTTATTCCACCTCCGTCATGAATTTGTAGTGCCACTGATCCTTCGCCTGCACCAATTATTTCATCTGTAAGGGTAATCATTTGAGTTCCGTTCAACCAAGAAGTAATGGTATCACCATCCATTCTTATCTTCATCTTATTCCATTCTCCCATTCTTAAGGCCTTATCCTTTTCAGGATCTGGCTTTATAAGCCAATTTCTACCATAAGATTCATAAACACCTCCTGTTGCATGACCTGGGGGTGCTACTTCTACTTGCCAACCACTAACTTTAGTACCATCTACCGTTGATCTGATGAATACACCGCTATTACCATCTGCCTCTTGTTTAAACTCTAGTTCCAGCACAAAATTTTTATAATGTTCATTGGTAGCAAAATATCCATATTGTTCATCAGGCCCACTTTCACAAACTAAAAGTCCATCTTCTACGTACCATTTCTCTGTCCCATAAACCGTCCACCCTTCTAAATTCTCTCCATTGAACAAAGCCTTTGTTTGTGCACTTAGGCCAGTCACCAAAAAGAGTGCTAGTACAATAAAGCTGCTTTTTTTCATAATCGTTTTATCTAAAACCACTGACTCCAAGGTATTCTACTAAGAATTAGCACTAAGCCAATTCCATAAAAAATAGCGATGCTTTTAAACTTTTTATTACCCTCTACAAACTTTTTGTGCCTAGACCACCCTATAGTTATGGCCACAATTGCCAATATATTAATCGTAGGATGTTCTACTGCTAAAAGTCTGGCTGCGGAAGTTAATCCTCCCATACCAAACTCCTGAATTGCACTAAGACCGTTCGGTGAAACAAAGTATAATATTAGCCCTACTAACAACTGAATATGACAAAGAATAAGGGCAAAAAGACTAAGTCTTAAATCTTTATTCATATTAAAAATTCTTTTCCCTATAAGCCCTGTAATGGCATTAGCTACCGCCAAAAACAGAACTACGAGTGCTACATAGGCCAAGTAGGAATGAAGCATTTGAATGGTTTCGTACATCGTCTAATTATTTTAATCCTAAAAGTACTGAATTTTGGGCATAAAAAAAGACCCTACATTACTGTAAGGTCTCCTTTTATCATTTAATTAGTTCTTAGTTAAAAATGTATCTAAGACCTAATTGTGCCTGCCATCTAGAAGATTGAATACCTTCATCATCAAATTCTATAAAATCAGGATTACCATTCTCATCCATAACTCCTTGGTTAATGCTAAAAACTGGAACATCACCACTAGAATTAATTGTAGTTAATGGACTTACTTCGCTACGAGCAAATTTTAATCTACCCCAATCTTTGTTCAATAAATTAGTGAAATTGAAAACATCTGCGGTTAATTGAATTGTATGTTTTTTATTTCCAACATTAAAAGATAAATCTTGAAGAAATTTCAAATCTACAATATGGCTCCAAGGTCCTCTTTCGGCATTACGTTCTGCGTAACCTCCTCTATTTTCTCTTAGGTAATCATTACTGTTAATGAAATTATCCAATTGCGCCCATTGTGCGGCCTGCTCGGCATCATCACCTGTAAACTGTATTTGATCAGGAGTTGCAGGAATGAAAATCAGCGCATTATCTCTAGAATCGTCGTTTAGTATGTCTCGACCCTCTCTGTAACTAAAGCTATAAGGACTTCCTTGAAATCCTTGGTATAGTAATGCAATCGTTGTTTTTACATTGTCATTCCAAGAAATCTGATATGAGGCGTCTGCAACTATACGATTCCCTAATGCAAAATCAGAACGAGTGACAGGAAGATTAGGTGAATTTTTACCGTTAACTGTCAAAATATTTCTCCATTGCGAACTGTTCTGAGATGAAGTACCATCAAATATTTTATTTGATTCACCATACGTATACGAAACAGAACCAGCAAAGCCATTTTCAAAAGGCTTTCTTAATGTAAATGTCGCATTTGTAGCATTACCCCCTCCCGTATTGGAAGCAAGTATTATTCTACCATAGGTATCATCGATTTCATCACCTCTATTATAAAAAGGTCTGGAGTCAGCTCCTTGATAGTTGCCAACCGGTCCTCTAAGGTTCAAGTTCTCATAGTAGATATCTGTAATGACATCAGTATACAAGAAATCAGCAGAAGCAATTAAATTCCATAATGGCAACTTTTGGTCAATAGCAATGTTATACTTTATTACCTGTGGTAGTTTAAAATCTTCAGCTATAAGATCAATATTACCACCTAAACCACCCGATCCTGGTGCAACATTTTTAAATTGATTATTAACATCCGGTTCAAAAGGCTGTCCAGCTCCAGGACCAAAGAACGTGGCATCAAAAGCAAAACCACCCGTAACACCATTATTATTGTAAGTACCGCCAGGCCATACCAAAGGTAATCTTGAAGTAAACACACCGATACCACCGCGAACTTGTGTGGTTCCTTGACCATTTACGTCCCAGTTAAATCCTAATCTTGGTGCGAACATAGCTACACCGACACCTTGTCCGACTCTTGCACCCTGCAAGTCTTTACCTGCAGCTTCTAATAAAGGTATGGTATTCGTGTTAAAAGCCTCGTTAGCCGTTCCATCTTCCCAAGTTGGAATATCAATACGAGCACCTATACTCAATTTAAAGTCATCCGTCATCTGAACATCATCTTGAACATAAAACCCTGCCTGGAATGTTTTAAAATCTGCAGAACCGTTTGATTCGTCTCCTACGGTACCATCTCCAACTAATGAATACCCATGTTGATATTCATTAGCAATTTGACCTGTAAGAAATTGATTTAAACCGCTAGAGATTAAATCTCCATCATCATTAAATTGGTCTTCAAAAAGATAAGAGCCGAAGTTAAAGGCGAAAAATAAGTTCTTAACCGTAGCAAATTCTAGGTTAGCACCTAAAGTAACGGTGTGCTTCCCTGCGTAAATTTCAAAGTTGTTCGTAATTGTTGTGTAATCTGTATTTAACAAGTTAGCTGTTGAAAATGGCTCAGAACCAAAATCAATAGTTCCGTCACCATCTTGTATTTCTACAGTGGGAAATGGATCTCCAGAAGGGTCGCGATCATCTCTTACAGAAGTGTGACCAATTATTAAATTGTTACTGTACTTGTTTCCAAAACGTGAACTTAATTCTAAAGCTGTAGAATTCGTGTTTGAAACAAAGAATTCAGACCCATTGATAAAGCCTATTCCACGATTTCCAGAACCTCTAGCTTCTAGGTTTTCTGCACCTACGTAACTATGTCTTAAAGATAGATTGTGATTTTCATTAATATTCCAATCTAATTTAGCAACGAAGGTATTACTTTCTAAAGTTCGAGTATTGTCATCAAAAATTCCCGGGTTATAGTCAAAGTTATTTTGTAAGAAACTACTTAGGCCTGCTAAGTCGGCCTCAGATGAACGACCTGTGTAATTGCTAAAAATAAAAGGTTGAGGAATTTCAGTTTCATTACGTTCATAATTCAAAAAGAAAAATAACTTATCCTCAATTAACGGACCACCAACTCGGACTCCATAAGTATTAGCAGAAAAATCACTTACTTTCTCTGCTTCATCACCTTCATTCAATAAAGCCGTGGGTGTTTTTCCAACTAAACCTTCATTTCTAGTGAAAAAATATGCAGAACCTTCCAAATTATTAGAACCAGAACGAGTAATTGCATTTATTGACCCTCCAGAAAAACCAGATTGCCTAACGTCAAAAGGAGCTATATTTATTTGAAAAGTTTCAATAGCATCCACGGATAGTGGATTCACACCTGTTTGGCCACCATTAGTCCCTGAACCAGCCAAACCAAAAACATCATTGTTTACGGCACCATCAACATATATAGCGTTATATCTATTGTTTTGCCCAGCTAGCGATATAGAAAAACCATCATCTCCTTCACTTAATTGCGCTTGAGGTGTTAGCCTGACAAAATCAGCAATAGATCGAGATGCTGCAGGTGTTGTTGCAACTTGTCTCTGGGAAATATTAGTGTTTGTTCCTGTTTTATTAGAACCAAAGACTCCGTTAGAGACCCCAGTAACTACAACTTCGTCCAAAGCAGTTGCGGATTCCGTTAGATTTGCATTTATTCTTTCTGTCTGACCCAAATTTAAATAAACGTTTTCGCGAACGAAATCATTAAATCCTACATAGGATATAGTCACTTTATACGGCCCACCTACACGCATGTTGGCAATCCTATAGTAACCATCAAAATCAGAAATTGCGCCATACGTGGTTCCTGAGGGAACGTGAACAGCAACTACATTTGCTCCTAAAAGTGGCTCTTCAGCAGCGTCTGTAATCTTACCACCCATTGAGGATGTGGTAACTCCTTGTGAGAATGCAGATGCTGCAATGAGTAGCGCAACAAATGCTAAATACATTTTTTTCATTTCTAGTGTGTGTTAGTTTTTAACTTGCTGCAAAAGTCCTGTATTTTTGAACTTCTAACGTTAAGGGAACGTTAAATCAGCCTCCTTAAATTTAAGTTAAAAATGTTATAACAAGCACTGTAAATGAATAAGTTATGAAGTGTTATTAAAAAATTAATAAACAGGCGGTTTAACTCTTAAAATATTGCAGAAGTCGCAATGTAGAGCTATCATGATTTGATATTTCCGAACGCTCTATATCTTTAAGTATAGTTCCTGCCAATTGTTTCCCTAACTCTACACCCCACTGGTCATAGCTAAATATATTCCACAGCACGCCTTGTACAAAAATCTTATGTTCATAAAGGGCGATTAAGCTACCAAGACTTTTTGGAGTAAGCTTATCTATTAACAACGTATTTGTGGGATTATTACCGGCAAATACCTTAAAGGGCGCTAATTTTTCTATTTCTGCTTCCGACATGTTCTTCCCCTTAAGCTCTGCTATCACTTCTTCCTTAGTCTTTCCGTTCATAAGCGCCTCGGTCTGCGCAAAGAAGTTGGCCATTAATTTATTATGATGGTCTGTGTTCCCATGAAGTGAATGCTTGAAACCAATAAAATCAGTTGGAATTAATTTTGTGCCTTGGTGTATTAATTGAAAAAATGCGTGTTGCGAATTGGTTCCCGGCTCACCCCAGATAATGGTTCCTGTTTGGTAGGCAACCGTTTCGCCGTTCCTGTCCACACTTTTACCGTTACTCTCCATTATGCCCTGTTGCAAATAGGCCGAAAATCTACTTAAGTATTGCGTATAGGGTATTATAGCTTCTGTTTCGGCATTATAAAAATTGTTATACCAAACACTTATTAAAGCCATTACCATTGGAATATTCTCGGAAAACTCAGTTTCTTTAAAATGAACATCCATTTCATTGGCACCCTGCAGCATTTCATCAAATGACTCAAAACCTACCGCCAATGATATAGAAAGCCCTACGGCGCTCCACAAAGAAAATCTGCCGCCTACCCAATCCCACATAGGGAAAACATGTTCACTAGAAATACCAAATTCTGCTATTTTCTCTGTGTTGGTAGAAACGGCTGCAAAATGCTTGGCAATATCTTCTTGTGTACCATACTCTAAAAACCACTTTTTAATAGTTGTGGCGTTACTTAGTGTTTCTTGTGTAGTAAATGTTTTGGAAACAACAACGAACAATGTGGTCTCCGGATTTAGTTTCTTTAATACTTCTTGTGCGTGATCACCATCAACATTACTTACAAAATGTAAGTCTAAATGATTTTTATAAAATTTTAAGGCGTCTACGACCATTGCTGGCCCTAAGTCCGAACCACCGATCCCTATATTAACCACATCTGTAAAGGCCTTTCCTGTATATCCTTTTTTATCGCCATTGATAATTGCGTCACTAAAAGCTTTCATTTGCTCTTTAACCGCATAAACTTCTTCTACCACATTTTTTCCATCAACTAAGACCTCCTCTCCTTTTTTAGCTCTTAATGCCGTATGCAACACTGCACGACCCTCTGTCTCATTAATAGCATCTCCTGAAAAGTACTTTTGTATAGCCCCTTCCAAATCCATTTCTTTAGCCAATTCTAAAAGTAACTGTAAGGTTTCTTGAGTAATTCTATTCTTGGAAAAGTCTAAAAAGAAATCATTCCATTTAATACTTAGATTATCCGCTCTATCCTCCTCTAAGGAGAAAAGCGCTTTCAAATGTGTGTTTTTTGAGGCTGAATGGTGTTCTTTTAACTTGTTCCAGCTGTTGGTCGTTGTAGGATCTATGCTATTTAGTGACATTTTCATCATTAATGGTTAGTAAATCTTCTTCATTTGCCTTAGGCTCAGGATAGACGATACAGTCTAACTGTTCCTTAATCGGCGCTATATAAGCAAAGTAATCTGGCCTTAAAGGTTCTGCCAATGGCTCGGCCAAGGGTAATTTTTCTCTTAAGGGATCTACCTGTCTTCCGTTTTTCCAAAAACGATAGCAAACGTGGGGGCCGCCGGTATTTCCAGTCATTCCAATCCATCCTATGACATCTCCTTGGCGTACAAATTCTCCCTTTTTTACGTTTTGAGCCTTCATGTGTAGGTACTGCGTACTGTACGTTCCATTATGTCTAATTTTTACATACTTTCCGTTTCCGCCCCTACGCGTAGATTCGGTTACGGTACCATCTGCAGTAGCCATAATAGGAGTTCCTATAGGTGCCGCATAATCGGTACCCTTGTGTGGACGCAGTTTGTAACCGTAATACCGTATGCGGCGTTTCAAATTATATCTAGATGATATTCTACTAAATTTAACCGGCGCTCTTAAAAATGTTCTCCTTAGATTATTTGCTTCTTCATCGAAATAATCTACGATATTCTTTAAGGAATCATTCTCATAGGCAAAGGCATAAATGGGCCTTCCATTATGTTCAAAATAAGCGGACTCTATGGGCTCTGCCCCAGCATAAATGGAATCGTTTATATATTTCTCTTTGTAAATAACCTTAAACTTATCTCCTTTTTGTAATCTAAAGAAATCAATAGTCCAAGCATATATTTCTGATAAATTATTGGTTACGTTATAATCTATACCCTGATCCAATATGGCCTCGGACAAAGAAGTCTCTATAACCCCAGAAGCTTCACGTTCTACATATTTAACCTTTTTCTTATTTCTATAGGCCAGCACACTGTCCCTTAAATCTATTACGGTATAATTAATAGGGTCATTCTCATAAATAAAAACCTGGGCTTTTTCTAGTGTATCCTTGGATTTTAGGATTAAGTAAGGTTTTCCCACCCTAATTTTACGTACGTCAAAAGTATCTCTGTATTCCTCGGATATCTTTGTGATCTTGGGATAATCTACCTTATTTTTTAACATTAACTCTCCAAAACTATCCCCATACTTAACAGTATCTTGCTGAACTGCAAAGTCTTCCAAATTAAAACCAAAATGAGTAACGATAGGATCTTCTATAGGGCTGATTTTCATTGATTCATAATCAATTGTCGCCTCTTTATCTTCCTTACATGAGAACACTACTACCAATGCCAATATTACGCCCCAATATTTTTGCATTCTTATTTTCTTATTTTATCTGGATTAAAATTATGGTCTACCCATTGTTTACCCCATTCATTTAACTCTTGTTGGGTATAAATCTTTGGAAAAAAAACGATTTTCTGAAAACTAGGGGGAAGATAGTTTTTCCAGTTAGTACCGCCTGTAGCATCTAAGTTTCCCGCTTCCTTCCCCAAATAGCGATGTGCAGAACCCATGTGCATCAAAGGCCAATTAACGTTTGCATTTACATCTAAACTTTTTAGCGCTTCTATCAATTGTTTGTTTTGCCTTTGCTCTTTTGAAAGGGACAAGTATTTATGGCAAATGGTATTATCTTTTACTTGTTTGGATATCCGGATAAGTCTAGGTGTATATCTATATTCAAACTGCTTTAGGGTCAAGGTTTTTTCACCTGTTGCAATATCCGTAGCCCCTTTTTTCCAATAAATATTCTCATAAAGCTCCTCAATAGAATTCTTAGACGAAAAATCAGCTCTTTTGGTATAGTGAACCAAATTTTCAAGAGGCGTTGCATACAATTCTATCATCCTATATTGAGCGGACTGGAAACCACTTGCTGGGAGTAAGGCCATTCTATACTGTAGAAATTGTTCGCGCTCCATTCCTTTTATCATAATACCAAATGAGGAAATAAGTGCCGTATAATAACTATTTATTCGCCTTACTTTTTCAAGGAAAAAATCTAACTTTTGAGACTTATCATCCACCAATTGCTTTTGCTCGTGTAAAATGAGCTTAAAATACAACTCCGTAATCTGATGATACATGATGAAAATTTCCTCATCGGGAAAATGTGTTCTAGGAACTTGGAGACTTAATAAGGTGTCTAAGTGGATATAGTCCCAATAGGTAAGATAGCGTTGGTATAATAAGCCGTCTAAATAGGAGCTGATATCTTGGCCTGAATCTTTATATTTCTCTTCAAGTTTTGAGATTTGAGATTGAATCTTCTCCTTTTCCTCCATTATTATGCTAATCCATTACTATCTTAAATTGATGTTTTAAACCATTATACCCATCTAAATCAGCTTTTATAGCTCCAACGGCCAAATCTGCCTTTATTCTAATTGGAATCCGATTATCATCATTAGAAACCCAAAGCGATAAGCTTTCTTGTTCCTTAAAGACCCTGCCGGATTGCACTAACGGTCTAAACTTAAGACATTCTACTTTACCGTATTTGGTGCGTACTATTTCTTTGCCTAAGTATTTCAGCTTAAAATTGAAAACACCATCATCGTCGTAAAGCATTTTTAAATCTATGGTTTCCCCTTTTGTTAAATCCTTAGGTGTATAATTATTCCTAAGAAAATAGAAAGCGGAAATTAAATCTTGAATGCTATCCTGTAAAGCAAAATTAAACTTTTTCTTGTTCTTCTTATCATTTAGAACAGCTTTGTCCTTTTCGTGGTCAAAATTTATCTCTACATCCTTGGTATAGCCCCCTTCATTAATTTTTCTGATAAACCTGTACGGCTTCCCATCATGTTTATCAAAATAGCTTTCATAGGTGTCATCTACCTTAAAAAACCAACTGGCAACACCAGTGGTCTCTCCATGCCCTACCACATGATAAACGGGTATAGAGTCTATTTTAGCGTTCTTTACCTGCAAGGTTGCATAGCTCGCATTTAAGAATCCGTAATGCATTCTAAATTTAAGCCACTCCCCAGATTCAAAAGCAGATTGCGTGTTCTGAGCGTACAGGCCAGAAAAAGCTACCAAACAAATTATTAGAAAAGTTCTCTTCATAACAAGGGGTTTACAGGTTAAAATTACAAATTGAAGTAGTACCTATACTATACTTAACAGTATCTTAAACAAATTTTATTCCAAAGTATTGTATAAAAAAAGCCCAGTTTTAAAACTGGGCTTTTCCTAAATAACCAACCAAACTTTAAATTATGAAAAACCAATACTTAAAGTTGTAAGGGAACCACCCCTTACTGATGTAAAATTAAGACAACAAAATGGTAGCCAAGTAGCTTTTAACGTACTTTAACGCTTACCTTAACAGTAATTCACACTTGGTAGACTTTATTGGGAATTTGTTAAGATGTTTTTTAGGGCATCTGCGGCTCTTAACCCTAGAACCAATATCCAAGACTAAAGAATACATTATAATTATCTCCTTCTGGAGACCAAGAATAAATGACTTGCACAGGGCCTAAGAAAGATTCCCAACCATAACCAATACCATAACCCGAAAAATCCGGGGTAGTAAACCATTCTCCTGTTCTAAATATATCATCCTCCACATTAGCAAAATTCGCTGCAAATAAAAAGTGGTTTTTCTTTGCAAATTCATAATCTAACCTGGCATATGCCTTTACGTAACTGTTCCCGGGCAAACTCAAAAAGTCGTACCCATAAAAAGGAATAAAGTTGTTAATTAAATTAGTGCCAAAGCCACCGAGAACAAAATCGAACGAAGTAACACCTGATGTTCCCAACTTAAAACCTCCTTCCGTTTCTACATTAAGGGAAAGATTTTTCGCCAATGGAAAGGCTGTTCCCATCCTTGCCTTTGACACCGAGAAATCCTTAAAGTTTTCATTAAAATCCGATGACAAAAGGTAATAATGAAAATCCCCATCAAAAAACAATCCTTTAGTAGGGAAATACTTATCATCATAGGTGTCAAATCTTAACTTTCCATAGGTACTGAAAAAATTACTTTTTTCAAAAAAAGCTCTTTCTGAGGAAGAACCTAATGTAAGGGCATTCTCGGCAGTTGTGTTAGAAAAATCAGCCAAGGTTCTTGTACTGTATTTCAAAAATTTGTGCTCAACACCTAATTCAAATGCAAATTCCTCCCTTAAAACAGTTTGTACATACATCTGGTTCGTGAAATCCGTGACATCTAGATTTATAGTATTAACATTGGTACCGATAGGAACATCAAAATTATTCCTGATAATATTAAAATCAATCTCCTCTTCAAAATCATTGAACCTAGAATTTATCCCAAAACTCCAGTAACTTCCTTTATCTATATAATATTCAAAATTATATCTTACGTTATCCCCTAAAATCAAATCTAATGATACGACATCGTTCTTAAAGGCCAAATCTTTCTTCGTGTAATTTAAGATGGCAGCACTCTTGTACAGATCATCATAATGTGCTCCTATTCTGAAAAAAGTTTTGTTCGGTGATTCCTCTAGTCTTAAGATTAAATCTTCCCCCAAACCGTTTGAAACTAATTTATATCTGCTAGTACTAAAATTACCAGTGGCCGAAAGATTACTTATGCCCTGCTGTAATTTCTCGAAAGTGACCTTCTCCCCTAGTTTAAACCTCAGCTTACCCTTGACGTATCCCCGTGTATAATTATCATCCCCTGTGATAATTAATCGATTTATCATTATGGAATCTTTTAATCCTATAGCCTCGAACGGTTCTTTTACTTTTCTGGACTTTGATGCAATCTCCTGTAACTCACTCAACTTTTGAACGGCAGCCGATTCTCCGCTCTTAATTATTTCATCAGCCTTGTTAAACTCTATAACCGAGTAATTTTCAATTTGCGGTTTTATATAGATATCTGTTTTTTCTGTTTTTTCAACCATATCCTCAACAGTTCTATAATTGTTGATTTGCAACAGAATTTCCGTTGCAGAAAGCAGCTCTTCCCTATTGGACAAACCGTGTTGAACATCAACACCAATGATGACATCAGCGCCCATTTCCTTTACTTTTTCTATTGGATAATTGTTGACAACACCCCCATCTATCAAGACCTTATCATCTATGGTAGAGGGCTCAAAAAGAGAAGGCAATGTTCCACTGGCCATAATTACTTCTGGCAAATAACCTGAATTTAATATTACTTCTTTCCCCGTTTCAATATCCGTTGCAACGCATACGAATGGAATAGGTAGTTGTGAAAAATCGTTTATATCCTTAACATGGTACAAAAGACGTATCAATTCATTATAAATATTTTGACCTCCGGAATAAGCAGGAGGTACAGCAACCTTAAAATTATCAAAAGGCAATGTCAGCGCATAGCGTTCAGAATCTTCCTTCTCATAAAACGTTTTGGCATTTCTAGGCAAATTATCCTGTATTAGACCATAGAAATCCGTATTTCTAAATAAAGAATCTAGTTCTGATGCTGAATAACCTGAGGCATACAAAGCCCCGATAATAGCCCCCATACTTGTCCCTCCTATATAATCTATTTGAACGCCAGCCTCTTCAATTACCTTTAAGGCACCAATATGGGCCAGTCCTTTTGCGCCTCCGCCACTGAGTACCAAGCCCACTTTTACCTCCTTTGAATCACTCGCTACCTGAGCGCTAATGCCAAGACTAAAGCAAAACATGGCTATAAGATAAATCACCCTTATGCCCAAAACGCTCCCTGATATATCCTTACTGAAAAGTTTCATACACAATTTTGGCTTTGGCTGCTCCTATAACTTCAGTTATGCTTGGCAATGAAGCTTCTTTTATCCTTTTAACCGACTTAAAATGCTTGAGCAATTCTTTTGCGGTTTTTTCTCCTATTCCTTTAATACCTTCAAGTTCGGAATTTATTGCTGCTTTACTTCTTTTATTTCTATGAAAAGTAATCCCGAATCTATGTGCCTCGTTACGTAATTGTTGAATTATTTTCAGGCTTTCAGATTTCTTATCCAAATAAAGCGGAATGGGGTCTTCAGGAAAGTATATTTCTTCCAACCTCTTAGCTATTCCTATTATTGCAATTTTTCCTCTCAATTCTAAAATATCCAAACTTTTTAAGGCCGAAGATAACTGCCCTTTTCCACCATCGATTACGATGAGCTGCGGCAAAGGAACTTCTTCTTCTAGCAATCTTTTATACCTTCTATACACTACCTCTTCCATAGAGGCAAAATCATCTGGACCAATTACCGTTTTAATATTGTAATGTCTGTACTCTTTTTTAGACGGTTTTCCATTTCTAAATACCACACAGGCGGCGACCGGATTACTTCCCTGTATATTACTATTATCAAAACATTCTATATGCCTGGGTTCTGCAGACAACCTTAAGTCTTTCTGCATTTGGGCCATAATTCTATTGGTATGCCGGTCCGGATCTATAATCTTTATTTGATTAAATCGCTCCTGTCTAAAAAACTTTGCGTTGCGCTCGGAAAGCTCCAAGATTCTTTTCTTATCACCTAATTTGGGTAGTGTTATTTTCAAGGCTGCATCTAGTGTTACCTTAAAAGGCAGGTACAGCTCCTTTGACTTAGAATTAAAGCGTTGTCGAATTTCCACAATGGCCAATTGTAACAGTTCTTCGTCCTTCTCGTCTAATTTTTTCTTTATTTCCATGGTATGCGAACGCACAATGGATCCATGGGAAAGTTGAAGGAAATTCACATAGGCAAACGCATTATCGGAAATAATGGAAAATACATCCACATTACTAATCTTAGGATTAACAATAGTAGATTTCACTTGGTAATTTTCTAATATATCTATCTTTTCCTTTATCTGTTGGGCCTCCTCAAAGCGCATATCCGCAGCCAAATTTTTCATCTGTCCTTTGAAATACTGCAAGGAAGATTTGAAATTTCCCTTAACTATCTCTCTAATATCAGCAATTTGACGATTGTACTCCTCCTCTGTTTGTAAGTCCTCGCAAGGCCCTTTACAATTCCCTAAATGGTATTCCAGACAGACTTTGTACTTACCAGCCTTTATTTTTTCACGAGAAAGATCATACTTGCAGGTACGTAACGGATAAACACTCTTTATAAGGTCTAATAGTGTGCGTACCGTCTTCATGCTGGTATAAGGACCAAAATACTCCGAACCGTCCTTTATCAACTTTCGTGTTGGAAACAGCCTTGGAAATCTTTCATTTTTCAAACAAATCCAGGGGTAGGACTTATCATCCTTTAATAACACGTTATACCTTGGCCTATACTTTTTTATAAGATTATTTTCCAGTAATAAAGCGTCCGATTCCGTAGGAACAACAATATGTTTTATCGCCTCTATTTTCTTGACGAGCACTCTGGTCTTACCATACTCATGATTTTTGGTAAAATAAGACGATACCCTCTTTTTTAGGTTCTTAGCCTTGCCTACATATAAGATAGTTCCCTCCAAATCATAGAACTGATAAACTCCCGGATTTGTAGGAAGTGAAGTTAATTGAACATCAATGGGAATTTTAGACATAAAAAACTGATGGAAACTTACTAATATAAAATTACAGTTGAAATTACTCTGTTTTGATAAATTGGGAACCAATTTTCTAACTTTTAACGTGATTTTATTTCTTGAATTAAAGCATTACCTGTGTTTTAATAAGGTTTTTATCTTTTCTGCCTGTTGTAGTGAAATTTATTTTTCTCTTTGAATAAAATTACCTTTTATATAAGTATTTAAAAATCAAATAGTTATAATAAATAAAAAATCTCTACATTATTCTTAAAGTTAATTTTTTCAAAAAAAACCGCTTTTAATCGATAAAAACGTACACTTCAAGGAAAATTGACAATTATTTTACCTACATTTAACAAAGAACAAAACCCCGGTTATATGGAAAGTTATATCATCACTTTAGGCACATATTTAATTTTAATGTTGTTCTTCAAAGTATTTTTTGCAGTCGCAGGAAAAGAATAAATGATTTAGGCATGAACACAATCATTTTTCAACCATGTTGAAGAAAGATTTACGCATAAAATATGCTGAGCTCAGAAAATCGCTTACCCCTGCGCAATTAGCCTCACAAAGCTTAAGCATTTCCAATAACGCACTACAACTTCCTATTTGGTCATTTGACTACTACCATATATTTCTCCCCATACAAGAGAAAATGGAAATCGATACGGTCAACATTATATCCATCTTACAAGGCAAGGACAAAAATATCATTGTTCCTAAAATTGCTAGTAAATCTACCTTAGAACATTATTTACTAACGGACAGCACCTTATTTAAAACAAATAACTGGGGCGTCCCAGAACCGGTCAATGGTATCTTGATAGACCCTGAAAAACTCGATGTCGTCTTCTTACCCTTACTAGCTTTTGACAAAATGGGCAACCGATTAGGTTACGGCAAAGGATTCTATGATCAATTTTTAAAGGAATGCAAGACCGATGTGCTCAAAATAGGTCTTTCTGTTTTTGGAGCAGAAACCATTATCGATGATGTTAACAGTGATGATGTTCCTCTAGATTATTGTATTACTCCGGAAAAAACTTATTCTTTTAAAGCATCCTGAGCTTCGCTTATTTCAGAAGGTCCTAAAACGGCTTCATCGTCCTCGTTCTTAAAAGCTCTTTTGTTAAAGACAAGTAGTATGCCTACCCCTGTGCTTATCGCGGTATCCGCTATATTAAAAACAGGTTCAAAAAATCTAAAATTACTTCCCCCAAAGAAAGGCATCCAATCTGGCCAAGTAGTGTCGACCATCGGGAAATATAACATATCTACCACCTTACCATAAAAAAGTTTACCGTAGGGTTCATCAGAAAACAAACTGGCCACCTCGTTATAACTATCATTAAAGATGATACCGTAAAAGACAGAATCCAGAATATTACCTAAAGCACCAGCAAAAATCAAGGAAACTGCTACAATCAAAGTTTTAGAAGATTCTTTTTTAATAACATCATAGAGCCAATAACCTATTCCAAAGATGGCAAATAACCTGAAAACGGTTAAAACCAGTTTGCCAATACTATCGGATATTGGTAGTATGTCACTTAGTTTAGCCCCCCATGCAGCTCCTTCATTTTCTATAAATAGTATCTTAAACCAATTGAATACATCCACAGATTCTCCTAAAACAAAGTGCGTTTTAATATAGATTTTACTCCATTGGTCTATGATAAGAATCAATACTATTAGTAAAACCGACTTTTTAATGTTCATGGATTGTTTTTCAAAGGGCAAAAATAGAAATATTATTCGGTTTTATGTAGTTTGATATTACCTGTAACCGTATTCAACTCATATTGATGATGACCCGAAGGGATGGGATTATCGCTCACCTTACCATACTTACTTTCTGCCGTTATCACCGCAGCGTTTTCATAAATTATAATATTACCACTATGGGTTTTGACCTCAACTACTTCCGTAATATTTCTGAGTTTACAAGAACCGTCGGAAAGGGTAATACCCAATTTCTTATAATTCCCATCAGCGACCACCCGCGTATTCGTTCCATAAAGCGTTACGTTCTTGTATTCGGGAATAGCGATGTCCAAGGAGATGGAAACTACTTTGTGAGCACTAAGCTTATCATTAGGTTTCTTAAACTCTGGGTGAAAACCAGCGTTTACCACTAAAGTGTTGCCCTGCTCCACAAGTGTCAATTCTAAATCCGGACTATACTCCCCATCCATTTGCGCTTCAACACGGATTTCTTGAGAGGTAACAGTGCTTAGCACTACTTGAAAACAAGAATTAGCATCTATCCGTATATTGGAAATATCGGAATCTAAAACGCTCTTCTCGACCCGCTTTTGAGCGAAACCTGAGAAAGAATAAACAACTAACAGAAGTAAGCAAAGGGCCTTCAAACCGATTCAATTAAAAAACGCCCTTAACGGGCGCTTCATTTATTTTTGCATGTTCTTGGCTTCAATACTAAGTGTAGCATGAGGAACCAATTTTAGACGTTCCTTATTTATAAGTTTTCCGGTAACTCTACAAATACCGTAAGTCTTATTTTCTATACGCAACATTGCATTCTTCAAATCTCTAATAAACTTCTCTTGCCTAATTGCAAGCTGTGTATTTGCCTCTTTGCTCATCGTCTTAGAACCCTCTTCAAAAGCTTTAAACGTGGGGGATGTATCATCCGTACCGTTATTGCTATCGTTCATATAAGCACTTTTAAGGAGCTCTAAGTGACTTTTTGCTTTCTCTATCTTTTCTTCAATTAGCGATCTGAATTCCGCTAAATCTTTATCCGAGTATCTTATTTTTAAATCTTGTGCCATTTTTTAGTGTTTTTCTATAAACAATTTAGTGTTTACCTCATCAAAGGCAATTTCAGTACCAATCTCTAATTTTTCCTCAAAGTCAAGTTCTGCTGTTAGTGTTTCCGTTTTTATGTATTCCATATTACTAGAAACCGCCTGCTCTACAAAACCATCTTTTAAAATCTTCACCGCTATTTTATCAGTCACTTCAAAACCAGATTCCTTTCTTAAGTTTTGAATTCTATTGACCAATTCCCTAGCGATACCCTCTTTCCTAAGACTATCGGTAATAGTAACATCCAAGGCAACCGTAATTTTCCCTGAATTTGCCACCAACCAACCTTCAATATCCTGAGAGCTAATCTCTACATCCTGTAACTGTAAAATACTAGTTTTATTCTCTATTTGAATGGATAATTCGCCATGCTGCTCAATTTTTTGGATATCTTCCTGAGTAAAGCTACTTACTAATTGGGCAACTTGCTTCATATCCTTTCCATATTTAGGGCCTAAGGTCTTGAAATTAGGCTTTATACGTTTCACTAAAATCCCTGAAGCATCATCTAAAAGTTCTATTTCCTTTACATTGACTTCTGACTTTATTAAGTCCGAAACGGCAAGAATATCCTCTTTATCGTTCTCATCTGAGACAGGTATCATTATTTTTTGCAAAGGCTGTCTTACTTTTATTTTTTCCTTCTGTCGTATGGATAAAACCAATGATGAAATCGTCTGAGCCTTGCTCATCTTGGTTTCCAAATCCTTATCGATTAAACTGATATCCGCTACCGGAAAGTTAGCTAAGTGAACACTTTCAGAATTCTCAGAATTAGTTGTAGCCACTAAATCCCTGTATAATTGGTCCATAAAAAAGGGAGCGACAGGGGCTGAAAGCTTAGAAATTGTCAACAAACAGGTATAAAGTGTCTGATAAGCGGCAATTTTATCTTTTTGATAGTCCCCTTTCCAAAAACGCCTTCTACACAAACGTACATACCAATTGCTCAAATTCTCTTGAACAAAATCGGATATGGCCCTTGTGGCCTTAGTAGGCTCATAATCCTCATAGGCAGCGTCCACAAGTTGTATCAACGAATTCAATTCCGATAAAATCCAACGGTCTATTTCTGGTCTTTCCGCAACCGGAATATGACCCTCCTCATATGAAAACGCATCTATATTCGCATACAATGCAAAGAAGGAATAGGTGTTGTACAAGGTTCCAAAGAACTTACGCTTCACCTCAACAATACCTTCCGTATCAAATTTTAAATTATCCCATGGATTAGCGTTACTGATCATGTACCAACGCGTAGCGTCCGCACCATGTTCATCCATAGTCTCAAAAGGATCTACGGCATTACCCAAACGTTTGGACATCTTTTTGCCCTCTTTATCAAGTACCAAGCCATTGGAAACTACATTTTTATAGGCTACCGAATCAAAAACCATGGTCCCGATAGTGTGAAGTGTATAAAACCAGCCACGAGTTTGGTCTACACCTTCTGCAATGAAATCTGCCGGAAAGGTTTCTCCCTTGTCTATTAAATCACTATTCTCAAAAGGATAATGCCATTGGGCATAGGGCATGGAACCACTATCGAACCAAACATCTATTAAATCGCTTTCACGTCTCATAGTTTTTCCAGAAGCCGAAACCAAGGTAATCTGATCTACAATATTCTTATGTAAATCAATTTTCTCATAATTGTCCTCGGACATATCACCTACGACAAAATCTTCAAAAATATCTTTTTCCAAAACCCCGGCAGCTATCGCTTTTTTCATCTCCGCTTTTAACTCTGCAACGGAGCCTATCATTAACTGCTCAGAACCATCTTCTGTACGCCATATAGGCAATGGAATCCCCCAATAACGTGAACGGGACAAGTTCCAGTCGTTCGCATTGGCCAACCAGTTCCCAAATCTGCCTTCTCCGGTGGCTTTTGGCTTCCAATTTATGGTTTGGTTTAAGGCGAACATACGGTCTTTGATATCCGTTACCTTAATAAACCAAGAATCTAAAGGATAGTATAGAATTGGTTTGTCAGTTCTCCAACAATTAGGATAACTATGCACGTATTTCTCTACCTTAAAAGCCTTGTTCTCTTCCTTAAGCTTTATAGCTATTTCAACATCTATAGAACGCTCTGGCGCTTCACCATCCTCGTAATATTCGTTCTTAACATATTTGCCTCCAAACTCTTTTAGTTCTGGCCTAAATTTACCTTGCAAATCCACTAATGGTACTGTGTTCCCGTTCTCATCCAATACCAATAAGGGAGGAATTTCAGGGACGGCCTGTTTCGCAACCAAAGCATCATCTGCACCAAAGGTAGGAGACGTATGTACAATACCGGTACCATCCTCCGTAGTTACAAAATCTCCAGCAATAACGCGAAATGCGTTTTCTGCATTTTCATAAGGCAGAACGTAGTCTATTAATTGCTCATATCTGATTTCTAATAAATCGCTGCCCTTAAACTCTTTAACTACATAAAACGGAATTTTTTTTGCTCCTGATGTATAGCCTAACAACTGCGGTTTTTCTTCTACTTCGTAGAACTTACCTGCAAACTGCTTGCTCACCAAATTCTTGGCAAGTATCACATTTATAGGCTCAAAAGTATATTGATTGTACGTTTCAACTAAAACATAAGCTATTTTAGCTCCTACGGTCAAAGCTGTATTAGAAGGTAGTGTCCACGGTGTGGTGGTCCATGCTAAAAAGTAAATATCCCCTTCATTCTGTAAAAAATCCGGTAGGGTCTCCTCCACAGCCTTAAACTGAGCTGTTACCGTAGTGTCCGTTACATCTTGGTAAGTACCTGGCTGATTAAGTTCATGAGAACTAAGCCCGGTTCCCGCTTTTGGAGAATAAGGCTGTATGGTATATCCCTTGTATATTAGGCCTTTATCATAAATCTGTTTTAGTAACCACCATACGGATTCCATGTACTTGGACTTGTAGGTGATGTAAGGGTCTTCCATGTCTACCCAATAACCTACTTTTTCCGTCATGCTATTCCAAACATCGGTATAACGCATTACCGCTTTTTTACAGGCAGCATTATATTCCTCTACCGATATTTTAGTGCCAATATCCTCTTTAGTGATACCGAGTTCCTTTTCAACCCCCAATTCAATCGGTAAACCATGTGTATCCCAACCAGCTTTTCGCTTTACCTGAAATCCTTTCATGGTTTTATACCGAGGAAAGATATCTTTAATGGTGCGGGCCATAACATGATGTATTCCAGGCATTCCATTTGCAGATGGTGGCCCTTCAAAAAAGACATATCGTTCTTTTCCTTCCCTAGAAGAGATGCTTTTTTCAAAAATATCCTTCTCTTTCCAGTAGCTTAGAACTTCTTCTGCAACCTTTGGTAAATTTAATCCCTTATATTCTTCGAACTTCATACGAAATACTTATGGTACTGGGTTTTAAGGCTGCAAAATTATAAAATTTTGATTTAATGAGACCTCTAATCCCCCAATGAAATCGCCTAAGTAATAGCAATAACAGAAATAAAAAAGCTAAAAACATCCAGAAAGCGGTTTTAAGCGTATATGTTTGCATAAACAAACACTAAAAATTAACACAATGAAAAAAGCAATTTTAGGATCAGTATTAATGTTAGCCTTAAGTATCTCTTTCGTTTCTTGTAGAGAAACTGCGGACAAAGCAAAAGATGCTGCGGAACAAGCAGGAGAAGCCGTTGAAGAAGCAGGCGAAGATTTAAAAGAAGTTGGTGAAGATGCAATGGACGCTGCAGGTGATGCAGTAGATAATGCAGTTGATGCAACTGGCGAAGCAGTAGACGGCGCTACGGAAGCTGCGGGAGAAGCTATGGACTCTGCGAAAGAAGCGGGTTCAGAAGCAATGGACAAAGCTAAAGAAGCTGGAAACGACGCTATGGATAAAGCCAAAGAGGTTGGGACAGACGTAAAAAACGCAGCTAAAGATGCCGCGGATAAAACTGCTGCCAAGGCTAAAGAAGTTAAAGACGCGGTTAAAAATTAACGAGCGTTTTACATAATTAGAAAAGGTCCGATAGTATCGGGCCTTTTTTTGTTTAGAAATGATATCCTATTCCAAGAATTAAATTAGTTCCTGGCGCTACAATCCCCGAAGAATAAGTTCTGTACCGTTGGTTTGTAATATTCTCTAAGCTCAGTGAAGCCTTATATCTTCCGCTAAAGTTATATTGCGACCTAAAATTTAAAGTGTACCATGATGGTGAATACGGGTTTCCCTCTTCATCTAGCTTAAAGATAAACTCCTTTGAACGTTCGGACACCGCTAAATCATCAAAGGGAATCTCTCCGTTATAGTTTAGGAAAAAATCGGCTTTCAACTTCTGATTCCTCCATATCACATGAAAATCCCCAAAAGTAGGTGCCGCATGCCGTGCCGGACTATCCGTACCATCTGCCTCTTCCTCAATACCCTCCGTGATGGTAAGATTGGATGACAAAGACCATTGCTCCGTTAAAAAAGCATCTAGACCAAACTCAAAACCATATACATAAGCTTTTGCCGCATTCTGTATGGCTTGCACATTGCTAAGCTCCCCGGCATATTGTATTTCCGACAGTCCATTAAAACTAAAATCCCTACGTACTAAAGCATCTACCAAATAGGTATAAAAAGTAGCCCCTTTGAAGACAATCCTATCCTTGAAATTCTTTCGGATACCTAGCTCCACATTATATGCATATTCAGGTTCTAATTCTGGATTAGGGACTACTACAGAACCTGGTTCAGAGTCAAAAATTTTACCTACATCATCAATATTGGGTGCTCTAAAACCCGTAGATCCATTAAAGGTAACCTGTAAATCTTCTTTGGGAAACCAACTAAACCCTAAGCTTCCGGTTAAAGCTCCGGTGCTTAAATCCGCATTCTCGAATGGAAACTGATAAAAGGTCTGGTCAAAAGCGGCATTTATCCAAACATGACTGTATCGTAATCCGGATAGTAAAGTAAAATTAGGCTTTGCCTTATATTCCCCATTCGCATAACCGGCTAAACTCTTCCAGGTAGCGCCATTTGGATAGCGCGATGGTGCATCACTGGTTTCATTGGTCTCAATATTTAAATCCGTACCATTGGAATAAACTTTGTTGAATATAAATTCACTTCCATAGTACAAACGGAAATTTCCCATTTTTCTATTTTCGAAATCAATGTTCATATTAAGGGCATCTACTTTTTCCCTAGTCTTATTCAACGTAACATCTTGAAAATCCCTACTGTTTCTGCTTTCTTCAAAATGCTGGTAAGCCGTAGTTATTTTAAGACCATCGTAAAATTTTCCATTTCCCTTTCTATTTATCTGAAGATTCCCCATAAACCATTTTTGAGGGCCATAGAACCACTCTGCAGAGCGTAACCCTTCTCCATCACTGGAAGGGCGTATTAAACGATCGTACCTGGAATAACTAGAAGTTTCGGAAAAATAGGTGTTTAGGTTCAAATCCCAATTTGCATTGGGCTTGAACAAAATCTTTTGCATCAGGTTTATTTGGTCATACCCTGTAGAGATTTGTTTCCTGGGATTAGGATTATCAACTAAAGTGTCGACACCATTTACCGTTCTCACAAATTGATTTCTCAAATAAGAATCCGGACCATGACCTCCCATGACCAAATCTTGAAAATTATTATAGGTAATGCTTGTGAGCGCCGCCCATCGTTTTTTCCCTAAGCTGATATCCGCATGAACTGTGTTTTCGCTATTCGCCGATGCAAAGCGATAATTCGCGTTCCCAGTAACGAGCAAACTATCTTTTTGATGCAACAAAGGTGCTTTGGTATAAAAATTCATAACGCCCCCTATAGCATCACTGCCATAAATTACAGAACCGGGTCCAAAAATAATCTCGGTATTCCTAACCGTAAAGGGATCTATGGAAATTACATTCTGTAGATTTCCTCCCCTAAAGATGGCATTGTTCATCCGAACTCCATCAACCGAAAGCACAAGTCTATTGGTAGAAAAACCTCTAATCATGGGACTACCCCCACCCAATTGGCTCTTTTGTACGAATACCTTTCCGCTATTTTGTAAGAGATCGGCAGCCGTTTGCGGAGCCCCAAAAGCAATGGATCGCGCGTCGATGGAAACAATTTTATTGGGGATATCCTTTTTCTGTTGTTCCCATTTGGATACCGAAAGCACCACCTCATCCAACTGCTCCGGTTTCATTATAAGGAAAATCTTGTTCCCTTGTTTTTTAACAAGGGCTATTGAAGTTCTGCGAAGCTCGTAGCTAATATGTTTTAGACTTATACGTTCCCCCAACGAAAATACGGATGCATCAAAATAGCCATCAAAACCGGTCAGTGCTATTTTAGATTTATCGGCATTAAAGACCGCTACATTAGAAATGGGGGCCTTGGTATCCGCATCTAAAACAATAACCCGTTGCGCCTGTACTAAACATACAAAAAGCAGCAAGCAAACAAGAACTATTTTATGCATACTAATTGAAGACTTCATTTAATATCGCAAGAGATTTAGGCTTTCTAAAACCCTGCAAATGTAATTCAAAATAGAGGACAAGGGATTTTAGCAATTCTTGCCGATTTGCCTTTCTCATCTTTACCGAGTGTATGGCATCAAAATTTATGCCTAAAAACGCTTTAAAGTACATTAAATTTTCACCTTGAATCAAGGGATTCAAAGAGGGACTGGCGATAAACTCCCCTTCCAGCAAATCAAAATACGGTGCATCTATATTGTTCGTGTCGGGGTAAAACCCCAAGTACTTGGTTAATACGATTAGAAAGTATAGATGAAAATTTGCAATTTCCTCATGCATGTCCAACCATTGCAAGGAGGCTTCTAAGAAATGGAAAAGCGCTTCATTCTGTTCTTCTTCGTGGATGCTGTTACTCAACATTTCGGCTAAAAATAAAGTCAGGGAATTTTTAGCGATATGGGTATGTAGTGTCTGGTAATGGTAGCTTACCTTGGCTTCTCTTATACTTTCTAGTGTGCCTTTATTGCGGTGGTTGGCCACGAGTTCCAATTGGGTCAATGGTTGAAAGAGAGCAGCTCTCATTTTCCCCTTCTTAGCCGATAGAATTCCTTTTAAAAGATATGTTTTTAGACCATCTGAAAGGGTAAAGGCCTTTACGATAAGGCTTGTATCTCCATATTTCAAGGAAGTAAGAATTACGGCCTTGGTCGTCACTTGCATTTGCGGTGGTTGATTTTGACAAAGATAACTTGAAAAAGTGCGAAATACGACCCTATAAAGAACAGGTTTTTCTATAAAAAAACTGTAAGCATCTTGCGACACTTACAGTTTTGTATGCTAAAAAGAAGCTATTTCTTATATTACTCCTTGGGCCAACATGGCATCCGCCACTTTAACAAAACCGGCAATATTTGCTCCTTTTACATAGTTACAGTACCCGTTTTCGTCTTTTCCATACTCTACACAAGAATCATGAATATCTTCCATAATATCTTTTAGTCTTTGATCTACTTCTTCTCTAGACCAACTAATACGTAAAGAGTTTTGTGACATTTCCAAACCGGAAGTTGCTACACCTCCTGCATTGGAAGCTTTTCCCGGTGCAAAAAGTATTTTTCCTTCATGAAATTCGTGTATAGCCTCTGGAGTAGAAGGCATATTTGCACCTTCCGCTACACAAACACAGCCATTCTTTACCAGTGCTTTCGCATCTTCGCCATCCAATTCATTTTGGGTAGCACATGGTAAGGCAATATCACATTTTACCGTCCATGGTGTTTCTCCCTTATAGAATGTGGCAGTGCTATACTTGTCTGCATATTCAGAGATACGTCCTCTCTTGTTGTTCTTTAAATCCATTACATAGGCCAACTTCTCCTCATCGATACCATCCGTGTCATGGATATACCCTTGAGAATCCGATAAGGTCAATATTTTAGCCCCTAAGTGCAAGGCTTTCTCGGCAGCGTACTGCGCTACATTACCGGAACCGGAAATAACAACGTCTTTTCCTTTAAAGTCCATTCCCTTCGTCTGCATCATACTCTGTGCAAAATAAACCGTTCCGTAGCCAGTTGCTTCAGGGCGTATTAAAGAACCACCCCATGAGCGACCTTTACCGGTAAGTACTCCCGTAAATTCGTTTCGTATTTTCTTGTACATCCCAAACAGAAAGCCTATTTCCCTTGCACCCACACCTATATCCCCTGCAGGAACATCCGTATTGGGTCCTATATGCCTGTTAAGCTCTAACATAAAAGCGTGACAAAAGCGCATAACCTCATCATCTGATTTTCCTTTTGGGTCAAAATCCGAGCCACCTTTACCACCGCCCATAGGAAGTGTGGTTAAACTATTCTTAAAAACCTGCTCAAAAGCCAAAAACTTAAGGATACTAGCGTTCACCGTTGGATGAAAACGAAGACCTCCCTTATATGGGCCTATGGCCGAATTCATCTGAATACGGTATCCACGGTTTACGTGAATCTCACCATCATCATCTACCCATGCCACCCGAAAAGAAAGTAATCTTTCTGGCTCTACCATTCGCAGTAAGATATTCTTACCATTGTATATTTTATGTTTAGCGATGTAAGGAATTACCGTTTCCGCTACTTCCTGTACCGCTTGGATAAACTCAGGCTCATGACCATTTCTGGTCTTTACCTCATCCATAAAGGCTTTAATTTTTGCATCCATAGAATTATATGATATCAGTTTATATTAGTGAATTCTAAATATATCGGCAAAATTATGCTATTATTATAATTTGATGCTCTATTTTTTTATAATTCATTAAAAATTATTGTTTTGGTAATGTTCATTTCATTTTTCTGAATAAAAATTACCCTTTCCATATTATTGCTGTGGAAAGTATGCTATTATTCTATTGCTTGCTCTAAATCTGCAATTAAATCCCTTACATCCTCTATCCCGACACTAAGACGTATTAGCGCATCTACAACACCACTTTTTTCCCGTTCTTCCTTTGGTATACTCGCATGGGTCATACTCGCCGGATGACCCGCCAAACTTTCCACACCGCCTAAAGATTCCGCCAATGTGAACACTTGAAGCTTTTCTACAATTTTAATGGCATCTTCGTAACTACTTCCCTTAGGAACAAAAGAAATCATGCCTCCAAAATCGGTCATTTGGCTTTTTGCAACCTCATGATTGGGGTGGTCTTCAAATCCTGGCCAATACACCTTTTCAATCTTAGGATTATTAGCCAAGTATTCCGCAATGGCTTTCCCGTTTTCACAGTGTCTTTGCATACGCACATGCAATGTTTTTATACCACGGAGTACCAAAAAGCTATCCATAGGGCCACATACGGCACCACTTGCATTTTGTATAAAATATAGTTTATCCGCTAGGTCTTTATCCTTTACGACCAATGCTCCTACGACCACATCACTGTGCCCTCCCAAATATTTCGTGGCAGAATGCATTACGATATCGGCGCCCAAATCTAAAGGGGTCTGTAAATAGGGTGTAGCAAAGGTGTTATCTACCGCTAGAAGAAGCTTATGTTTTTTTGTCAATTGCGCAACCGCTTTTATATCAATAAGGTTCATCATAGGATTGGTAGGTGTCTCTACCCATATCAACTTGGTTTTTTCGTTAATACAATCCTCGATTTTAGCTGCGTTGTGCATCCCAACGAAATGAAACTTGATGCCGAACTTTTCAAAAATCTGTTTAAACAATCGGTAACTACCACCATATAGATCATTAGTAGATACCACCTCATCGCCAGGGCATAATAGTTTGATAACCGCATCAATAGCGGCTATACCACTTGCAAAAGCCAAACCATAATTTCCATTCTCAATACTGGCCAAAGAATTTTCCAATGCAGTACGCGTCGGGTTCGCACTTCTTGAATATGCATAACCCTGATGTTCGCCTGGAGTAGACTGGGCATAAGTGGAAGTTTGATAAATAGGCGGCATTACCGACCCGTATGCCTTGTCCGGCTGTTGCCCGCCGTGAATTGTTTTACTGTTGAATTTTAACTTTTTCGCGCTCACTATACCCTATTATTCCTACAAATGTATCGTTATCTTTTGGAGAATACAATGAAGCTGTATTTTTGTCCTAAATGAGATTTACCCCATGAAAACCAGAATCCTTTTTCTTTCTGCACTATTACTTTCACTAAGTTGTAAAAAAGACCATAAACTTGCGTTTGAACCTACTTCATTTGAGGAAAACAAATGTTCTGATTGTCCCGTAATCGATGTTTCCATTCCCAAAGCTTTGGAGAATACAAAAATTGCTACCCGTATTAATACCGCTTTGCGGGAAGAAGTTATCGCTATTCTAAATTTTGATGAAGAGACCGCTGCTGCCACCATAGCTGACGCGATAAAATCCTTTAGTACCTCGTATTATGATTTGAAGGAAAAATTCGCCGACGAAACTACAACCTGGGAGGCCAAAATAGACGGAACCGTTACCTATGAGGACGAAAATATCCTGACTATTAAATTAGATTCCTATCTGTTTACAGGTGGCGCCCATGGCTATAGTACCAGTCGCTTTTTAAATTTTGACAAAAAGAAAGGTCAAGAATTGGAACAATCGGAGCTCTTTAAAAACAAGGAAGCATTTCAAGATTTAGCAGAAGTGAAGTTTAGATTACAGGAACACATTCCAGAAGCAAAATCCATCAACAGTACAGGATTTATGTTTGAAGCAGATACCTTCTATTTGCCTGAAAATATTGGATATACCCAAAACGGCTTACAACTGTTCTATGAACAGTACGAGGTCGCTTCCTATGCAGATGGCCCCATTACCATAACAATTCCCTACAGCGAAATAGAAAAATTAATGCATACGCCAGTAAAAACAATGCGCTAAAGCATTTTTCTAAGCGCAAAAATAGAACCAAGGTGAATTCCTTCATGGAACATATTAAAGTCCGCGGCATCTTGTACGTTGCGTAAAGTTACTTTTGCACTCGTGGTATATTCGTTAAAATTCTTGAACAGTCCTGCTTCATAATCCTCTTGGGTCCATGTTATCGTTGAGATTAAGAAGTCTGCCACCATCTTCATTTCCTCATCCGTTGCGGTACCGTCTGGGACTGTGCCCTTTTTAAACTTATCTACCAGTCCGTCTGGCACCCGCATCTGTAGTCCGCTTAATTTATAGACCAGTATTTGTTGGGTTACTACTACATGAGCTATGTTCCACCAGATATTATTACGGAATCCTTGCGGAATTTTAAGGAGGTCTTCTTTTGGGGTTTGCTCCAATATGGCATGTAAGTTTTTACGATTTTGCAGGGTAATTTCCAATTGATTCTTCAAGGGATTTCTTTTTTTAATGCGCCTTAAAAGTAGTACAAATACTATTATTTGAGTTTCTTTGCAGGGTTAATTTTAAGTCTATCCCATGAAAAAAATATACCATTTAAGTTCTTGTAATACCTGCCAACGCATTATAAAGGATTTAGAACCCCTGGACGGATTTACACTCCAGGATATTAAAACTGAGACCATAACTCCAGAAGAACTCGCAGAAATGCGTGAATTAACAGATAGTTACGAATCTCTTTTTAGTAGAAGAGCAGTACTCTACAGAGAAAGAGGTCTGGGTAATCAAAATCTGGGAGAAGATGATTACAAAAATCTTATTTTGGAACAGTACACCTTTCTTAAACGCCCTGTAATTATTAATGACGGGGAAATATTTATCGGAAACAGTAAAAAAGTCGTTGCGGCGGCTAAAGAAGCCATACACTCTTGAGTAAAAGAACACTAGCGTTTTTAGCAGCTATAGGAGCTACTACGATCTATGGTATTAACCACACTTTGGCTAAAGGTGTAATGCCAAATTATGTGACGCCTTTTGGCTTTATTTTTTTACGCGTTGTTGGTGCGGCCGTATTATTTTGGGCTATTTCATTTTTTGCCCCAAAGGAAAGCATAGATAAAAAAGACTGGGGTAGAATATTTCTTGCCGCGGTACTTGGTATGGCCATTAATATGTTGTCCTTTTTTAAGGGTCTACAACTCTCCACCCCTATAAATAGTGCCGTACTGGTTACCATTAGCCCCATTGCCGTAGTGGTACTTTCGGCATTCTTACTCAAAGAACGTATTACGTTGAATAAAGGTTTGGGTATTTTTCTGGGCTTTATAGGAGCCGTTTCCCTTATCCTTTTTGGAGCGGAAATACGTCAAGACGCCCCTAATATTCCCCTTGGTAATACCCTGTTCATTCTAAATGCAGTGGCTTACGGAGCCTATTTGGTCGTGGCCAAAAAACTGGTCGCCAAATACCACCCGTTTACTTTAATGAAGTGGCTGTTCACGATTGCGGTAATCATTAATTTTCCTATCACCTTTCCTGATTTCTTAAAAATAGAATGGGTTACAATGCCCCTTTGGGCCTATGGCGTGGTCGCCTTCGTTATTATCGGCACCACTTTTTGCACCTACCTGTTCAATATTTTTGCGATGACGGAGCTTAAAGCCAGTACTATTGGTGCTTTTATATACGTACAGCCTATTGTGGGTATTGTCTTTGCTTTACTTACTGGAAAAGATTCGCTTACCCTTATAAAAGTAGGAGCTGCCGCTTTGGTATTGATAGGGGTTTATTTGGCTAGTAAAAGGGTAAAATCCCAACGTACTTCCTAGCTTTCTTTTGCTCGAATACCATTCATCGTATATCCATACTAAACTAGCAATATTCGGCGTTAAGTATTTCAAGAAACATAGTGCCGGTGTAATCATCTGGTTTGTGTTTCGAAAAATTAGCCCACTCTAATTTAACCTACGCCCTAATGCTATATCACTTTAGGATTACTATCCTAGTTGCCATTTCCCTATTTGCGTTTACCAATGCAATAGCTCAAGATCAAGAACCAATTGTTGTTAACGATGACGTGTCTTCCTTGTTGTCCTCATTACAGAATGCAGCAACTTCCAAAAACTTAAAAGATGCTCCCGTATTCAAATTATCGGACAAGAAAGAGTTTCTTTTAAATCTCAATTTAGAAAAGGTCGTTAATAAGGAGCGGTTTTATATTGGTTCCGTGGGAACAACAAAAAATAGTTCTTTTACCCTCTCCTTTGATGGGAAGGAATTAAAAGGCCATATCTTGGAAAGAGCTACCAATCGCGCCTATAAAATCTATTCCTTACCCAACAAGAAAGTTTATCTAGAGGAAACGAACATCAATACGATTCTCTGTGTTGACTATGCTAAAAGTTCAACCACCACTCAAAAATCAACAAGTAACTTAGTTGCCCAAATGGCCCCTACGACCCTAGAAAGTAGGCCAGGTGCCACAGCGGTCGTTTATTTGGATTTTGACGGAGAAACAGTTTCCGGAACAAGTTGGAGAAACGGTAATACCATCAATGCTGAACCTGCCGGTTTTTCAGATGCTGAAATTACTAGAACTTGGGAAATAATGGCAGAAGATTTCAGTCCTTTTGATATTAATATTACCACCAATAGAGCAGTCTATGAACAAGCTCCTAACAACCAGAAGATGTTGTGTATTTTTACGCCTACGGACACCGCCGCACCTGGTTCTGGTGGTGTAGCCTTTATAAATTCCTTTTCTAGTAATGCCAATGATCCATGCTGGGTCTACAATATAAGAAATGCCAAAGAAGCTGGGGATACCGGCTCCCATGAAGTGGGCCATACCCTAGGGTTGAACCATGACGGAAAAGGCGCTACGGAATACTATCGAGGCCATAATGATTGGGCTCCGATCATGGGTTTTAGTCCGGGCAAACCTATCGCGCAGTGGAGTTTTGGAGAATATAGCAATGCCTCCAATACCGAAGATGACATTGCCATTATAACCAACTCACGTAACAATTTTGGCTTTATCCCGGATGACCATGGCGACGATATTGAAAATGCAACGGAATTGATTGCCAATGGTGCTGGGGAAATTGATGAAGCACAGAATCGTGGCATCCTGCATAATAGACAGGACAGGGATGTGTATAGTTTTCTAGCACAATCCGGTGATGTATCCTTTCAGGTTTCACCCGTCGAGAATGACCCAAACTTGGACGTTAGGGCAAGAATTTTAGATGCCTCGGGTGCCGAAGTAGCCATGAGCGATCCAGATAATACTTTAGTAGCTAGTTTTAATACGGCGCTGGCGGCTGGTCTTTATTACTTAGAAATTGATGGTGTGGGCAATAGAACGGTAGAAGATGGCTACTCGGATTATGCTTCTATTGGTCAGTATGTAATCTCTGGCCAGTATACCGTTCAATCTCCGGAAATTGACCTTCGGATTGTATCCGTTAGTCCAGATGGGGATGATTTTATCTGTGGTGATGTTACCCCAGTTGTTACCGTTAGGAATAGTGGCTCTAATACCATCAACGGATTTGATATCAACTATGCCCTTAATCAAGATACACCTGGCACCTTTAGCACGGATACCGTACTTGCCCAAGATGAGGAAGTAACACTTACCCTTCCCGTACTCCTGCTAGAAAATGCTGGCGATACCGAATTGAATATAGCCGTTATCGTAGCGAATGACGCTATTCCAACAAATAATAACGCTACTACTGAATTCTTTGGCAACAAAGCTGCCGTGGCCGCACAGGCAAATACTTTTGAAAATGAAAACGATGCCCTTATCGCATTCAGTACGGATAGTAATGACCCTTTGTGGGAAAGAGGTGTTGCTTCCGGTAGTGTTCTAAATCAGACCGCATCCAGCAACAACGCTTATGTTACCAATTTAAACGGTGACTATCCAGATGGTAGAATTGCCTATCTCATTACCAATTGTTATGACCTGTCTACCATAGATGCTCCGGTTTTAAAATTTGACATGGCCTTTGACCTGGAAGCGAATTTCGATATCCTCTATGTAGACTATTCTACCGATGGGGGTACTACCTGGAATATATTGGGTACTAGCAGTAGTCAGCCTTCTTGGTATAATAGCAATAGGACCAATGCGTCTTCTGGCAACGCCAACGATTGTCAAAACTGCCCCGGCGCGCAGTGGACCGGAACCAATGTGGCATTAGCTAATTATGGTTATGATTTTACGGCAAATGCAGCGCAAGGTGAAGCGGACCTGACACAAGAAAGTAACATCCTTTTCCGGTTCGTATTTCAATCGGATAATTTTATCACCAACGAAGGTGTGCTTATAGATAATCTTATTATGGAAGGTTCCGAGCGCGATGATGACGATGATGACAATGACGGTATTTTAGATGTAGACGATAATTGTCCCTTAACTCCCAATCCGAATCAATTGGATAGTGATGGGGATGGTATTGGAGATGCCTGTGACGATGACGATGATAATGATGGTATTCTTGATGTGGATGACAATTGTATGCTCACCGCAAACGCTGATCAAGAAGATACCGATGGTGACGGAATTGGTAATGTTTGCGAGGATGTAAACGATGATGATGGTGATGGTATAGCGAACGATGTAGACAACTGTCCATCCGTGCCTAATGCCAATCAAGCTGATGGTGACAATGACGGTATTGGGGATAGCTGCGATACGGATTTGGATAATGACTCCATTCCAAATGAGGACGATAATTGTCCCTTGACCTCCAACCCGGATCAGTTAGATGCTGATGGAGATGGTATTGGTGATATTTGTGACCGTGATAATGATAATGATGGCATAGATGATGAAAATGATAACTGTCCGTTTATTGCAAATCCTGATCAAGAGGACGCGGATAGCGATGGTATAGGAGATGTTTGTGACACTACCAATGACGATGAAGATGGGGATGGCATCAATAACGATGTGGATAACTGTCCGTTGACCGCCAATCCCGACCAGCTAGATGCTGATGGAGATGGCACTGGAGATGTTTGTGATAACGATGATGACAACGATACGGTTCTAGATATTGTAGACAACTGTCCACTTACCGCAAATACCGACCAGGCAGATTTTGACAATGACGGTATCGGGGATGTTTGTGATTCCGACTTGGATAACGATACGGTTCAAAATACCATAGACTTATGTAACCAGACTCCCTTGGGTGCCAGAGTAGATGCGTCGGGATGCCTCGTATTCTTTATTGCGCGGGAAAATTATACCGTTGCTGGAACAAATGAAAGTTGTAGGGACCAGGATGATGGCACTATTTCCATAACCACCAACGAAACGTATAACTACACGGCAGTAATTAGTGATGGCACTACCTCACAAACACAAGAGTTTACGACAGACATTATTTTTGAAGGGCTAGAGCAAGGGTCATACAACATCTGTATTACCGTATCCGAAGACGCCGATTATCAAGAATGTTTTGAGCTTACTATCGATGAACCAGATGTTTTTGGGGTTGTTACCTTGATTGACCCAATGGAGAACACCTTGTCTTTGGAGATTTCCGGTGGCGGAAACTATACCGTTAGCTATGGTGATGAGACCATTACGGATAATGCAGGTATTTTAAATTTACCGATAACCAATACCAAAACGCCACTCACGGTAACCTCCGAGCGAGACTGCGAAGCGGTATTTCAGGAATTGATTCTTTCGGAAACGGAGTATCTCGTATATCCCAACCCAGTGGCAAATGGCGAATTATTTATAGCGAGTTCAGGAAACCTAGAACCGAATATTTCACTTCGTTTATACAGTATGGGTGGCGTGCTTCTCAGACAGGCTTTTATTGAAGAAGCTTCTGATACGCCATTGCGATTAGATGTCTTTGGTTTGGCCAGCGGTAATTATATCCTTAATGTAGCGACCGCTAGTGAAAATAAAGCTTTCAAGGTAATCATCAAATAACAAGGAACAACATGCAGTAGTTACTTTACGGTAACTATTGCTATACCATTGAAGAAAGTAGTTTATCAATTTTGGTAAAAGGCTTCTTTAGATCGTTCTATGTGACGCGCCATTAGCTGTGAAGCCTTTTTACTATCACGCTGATGTATGGCCGATATAATATCCAAATGTTCCTGAATTACTTCTTGCTGGGAAATAGCTATTAAACCGATAAGTTCCATATTCGAAAGAAAATTGCCTTGCTTGTACAACTCATAGAGCTTCCGGTTACCACAGTTTTTCACGATCAAATAATGAAAATGCCGGTCTATCTTATGAAATACATTGGCATTGCAGGTCCCATTTTCAAAAGGCACCATCAAATTTCGTAGATCATCTATTCTTTCTTGTGGGGCGAACAGGGTAAACAGCTCCGTCGCTTTTGCCTCAAGAGCAATCCTACAATCATAGGTTTCCAAGATTTCTCGGGTGCTTATTTCTCTTACTTGCATACGCCCCAAAGGAGAAGGAACCAAGATGGATTCGTTAGCCAATAGCGCTAGGGCATTCTTTACTGCTTCCATTTGAACCCCCAGCGTTTCACAAAGTCGTTCTTGAAAAATAGTTTCACCAGGAGTTAGTTTCTTGGTAACAATCAACTTTTTTATCTGCGTATAAGCCCGCTCAGTAAGTTCTTCGCTAGAATAATTCATGTAGGAATATAATTACAGCTGAAATATACAATGACTTTACCTTTAAATCCAAATATGAATTACATTACCCGTTTAAATCCTTTGGAATTTTTGCGAATTTCCGGGTATCTTCCTTAGTTAACACTCGAAAACCCTCTGCCTTTTCTGCCGCACTAAAACGCTTTAGAAAATCATTGGTAAGTCCGGTAAGTTTTCTGGTCTTTAAATCCATCCAGGCACCCATCATCTCACAATGGGCAAAATTTTCGCCCTTATGATTATAAAAATTATGATGGAATTCAAAGAACTGGGCATCCTCGCTCATGCCCATGATTTCCATGGAAACCTTGACCGGCCTTCCAGGAAAGGCTTCTTTAAAATAATAGATATGCTCGTAGAATACCACAGGCCCAATCTCGTGTTGCGCCAAAGTTCGCTGATCAAAACCCAATTCCATTAAATAGGCCATACGGGTATGGCTCATATAGTTCAAGTAAGCGGAGTTGGCCAAATGCCTGTTGGCATCCACATCACTCCATCTAATTTCAAAATCCTTTAGGTACATTCTTATATTTTTTGCTATGCATGCATAATACCTGATAAAAATACCATAGTTTTGGAAGACCACGGAAAATTACGTGTGATTTTTTTTAGTTAATTTTCAATTACTAACACCATACACTATGTCTACAAAGCCTTCTTTTATAAACGAACTTTCTTTACCGGCAATCGCTGCTCCTATGTTTTTGATCTCTGGTCCAAAACTGGTTATAGAATGTTGTAAGAACGGAATCGTAGGCACCTTCCCTGCACTGAACCAGCGTACTAGTGAAGGTTTTGAGGAATGGTTGATAGAAATTAAAACAGCGCTTCAAGAATTTGAGAAAGAAACAGGGAAAAAGGCTGCTCCTTTTGGAGTGAACCTCATCGTACATCCAACCAACCCACGTTTGGAAGCGGACGTAAAGCTCTGTGTAAAGCATAAAGTTCCCGTAATCATTACCTCGCTTGGGGCGGTTTCCATGGTCGTGGATGCCATTCACAGTTATGGTGGGGTGGTTTTCCATGATATCATTAAAAAGAGACATGCTGAAAAAGCGGCCGAAGCGGGAGTAGACGGCTTAATCCTTGTTGCCGCTGGCGCAGGCGGACATGCAGGAACCATTAACCCCATGACCCTTGTTGCGGAAATCAAGAAATTCTTCCATAAGACCATTATCCTTTCGGGTTGTATCAGCACAGGTAGGGATATTGCCTCCGCCCTTCAAATGGGAGCGGATTTGGCCTATATGGGCACACGTTTCATCAATACTTCGGAAAGTAAGGCCACACCAGAATATCGAAAAATGATTATCGACGCAGGTGCTAGTGATGTGGTGTATACCGCAGCTATCTCTGGCGTACACGCCAACTTCCTAGGTGCAAGTTTAAAAGCCGCAGGTATTACCGAGGAAGACCTCAAAAAAGATGTGAAAATAGATTTTGGAAAAGAATTGGATACCGAAGCCAAGGCTTGGAAAACCATTTGGTCCGCCGGACAAGGTTCTGCACTCATCGACGATAATCCTTCGGTTACGGAGCTTGTAGACACGCTAAAAACGGAATTCAAGGAAGCTATCCAAGCGCAATTAAAAGTACTGGAAACCTACCCAAAGTAACTTGGTCTTAAAAAGTATATCTCCTAGTGCTTGCCAGCAGCAAGCCATTAGTGGTTATTGGTAAAAATCAGTATATTTAGAAAGACCGAATACCCCTAAAACCTACCTGCCATGCCCCTTGTGAGCTCTAACTACGACCCGCCCTTTTTGTTTAAGAACGGGCACCTCTCTACCATCTATTCCGGACTCCTCAGAAAAGTAACCCATATACCCCAAGAACGGCAACGCATTTCCCTGCCCGATGGCGATTTCCTGGATTTGGACTGGAGCCTACCAACTGCGCCCACCACCAAAATAGTGGTATTGCTACACGGTCTGGAAGGCAATGCGCAACGCGCCTATATCCTTGGAAGTGCTAAAGCCTTAAACGCTAACGGATATGCGGTCTGCGCCGTAAATTTTAGGGGATGTAGCGGCGAACCCAATACGAGATACCGGTCCTATCATTCGGGTGCTACGGAAGATTTAAAAGCGGTACTGGACCATATTCTCGACACTGAAAACTATACTGAAATCTATTTGAAAGGCTTTAGTCTGGGCGGCAACCTCCTCTTAAAATATTTGGGGGAAGGCAATTCCGTTCCGGCGGAAATCAAAGGAGCGGTTGCGGTCTCCGTTCCCTGTCAACTGGCGGATTCGCTTACGCAGCTCTTGTCCTTCAAGAATATCGCCTATGCGGCACGCTTTAAAAAGAACCTGGTGGAAAAACTAAAGGCAAAGCAGCAGTTGTTTCCCGAGAAGATCTCAGATGCGGATATTAAAAACGTGGTGACGCTCAAGGATTTCGATGATATCTATACCAGTAAGGCCCATGGATTTGCAGACGCCATGGACTACTATACCCAATGCAGTTGCCTGCAGTTCTTAAAAGACATTCAAGTGCCCGCCCTCATTATCAATGCCCAGAACGATTCCTTCCTAGGGGAGCCCTGCTACCCGATTGAGGAGGCCAAATACAGTACCGCCGTTTTTCTGGAAATTCCTAAATATGGCGGACACGTAGGTTTTCACGGCGCCTCCAATATTACCTATGCAGAGCGTAGGGCGGTGGAATTCTTTACTAAATTGAGTTAGGGACAACCAAGGCGAAAAATTCACAAGAAAAAGTATTTTGTATCCCACTGCAAGACCCTCCAACGAATAAAAATTCCTATCTTAGTCTTTCTAAATACAACAACGTTTTAAAAGACAAAGAAATGCGAAAACTACTCAACTTATTAGTGCTAATCGCCTTAGTGATAAGCTGTGGCGAAAAGAAGGAAGAAAAGAAGGATGGTTTTGAAATGAACCGTGCCAAGAAAGAAGTAAAAGCTGCGGATACGTCGGAAGGGGTTCCCGTGGATATGGACAATAAAGGAGTAGGACCCATAAAATCGGTAAGTTTTGCCGATGACATCGATGCGGAAATGGCCGCTGCCGGTGAAGCTAAGTTTCAGGCGATATGTACAGCTTGCCATATGGCGGAACAACGGATGATAGGCCCGGCCTTAAAAGGGGTATACGAGCGTAGAAGTCCGGAATGGGTCATGAACATGATCCTAAATCCTGATGGCATGCTTAAGGAAGACCCTATTGCCAAAGCACTTTTAAAGGAATACAACAACGCTATTATGCTGAACCAAAACCTTACCGAGGAGGAAGCGCGCAACGTTGCAGAGTACCTGAGAACCTTATAATTCTAAAATACATCACGCAAAAAAGCCGTTGTCTTTAAAAGATAACGGCTTTTTTTATGGCAGCCCTAAATGTGTGTGGTTTGTGTTTCGTCTAAAATTTGGGTATTTTATTCCCTGTTAAACCTTTACCGTTATGAAAAAATTAATGTGTTATTGTCTTGTCTTGTTCGCGTGTAGTTTGGGCTATGCTCAGTCCTTAGTCGGCGCATGGGAAGCCACTATGGAAAAGGACGGCCGTACCCTAAGAAACGTGGTCATGTTTTCGGCCTCGCACCAAGTAGCAACGTCCTATGACGCGGAGACCGGAGCATTTGTAGGCACCAATGGCGGTTCGTGGTCCTTGGCGGATAATTCCCTTACGGAAACGGTGGAGTTCGATTTTAAACAACCCGAACGTGTAGGAACCACCAGTAGTTTTGAGATTGTACTTACGGAAAACGAATTAAAACTAAAAGGCGCTGATACGGTATGGAAACGTTTGGATGATGGTAGCCCGGGCGACTTGGATGGCGCTTGGTTAATTTCTGGCCGCATGCGGGATGGGGAAATCCAAAAACGGGATACCAACCGCCCTCGAAAAACCATGAAAATACTCTCTGGCACCCGCTTTCAATGGATTGCCTACAATACCGAAACCAAGGAATTTATGGGCACTGGTGGCGGAACCTACACCACCGTAGACGGAAAATATACAGAACATATTGAATTTTTCTCCCGTGATAATGCACGTGTCGGCGCCAGCCTGGAATTTAACTACGAACTTAAAGAGGGGGACTGGCACCACTCCGGTCTTAGCAGCAAAGGAAAACCCATTTATGAGGTCTGGAGCTTGCGGTAGTTTTTTTAAAAACCAATCTAAAGGAGTGGTTTTTCGACGACAGGAGAAAAATAGCCCCGACGCTTCGGGGAGGAAGCCTGACATGTTCCTAGGGTTCTCGATACACTTTTGTTCCTCCGTTACACTTCGGAAAAAAGCACTCGAACTGACAAATTGGAATAATAAAACGCAATCCTTTCTAAAAATCTAATTGTCTTATGGTAAAACATCAAATTACTGTTTTCTGTTTTTTGTTCGCTTGGATATGGTTATTTTGGTTATCTACTTGTGGTTTCAACATCGCTTTAAACTCAAGAATGACCAAATAACAACAAATGAATACTGTACAAGAAGCAGACATAGAATACGGCTTTGTAGGAAAGCTACAAGACTTAAAATATACCTATCGTAACGATATCAGGGATAGAGATGCTCTTGAAGCAAACTTTAGACAGAAGTTTGAAGCACTAAACAGAGTAAAGCTAACCGATACCGAATTTGATAAACTGCTAACAGAAATTGTTAATCCAGATGTTTTTAAAACAGCTAGTAGATTAAGGAAAAAAAGTGCCTTTATTAGAGAAGATGATACACCATTGCATTATACTTTGGTGAACATTAAAGACTGGTGCAAAAATGATTTTGAAATCATTAATCAACTTCGAATGAATACTAAAAATAGCAATCATAGATATGATGTTATTTTACTCATTAACGGATTGCCTTTGGTTCAAATTGAGCTTAAAACGCTTGAAGTTAGCCCAAGAAAAGCGATTCAGCAGGTTGTAGATTATAAAAACGATGCTGGTAACGGATATAACAATTCGCTAATGTGCTTTATGCAATTGTTTATCGTCAGTAACCAATCCAGAACCTTTTACTTTTCTAACAATAACAACAAACATTTTGCTTTTAATGCGGACGAGCAGTTTTTACCTGTTTACACTTTAGCAAAAAAGGACAATTCTAAAATCAATAATCTATTCGATTTTACCGAGAAATTTTTATCCAAATGCACTTTAGGCGAAATGATAAGTCGCTATATGGTGTTGGTTGAGACCGAGCAAAAAATATTGGTCATGCGACCATACCAAGTATATGCAGTAAAAGCCATTGTAGATTGTATAGAACAAGACAGAGGCAACGGATACATTTGGCATACTACTGGAAGTGGAAAAACACTAACTTCTTTTAAAGCATCCACTCTTTTGAAAGATAATGATGCGGTTGACAAATGCTTATTTGTAGTAGATAGAAAAGATTTAGATCGCCAAACCAGAGAAGAGTTTAACAAGTTTCAAGAAGGAAGTGTAGAAGAAAATACCAATACCAAAACATTGGTAAAAAGAATGCTCTCTACCGATTATGCCGATAAGGTCATTGTAACTACAATTCAAAAATTGGGTTTAGCCTTAAACGAAAACAGCAGAAGAAACAAAAAACAAAGAGAAGACAACAAAGAAACCTATTACGACCAATTAGCTTCACTCAAAGACAAACGCTTTGTATTTATTTTTGATGAATGCCACCGTTCGCAATTTGGGGATAATCATGAGGCCATAGTAGAGTTTTTTCCTAAAGCACAATTATTTGGTTTTACAGGAACACCCATTTTTGAGGAAAATGCTACCTACAAAACCATTGAAGGCAAACAAGCTTCTTACAAAACCACCAAAGACGTTTTTCAACAAGAATTACATGCTTACACCATTACACACGCTATAGAAGATAAAAATGTATTGCGTTTTCATATAGACTATTACAAACCCGATGTAAAAATTGACACGACAACTTTAAGCCATAAAATGGCAGTTATTGACACCATCATAAAAAAGCATGATAAAGCAACACATGAAAGGAGGTTTAATGCTGTATTGGCAACTTCTTCTATTAATGATGCTATTGAGTTTTACCATTTATTCAAGCAAAACCAAAGAGAGTTTGGTGCACTCAATGGAGATTACAAGTCGCTTAACATTGCTTGCGTATTCTCTCCACCTGCCGAGGGCAATAAAGACATAGAGCAATTACAAGATGATTTAGCACAAGAAAAAGCGGATAATAAAATAGAACCCAATAAAAAGAAAGAAGCACTTACAGCCATAATAGCCGATTATAACCAACAATATAGCACCAACCACAGCATTACGGAGTTCGATTTATACTACCAAAATGTACAACAACGCATAAAAGAACAAAAATACCCCAATACCGACTATCCGCATAAAAACAAAATAGATGTGATGATAGTGGTAGATATGCTACTTACTGGTTTCGATTCAAAATATTTAAATACGCTTTACGTAGATAAAAACCTAAAATACCACGGTTTAATACAAGCTTATTCTCGTACCAATAGAGTGATAAACGATACCAAGCCTTACGGTAACATTTTGGTGTTTAGAGACCAAGAAGAAGAAGTAAACAAGGCGATGATTCGTTTTTCTGGCGAAAAGAAAGAAAAAGCAAAAGAAATTTGGTTGGTAGAAGAAGCACCAAAAGTCATTGCCAAATACACCAAAGCAGTGGCAAAGCTCAATGAGTTTATGGAAGCCAAAGGCTTAGACTGTTCGCCTTCTGAAGTAGATAATTTAAAAGGAGACGAAGCACGTGCTGGTTTTATCAATGCCTTTAAAGAAGTGCAACGCTACAAAACACAGCTAGACCAATATACCGACTTAGACGACACCCAAACCAAAACCATTGAAACGGTATTGCCTACAGAAGATTTACGCTCTTTTAAATCTGTCTATTTAGATACTGCCAAACAGTTACAGGCAGCTCAAAGCAAACAAGGTGATGAAGCACCAGAGGCAGTACAACAATTAGATTTTGAATTTGTACTCTTCTCTTCTGCGGTGATAGATTACGATTATATTATTGGCCTCATAGCCAACTATACCCAAGACAAACCGTCTAAACATAAAATGACACGTGACGAGCTCATAAATCTATTAGGCTCTAGTGCCAACTTAATGGAAGAGCGAGAAGATATCATTGCCTATATCAATTCCTTAAAAGTAGGAGCTGCATTAGACGAAAATGAGATACGCAAAGGCTACCAGAAATTTAAAAACCAAAAGGCTGCCAAAGCCATAGATAGTATTGCCAATACCCATAACATTACTCCGGAAAGTTTGAACACTTTTATAGATGACATTATGAACCGTATGATTTTTGATGGCGAAAAACTAACCGATTTATTAGCACCATTGGACTTAGGTTGGAAGGACCGAAGTGTAAAAGAAAAAGCCTTAATGGAAAACCTAATACCCTTACTGAACAAACTAGCCCAAGGGCGAGAAATAGCAGGATTAAACGCTTATGAATAAAGAGAAACAAAATATTGTGCCTGCATTACGTTTTCCCGAGTTTGTGAATGATGGGGAATGGGAAATTAGAGGTATTGAGAAAAATATTAGTATGATTTCAGGCATTGCCTTAAAAAGTAATGAACTTTCTGAAGACAAATCAGGGACACCAATATTAAGAGGAATAAATATTACAGAGGGGTATATTCGTCATTCTCAAAAAATAGACAAATTCTATTTAGGTGATACTTCAAAATTTACAAAATATTTAGTAGATGAAAATGATATTGTGATTGGAATGGATGGTTCTAAGGTTGGAAAAAATGTTGCTTTAGTATCAAAATTTGATATTGGTTCTATATTAATCCAAAGAGTTGCTAGAATAAGAGCTATTGATTCGGATATTAAATATTTATATCAAAATTTTATCTCTAAAAGATTTATAACTTATGTTGATAATGTTAACACAAGTTCTGGAATACCTCATATAAGTGCCAAACAGATAAAGGATTTTAAAATAGGGTTTCCTCCCAAGCTAAAAGAACAAAAAAAAATAGCCAATTGTCTCTCTTCCTTAGATACGCTCATAGCTGCCGAAACCGACAAACTAGCCCATTTAAAAGACCACAAAAAAGGGTTATTACAACAATTATTTCCTAAAGCAGGAGAAACCAAACCACAATACCGTTTCCCAGAGTTTGTGGGGGATGGGGATTGGGAGGAGAAAGAAATAGGACAAATATTTAAATTTAAACAAGGTGTTCAAGTTCCAATTAATAATCAACACACAACAAAAGATGATGGGATGGTTCGATTTATTCGAATAATTGATATTACAGGAAATTCTGAACCACCTAGATATATTAATAATCCTGGTGCTGACCACATAATTAATGAAGATGATTTGTTTATGATAAGATACGGTACTCCAGGAGCAATTTCAATTGGTTTTGATGGTGTTATCGCCAACAATTTATTTAGACTTATTTGGAAATTAAGTAGCCCAATTAATTCATTCTTTTGGTATTATGCTTTTCAAAAAATTGAAAAGAAAATTTATAGCCTTTCGGGTTCTTCCTCTATGCCTGCTATAAGTTTTTCGACTTTAGATAATTTAGAAATTAAGTTTCCTGAAAACCCAAAAGAGCAACAAAAAGTAGCCAATTGTTTATCTAGTGTAGATGATTTAATAGCCGCACAAAGCATTAAAATAAAAGGCTTTCAGGCACATAAAAAAGGCTTAATGCAGCAGTTGTTTCCAAATGTAAGTGATGTAGCCGTATGAATCATAAAGAAGTAGCAGAAACAATAAAAGACATTCCTCAATATATCAATTGTGTGTATGCATTTAATGGCACGGGTAAAACAAGATTATCTGTAGCCTATAAAGATATTACTAAAGCTGAAAATGATAATGAGCACGCAGGTGTTTACTACAATGCTTACAGCGAAGACCTATTTGATTGGGATAACGATGAAAAAAATGACAACCAGAACACTAAGTTAGATGTGAAAATAAGTAGTCTTAACACTTTGTATAGTGATTTGACAGAACAAGTTATTGAAGAACAGTTATTACGATACAATCCTACTTACAAGTTTGAATTAACACGAAATAATAATCCTGAGATAGGAATTGACGCTGTTCGTTTTTATAAAGAAGCAGATTTTGATACTTCTATAAAAATATCTAGCGGTGAAACACGTATTTTCATTTGGTGTTTTTTCTTGGCATTATTCAAAGCAGAAGGATGGTCAGACCAACAAGACGCACACTTTTTTATTGATGACCCTGTGTCAAGTTTGGATGATAATAATATTTTTTTGACTGCCGACACTATAGTAGAATTAGTAGAAGAAAACTTTACTACAGATAGAAAAATAATACTTACAACACATCATATAGGTCTGTTTAGTGTGTTGTACGACCGATTTAAATACGGTGAAAAAAGTGGCAGATATAAGAACAATTCTAAATTCTTTATGCTAAAAAAGAAAAATGAAGATTTAGAACTTAAAGATTTTGAAAAAGAAACATTCCTTTATCATCTTCATTTATTACAAGAATTAGAAGAAGCTAAAAATTCTACGTTGTATACATTCCATTTTGTTCTAATGAGGCAATTACTTGAAAATATAGTCTCTTTTTTAGGGAAAAGTCAAATAAAATTTGTCTTACAAGAGATTAATGTAGATAATCCAGAGCAATCAATAAATATGCTTAATTCATTATCTCACAAAAAAGTGTTTGTGCCTCAAATAAATGAGATGAATGAAAATGAAATGAAAATTTTTAATGAAATTTTCGATAAGTTATTGATAAAATATAATTTCAGATTTTAATAGAAATGACCGCAAAACAAAAACAAGAACAATTAGGAAAAGCACTTTGGGATATTGCCAATGAGCTAAGAGGTGCTATGAATGCAGATGATTTTCGTGATTATATGCTCTCGTTTTTATTCTTACGCTACTTATCAGATAACTATGAAGCTTCTGTAAAAAAAGAATTAGGTTCAGATTATCCTAAACTAGAAGAGGACGATAAACGTAATTCACTTTCCGTTTGGTATGAGGCTAACCCAAATGATGTAGAAGAGTTTGAAAAGCAAATGCGTAAAAAAGTGCATTATGTTATCAAACCCAACTATTTATGGGGCAGCATATCAGAACTAGCGCGTAAACAACACAATGATTTACTAAGCGACCTACAAAAAGGCTTTAGTTATATTGAAAACGAATCTTTTGAAAGTTCGTTTAAAGGCTTATTCTCAGAAATAAATCTAGATTCCGAAAAACTAGGCAAAACCTATTCAGACAGAAATAATAAACTGTGTACTATTATTCAAAAGATATCAGAAGGTATTGCAGAGTTTTCAACTGATAGTGATACACTTGGTGATGCCTATGAATATTTAATTGGTGAGTTTGCTGCAGGTTCTGGTAAAAAAGCAGGCGAGTTTTATACGCCACAGCAATTATCAACCATACTTTCAGAAATTGTAACCTTAGACAGCCAAAACCCAAAAGCAGGTAAAAAGAAAAAAATCAATAGGGTTTTAGATTTTGCTTGTGGTTCGGGTTCTTTGCTTTTAAATGTAAAAGATAAAATAGAGAAACAACCGGGCGGTGGTATAATAAGCCGTATTTACGGTCAAGAAAAAAACATAACGACCTACAACTTAGCACGTATGAATATGTTACTACACGGGGTAAAAGACTCTGAGTTTGACATATTTCACGGAGATACTTTAAAAAACGAATGGGACATTTTAAACGAAATGAATCCTGCTAAAAAAACAACCTTTGATGCTATAGTTGCCAATCCACCATTTAGTTTACGTTGGGATGCTTCAGAAGCAATGGGCGAAAACTTCAGGTTTAAAAATTACGGTTTAGCTCCTAAATCAGCAGCAGATTTCGCTTTTTTATTACATGGTTTTCACTTTTTAAGTGATGAGGGTACAATGGCAATTATACTGCCTCACGGAGTCTTATTTAGAGGTGGTGCAGAATCAAGAATAAGAGAAAAACTACTGAAAGATGGTAATATAGATACGGTAATTGGTTTGCCTTCTAATTTATTCTTTTCTACAGGTATTCCAGTTTGTATTTTGGTATTGAAAAAATGCAAAAAAGATGATGATGTACTCTTTATAAATGCTAGTGAACATTATAAAAAAGAAAAGCGTCAAAACATTTTACGAGATGGTAAAATTGATGGTGTTCTAGACCCTAAAGAACCTAATGATATTCAAAAAATAGTAGAAACCTATCAAAACCGTCCTGAAAAAGAAGAACGATATTCACGTAGAGTATCAATGAAAGAAATTGAGGATAACGATTACAACCTTAATATTTCTAGATACGTAAGTACCGCCAAACCAGAACCAATAATTGACCTAAAAGAAGTAAATGAAAAACTAGTTGACACAAAAAAGAAAGCTTCTGAATCTTTAAAATTACATAATGGGTTTTTAAAAGAATTGGGCTTGAAAACAATCTAGTCATTATCTATTCATTAGGCTGATTCATTTTAATTTTCTTCTGAGAAAATCCAAAATTTAAGCCTCCTAATAAAATTATGTTATCTGTATCTGAAAAGTTTTTACCAATAGTAGAAGTCAAATAAATCCCATCAGAAACTTTAAAACTACCTATGGCCGCAATACGGTTATCACTAAAATCGTTATCAGTCAAATTCATTCGTTGTAAATATTCAATGGCTATAGTTATTCTATTAATTTCTTTATTTAATTTTAGCCCAATATCAATTAAATCTGCTTCAAACTCCTGCCCATCCTGAATTTCACTATTGATATACCTAGTTAATCCTGTTAGATATAAATTTTTAGCTTTTAAGCGTATATTTCCAGATAGCCATACAGCCCAACGGTTAAGCTGTAGATTTTGAAATGAATTAGTTTGCGATTCTCCACCCAATGCAGCAGCAAAATCTAAGCTAAAAGCGGGCGAAGCTAATTTCTCTGTATATTCCTTTCTTTTCTTTTCAATAGCTTCTAAATCCATAGGTAAAGTTGATAGTAAAGTAATAATATCTAACCTCAAGGAATCCAATTTTCCGATATCGTCTTTACTATATTTTTCGATAAATCGAGTCCTTACCCCTAGTGCTATTTTGGCAATACTATCGTTGTCAATAGCAGTTAAGGAAAAACCCAAATTTGATTTTATGGTATTGTAATTGCCATTTTTCTTATAAATGTTTTCCGCAGTAAGTTTTGACCTATTCTTAAGCCAGTATGGTGCAAATTCCAAAGCTCCGCCTGAATTTTTCAATCCAAGTAAGCTTATTCCTAATGCTTTGGGCGAAGAAGGTGTCTCAATCGAAGAGGGTGTCTCGTCAAATAAGATAAACCCCGGGGAGGTTGGCGTAGCCAAGTCTTTTAATTCAACTTCATTGTTTGATTGACTGACTGCCGACTGAATGAAAAAAATCGAAAGCCCGAAGAAAACGATTAGCGTTTTAATTAAATATGTGCCAATAAAACTTGCTACACCATTTAAAGGTGCTTCACCGCTATCAATTTTTGTAAACAATACCTCTTGTAACTCAGACTGAAAAGTTGTTGTAAGAACACAATTATTGGTCGCCGAGTTGACATCCAATATATTCGTAGTAACCTTAAGTATTTTACCTTTAAGAATATTAGTGTTACCTAAATAAACAGGCTCTGTAAAATCGCCTTTAGCTACAACTGTGTCATCTTCAGATTGCACAACATTTCCGCCAATTTGACCATTACCTATTTTAACCGATAGATAAATATCCTCATTTGATCCACTTTTTAATAATTCTCTTGGTTGAGGTTCTAATTCGTATTCTTCTATTTCCATATATTTTGTTTTTAAAACATCTTGTTATTTTTCCTATCAAAACTATTCTATCTATTTTCATTCAATTTCAAACCAACATAAGCAGCTGAACTTATACCCATTAAGGCCAATTCTGTTTGTCCAAACTCGGTGAACTTACCCTCTTCAGACTCCAAGAATTGAACAATAAAAATCAGTCCAAACAACAAGTTGAAAATCAATGCTTGAAAGCGATGAACACTTATTCCACCACCATCTGAAAGTATATTGTTGAAAAACCCCTTACTATGTTTATGGTCATTTTGGTGACGCAGTATCCCATTATTTATCTCGGTATTGTCAATTATCCGAGCTGTTGTTGTTGTGCCTAAGCTAATACCCAAAAGAATTAAAGTGGATTTATTAAGTTCTTGGATTATCCCATAATTACCATAGAATATTGAGTAGCATGAAATTATTATCAAAGTCCACCACATAAGTTGTGCCCTAGCGAAACTGTAAGGTTTTATCTCGCACTGGCAATCATCTTTTAAAATATCAGTTTTTGCACTTAAGTAAATTCCCAAAAACACAATTAAAATGGGTATGCCCCAAGAAAAAATATAAATTCTTATTTCGCTCATTTTATTTATTATTTTAAAAAATCATTAATGATGTAAAGGTGTACTAATGTTAAGAATCAGAAAATCCCCACTAATAGGTATTTTTACGTTAATTCATTGCTAATAAGAATATTGGGGATAAAAAAGTAGCATTTGAAAGCCTTACGTGTTCCAAACGGTTCTCGATACTATTTGTTGGCTTCGACTACGCTCAGCCATCAAATCACTCGAACTGACATCATTAAAGCGAATACACTAAAACTCATACTTCTTCTCCACCGCATAGCGTAGTAACTCCCCTGCACCACTTAGGCCCAATTTGCGTATCATGTTTTTACGGTGGGTGTCTACGGTGCTTTTACCAATAAAGAGTTCTTCGGCTATTTGGTGACTGGTGCGGCCTTTGGCAACGAGTTGTAGTATTTGTCGCTCCCGGGAAGAGAGCACACTTTTAGAGTTGTTCTTTTCCGTATCCGGGACGTTTATTTTTTTATCATAATAGGTTTTGCCCTCCGCAACGGTGCGTATGGCTTCCAAGACCACATCCAAGCTGCTATTTTTAAGGAGATAGCCTTGTGCCCCTGCGGCCAGCATTTGTTGTACGGCTGCTTCTTGGTCGAACATCGTAAAGGCCACCACCTTGGTTTCGGGTAACTCTTGTAGTATAATTTTGGTTGCTTCAATACCATCTAAAATGGGCATACGAATATCGCAAAGCACTACCTTGGGGCGTCTTGCGCGTACGAGTGCCAGTAATTGCTCTCCGTTATTGGCATGACCAATGACCGTAATATCATCCTCATACTTTACATAGGATTTTATGCCGTCTATCAAGGCTTGGTGGTCTTCGGCTATGGCTACGGTAATCATACGGGAATGTCTATTAAAATGGAGGTGCCTTTGCCCAATACGCTATCTACGGTAAAGTTCCCTTCTAAATGTTCTACTCGTTTTTCTATAGTCGTGAGGCCCATCCCTGTTTTGCCCGTATCTATTTTAGAACGGTCAAAGCCCTTGCCATTATCTTCTATGATGATATTAAGGTTATCCTCATGCTGCGTGAGTTGTATGCTTACGGTACTGGCCTCAGCATGTTTTATGGCATTGGCCACGAGCTCCTGTACCATACGGAAGAGGCTCAACTCCAAAGAATTTTCCAGTCGCTCGCCCATCCCAAAAGCCTCCACGCTTACTTCTAGCGCATTGGTCTCCGTGATGACCTGCGCCATTTTTTTAACGGCGGGCAAAAGCCCTTGATTGCTCATAACGCCAGAATTCTTGCTGTGGGCCATGCTCCGTACTTTTTGGTAGGCTTCTTCCAAGAGCTTTTCCGCATTTTGTAAACTGGGGTCTTGCTTGCTTATTTTAGAATTGTCAAAATGGAGCTTTATCGTGGCCATAAGGCTACCCAAATCGTCATGAAGTTCGTTGGCCACCCGCTGGCGTTCTTTTTCTTGCCCCTCGATCATCGCATCGATACTTACCAACTCCTGTTCTTTTAACAGATTATCTACTCGCTCTTGTTTGAGTAGTGCTTCTTGTTCCGCCAGTTGGCGTTTTTTGGTGGTGTTCTTTTGGAGGAGAATGGCAAGGCCGGCACCAAAGAGCAAAGCAAGACCTGCTGCGATAAGCCAGTTGCGGTTGGTTCGCACTTTTTGCTGTTCTTCTAAGATTTGTTTTTCTTTTTCTGCGGTTCGGTATTTAGTTTCAAGTTCTGTCAAAAGCGATGAATACTTAAACTCATTCAAACTATCTCTTAAATATTCGTAAGCACTATTACTCTCAAACGCAGATTTATAGTCTTCAATCATATATTGAGCCGTTGATATCCAATAATCTATATACATTCTATTGAGAGTAAATAATTTGTCTTTTCTATCTGACCTAGACTCATTAAGCAATCGAATTGCCTCATTTGGATTACCCATATTTATCTCAAGAATAGATTGATATATTAAAGTGGTTTTAATATCATAATCTGCATATTTAAAATTTGATTTATTAAAATGATTTATGGCTTCATTATACATATCTGTTGACAAATTATAATTACCGTCCATTTCATAATAAAAGCCCAATAACTGCTTTATTTTACCCTTTAGATACTCTGGGATTTCTTTACTTTTAATTTTGTTAATTAAATATACTTCGAGTTCTGTGTCCCAATTATCTAAATAGTAATTCTTAAATTTAAAATTCAAGTCAAAATAACTCAAATATGTTTGTTCCACTTCATCATAGGCGTATAACCTATATAAATTTATATACTCCTCATAAGTAGAATTATCAACTAGAAAAGAGATACGGTGCACATATAAAATTTTCTTTAGTGCCTCACAAATCAAAATCTCATTTTTCTTAGATAATGCTAATGATAATGCAGCTTTATAACTTAAAATAGCCTCTATATCTTTATTTGCATTATTAAAAAATAATAAATCTCCTTTAGCCAAATAATAATAAAAAGTGTTGAAATCTGATTGAACTTTGGTCTTTAGATTAGAATTGAATTGATTCTCTAAGACTTCCAAATTAAAAATCTTGTATAAGTCTATCTGAAATTTCAAAAATGGCTTTTCTTTATCCTTTATCAATTTTGATTTTTCCAACAAAGAATCTGCCTTATTTATATCATAATTTCTCAATAAGTCAACAATCTCTAGACCAGACTGCCCACTACTTATTGTAGTAATTAGAAACAAGCAATAACTTATTAAAATCTTATTCAACAGTAAAAAAGCTTATTATCGGTGAACATCTACGCCTAACCCCTCGAAGGTCAAGTGCCTCTCTTTTCAAATCTTTAAAAATTTCTTCGTAATCTTCTTGTTTCATTATTTTCCTATCAACCAATTCTTTCAAATCTGAACGATCTTGACGTTCTATATCAGCTACAGAATCTCCATCTCGAGCTTGAAAAAGCCTATCTAAAACTATTGGGTTTTGGTTATCGGATGTGTTTCTTAAATGGAGAGGGATTGGTCGAAAATATACTCGGGTTACCAGAACATCTCCACTATTGATTTTTGGCTTTGATGACCATAAACCTTTATTCGGAAAAACTAAATCATTCTCTTTCACTGATGTAAGCGATGAGTTAAAGCCTTGGAGAATAATAAAAAGCCCATACTGTTTTCTACCTTCATACCTCGTATCATGGTCTGCAGGATCTAGCTCCTGTTCGTAAAAATATGCTTTACCTGTCAGACCTATTGTTACTTCACCCTCAAAATTTTGCAGATAAAACTGTATTTTGTTTAAATTAAAACATTCACCGTCTTCATCTTTTTTTCCAATGAATTTTGCATACAAAAAGTAAAAAGTATCATACTCTTTATCTGCAAATATGGGTTGCCAATCTTTAATTCCAATTGAATTAGCTTGCTTTATATCGGCACAAGCCTTAATTTTTTCTGTAAGTCGGACCGTATATTTTAAATTTTCATGCATGGTGTTTAGTTTTTTTGGTTTGGTTCAAATATTGGTTTTAATCGTATTTTAAAATATACCCACTATTAGGTATTTTAAAATTACGGCGTTCCGCTTTTCTTTGGGCCAACAATTAAGCTGGCCCATTAGCAGTAGCTTTTCATCATATTCGGGGGAACTGTGATACCGTGCGACCCTAATGGGCTTTTACAATTTAAGCTATTCACGGGACAATTGCCAATATGTGTTTTAGAGTACTTGAAACCTGAGCGTCACTTCACGTGAATTTCCAAGGCACGAGAAAATTAGCCCCGAAGCTTAGGGGGAGAAGCTCAGGTGTCCCAAAATGTTCTCGATACAACGTCTCTTCCAGGACGCCACTCGAACTGACAAAAAGAAAAAAACGTAATAGTACTTGAAACCTGAGCGTCACTTCAAGTGAATTTCCGAAGCCTTGGGAACAACGTCTCTTCCAAGAAGCTACTCAAACTGACAACGCGGTGAATTAAATAAATTCAAATAAAGTATCTTGGTGCCCAAGATTTATCGCTATGCCAAAAAACACCTCCTCCAAATCTTGGATCACCATTTTAATAGAATTGGTAGAAGTTTTCTTTAAGAGCTCCCGAGAAGGGAACAGGAAAAGAACTTGGCACCAGCATGTGGTTCCTTATAAGGAAGATTGGGCGGTACGGCGCGAAGGGAATAAACGTATTACCTCCAAACATAGAAAACAAAGTACGGCCATTAACAAAGCGAAGACCATTGCCAGAAAACACCAAGCCGATGTTATTATCCACAGGGCAGACGGTACTATCCGTGACCGTATTCCCTACGATTAAAACGGGATAGCACCTTATCGAGGTACTTCAAACTTTTTAAAGGAAAGTTATTTTGTAGGTTGCATGACACTAACATTACGAAGCAAGTGGCACATCCATCACCTCTTCTATTCTGTTATAGAGGTCTTCCGGGTCAAAAGGTTTAAAGATAAAGCCGTTCATGCCGCTCTTCTCTATCTTACTTTTTACTTCTAAAAACACCGATGCCGATAATGCCAAAATAGGCAATTCCGTATTGAATTTTCTTATTTCCATAGAAGAGGTATAGCCGTCCATCACAGGCATTTGAATATCCATCAGCACGGCACAATAATCGTTTTTCTTCACCATGTTTACCGCCATAAGACCATCATAGGCAACATCTACCACCAAGTTGGCCTTTTCCAATATCTGCTTCCCGACCATGATATTTATTTTGTTATCCTCTACAAGCAGTATTCTTCTACCGTTTAGATTACGCTCTTTTTTTCTACCACTGTGACTTAGCGATTCTTTGGATATCGCCTTTAATTCTAAATCGAAATAAAACCTACTCCCTTTTTCTAATTCGCTTTCAATTTTAACCGTAGACCCCATAGCCTCTACTACGGCTTTTACTATAGGAAGACCAAGTCCGGTACCGCCATACAAACGATTTGTACTCACCGATGCTTGGGTGAAGGGCTGCCATATATTCTCTTGTTGTGCTTTACTAATACCAATACCGGTATCTATGATTTCGGTACGCATGCGCACATGCCCGTCTAGTTCTTCTTGTTTTGAAATTCTTAGGGTGACACTTCCTGTCTTCGTAAACTTTATGGCATTCGTGACCAAATTATTGATCACTTGATTGAAACGTACAATATCTAAATGCACCGTGGGAAGTGCTTCGTCTACCTCCAAGTTAAACGTGATTCCCTTACTTAAACAACCCGGCTCGTGAATCTTTTTTATTTGTTTTACTGCTGTCATAACATTCGTGGGAATGGCATCCAGTTCCACACCCCTAGTTTCCATCTTACTGTAATCCAGCACATTGTTCAGTAAATTCAAAAGAATTTTGCCAGAGTAATTCAATGCTTCTATATTTTCCTCCTGGTCCGGTCTGGGATTGGTGTCCCCTAGAATGTGGGAGAGGCCTATAATCGCATTCATTGGCGTCCGAATTTCATGACTCATCATACTCAAAAATTGGGACTTGGCATTGGAAGCTTCAATGGCATCTTCCCGTTGCTCCTGTATGTTGGAATAAAAGCGGGCGTTAATCAAACAGAAAAATATCAATTGATAGGTTACCAGTACCGCCGTAGTGAAAATAGAAACAGGATAAATATACTTGACCGCAAGTACCGTATCCATCTTGGCGACGGTAAACAAATTAAAATCCGTAAGGTAAAGCAAAAACCAAAGCGTCATGGATAAGGCCGGAAAAATTACGATATGGCTTTTTTCTCGTCTGAACGAGAAAAAGACAAAAGGCAATGCCATGGCAAACATCAATATAAACTCCACACTACCTGCCTTTCCGATGAAAGAGGAAGTAATGGCTACGCTGATATTAAAAGCTATGAGATAAATAATACGCGCCAGGGTAAGGTTACCTACCTTAGAGATGATAGCAGCAGCTATAAAAAATGGTACGGTTGCCCCAATATAAAGACTTAACTCGTCCAATTCCAAGCTTTTAGCTAAAAAGAACCATAGCGTCGAAATGACGGTGGTTAAAAGAGAAAGTATAAATACGAGTCTTACCCGACGTTTAGAGAATTCCTTCATAGCATGTTTTTTTAGATGAAACGGCCCTTCTTAGACCAATTCAAAAATGTACTATTTATAAGTAAATTCCTACAATATGTTGTCAATGGTGGTTAATCATGTGCAAAAGCATGGATAAGTGAAGTGAACGCTTTAGCACATGTGCTATTCTTGCAAGAGATTATTAAGGAGCTGCCGTACTCTTTTACTGTTCCAATTGGCCGCACCTGTTTCCTTGATAATGATTTTGCCTTTTTGGTCCAACACATAATTCGTGGGAATACTGGTTTCATATAAGGCTTCCGGAGCCTTCATTTGAGGGATAAAAACCGGTAGGTCCAAAGCCTTCTTTTTCAAAAATCGCTTTACGGTCTCGGGCTTTTCATTGGTCAGTAACAAAAACGTGACCTGTTCTCCATAATCCGCATGTAACTTTTGTATACTCGGTAATTCAGCAATACAGGGCGGACACCAAGTGGCCCAATAACTGATAAAGGTGATTTTTCCATCGCCTATAGGCACAGACAGCTGTGCTCCGTCCATAGTTGCTACACGATAGGTAAACGGTTGTAATTGTGTCCGCTCTTCCCCATCTAACACACTGGGAGAAAATACGGCAACACGCACTTTGTTCAAAGCGACCTGTATGGGCGTTCGGGTTTGAGGGAATAGCAACAGCCCTATAAAGACTACGAACAGGATATCACTAAAGGAAAATTTCCGTTTTTTCATCAATACCAAAGGTAGTTATTGTGGCATGAATGTCCGGCCTAGTCGATGTCCTGTTCCAAAGGGCAATGTCCTGAGCGGAGTCGAGGCGTTCACTTTAATAAAAACTAGTCCAAAACCAAGGGCTTGCCTTGCATTTGTTCTTCATCACCAGCTATTTGTAAAGCCTTTAAAATAGTAGGCGCAACTTGGTTACTGAACCATTGTTCGCTCTTAGAAACTTCTCCCTTGGCAGTTACGCCTTTACCATAAGCAATAAGCCAGACCGCACCAGCGCCGGCAACGGAAGCACCATGCCCTTTCCAAGTTTCTAGCGGTTGCGTACCTCGCCCATGGTCCGTGGTAATCAAAAAGAGGGTATTGTCCTTATAAAATGGGTCGGACTGGGTGAGTTTCCATAATTCCGCAAGCAATGCATCGGTATTGTGGGCAGCATGCAAGTAGGCCGAATAATCCCCATCGTGTGCAAAATCATCGGTTTCACCATAAGCGATATACATCAATTCCGGATGGTTCTTTTTCATGTATTCCACCGCATAATAATGGGTAAAAGCATCTAACCGAACGGTGGCCCAAGGACTGGGTACTTTTGGTTGTAACTGATTCAAGAATTTTTCTCGTTCCGTAAGGTCATTGCCCTCTGCTAAATCGAACCCCGCATTAACCGGTACACCGGAACGGGCCTCGTTTACGATATACGGAAACACATCCCAACTGCCAAAAGCCGCAACCTTTCCCCTATACTTGGCCGACCTGTTCGTAATTTCCAAAACCGTTTTGTTAGGATTCGGTACTTTATCATTACTAGTAATACGGCTATCGTCCGCAAACCCGGAAAGGATTTCGTTATATCCCGGATAACTGAACCACAGGTTATTACTAAGGTTCATTTTACTGCCCAAGGTTCTATTACCATGTAATTGGCCATTTGTAGCTCCATACGACCATAAAAAAGGAAATAGAACTTCCCTGCGTTTCTTAGCATCCTCTCGCCAAAATTCTTCTTTTAAACTTGTAGTATCGTTTACGAAATCGGTATTCGTTACCAGAAGTGCATCTACTCCTGTAAAAAGCTCCTGCCAACGCAGACCATCTAGCGTAATCAGCACCACCTTGGTGTCCTCATTTTGTGCCATTATCGATACGGAAAAGAAAAGAAATACTACGAGAAGATCAAGGTGCCGTTTCATACTACGATCAATTTTGATTGGACTGTTGAAAGTTACGCAGGATTTTCTTGGTATTCGAATAGAAGTAAATGCTAACTCCTTTTTTCTTAGTACTTTAAAAGCCAAGTATTCCGTAAATAATAAGTCATGCAAATGCTTCAGCACATTAAGGTAAAAACCGAGAAAATATATCATGCCATAGAACCTAAAGTAAAGGCGGAGCGTATTATTGCCTGTATTTTGGTACTGACCCCTTTTATACTTTGGCTCGCAGATGACGGGCGTACGCTACGAGATAGTATTAGCAACTATGTGTACATGTGCCATAGTTACTGGTACGGAAGTCTTTTGGCGCTAGCGGGTGCCATGTTCATTTTTAACGGGGCCATCCATTTACAACCACAACATGCAGCGCAGCAAACGATTAAAAAAGTCGGTAAAGGTTATAATATTATCCTGGGTATCGCCTTATTCGGTGTTATCTATTTTCCGCATTTAGATTATCCCATCTGGCATTATGCCTTTGCTATCCTGTTCTTTTTAGGTTCTGCCATCATTACCGCATTTGTATCCAATGATAAAAAGGAATGGACGCGCTATGTGCTGGCAATAGCGGTAGTACTGCCCGTAGTTTTAGCGTTAGATTTCATTGGACTTTTTAGCTTATTTTGGGGAGAGGCCATTTCCCTATTCTTTATTGCTACGCACTATTTGTTGGAATCTAAATAAATGCTTAGGTATTTTGTAGTGCGAATACCTTAATTTTAGTCCAGTAAACTACCTAGGGGGTAAGCATTAAAAGGAAAATAACATTTAATTTCAACGTAAGCCTAGGAGCATATAAATCTCGATTATCGAGTAAAAAATACCTGCTATCATGACCAATTTAAAAATTTTCCTCTTTGCATTTCTTTGTGTTGGACTGTTTTCCTGTAAGGATAAAGCCCTGCCGCAAAAGACCGAAACTGTAAAAGAAGCCACAACAACTAAAACCGATATTGAAAGTAGCTTTGAAGCTGAAAAACAATATGTTATAGCCCCTAACGGATTAAGCTTGCGGAAAGAAGCATCTTTGGATAGTGAAAAACTAGCGACTATGCCCTTGGGAAGTGAAGTTCTGCGCTTAGAGAAAGGCAGCCCTGAAACCCTAGAAGTGGAACATATTAAAGGTAGTATGCTGAAACTTGGTTACGATGGGCAGGTAGGTTACGCCTTTAGCGGATACCTCTCCCCCATAAGATTACGTCTACCCGATGAAAGTACCGAGGAATACATTCTAAAACTAAAAGAAACTTTCCCTAGTATAACTTTTGAGAGTAAATCTACAGACCCCGATTTTCATGAAGGTGCTATAGATACCTACACGCTACCGGCCACTAGTTGGCATGAGGTTTATTATCTGGTTGCAAGTATCTATGAGCTGCCTAAAACGCTTGGCTTTCCAAACCCTGTTGGACCCGACAAAGAACTATTGGAAGAACCCAACAAACCGAAAGAAGTATGGTCCAGTGATATGGGTATCACCCGTACGAACAATACCTTGACGAAAATACTGTACAGTTACCGAATGGAAGGTTTTGGCTATTCCGTAGAAATCACAAGACCGGACAACGCTGATTTTCGAATAGAATACTTAGTATTTGTAGATTAGTTTATCCTAGGTATTCCTAGTCAGCACCGGAACACTACAAACGAGTAAGTTCTTTTACTATAACACGACCAATAAGGCTCAAAACAAAAATAAAAGACCCCTTTTGCGATGCAAGAAGAAAAGATAAAAGTAGCTGTCGTATCCGATGTTGCCTGTCCATGGTGTTATGTGGGTAAACGAAGACTTGAGGCAGCAATAAAAGATTGGAAAGGTACTCCCGTAGAAATAGAATGGCACCCCTATCAATTAGACCCTACAATCCCAGACGAGGGTTTGGATAGGGTTACCTACCTCACTAATAAATTTGGCGATTTAGAACGAGTACAAGAAATGACCGACCGTTTGGTGGAGGCCGGAGAAGGAGAGGGAATTACTTTTAATTTTGGAGATAAATGGCTTGCCGTAAACACCTTGCCCTTACACCAGTTATTGCAAGTAGCAGGGGCAGAAGGATTTAAAGATGCACTAAAAGAGCGTTTTCTAAAGGCGTATTTTGATGAAAATCTGCACCTCAACAAATCTGAGATTTTAATACAGATTATGGGTGAATTTGGTTGGGAAGCTGAAAAAACCACTCAGGTGCTAGCGGATGAGAATATTGCTTATGCCGTAAAACAGGAGATTGCACATTACCAACAACGGGGTGTAACCGGAGTGCCCTTCTTTATAATCAATGACAAATATGGCATCAGCGGTGCGCAGCCTAAAAGTGTATTCTTGGAGGCTTTTGCCCAAGTGGCTCCAATTGAAGTGATAAGCGAAGGTGATAGCTGCGACCCTACTACAGGAGTTTGCTAGCTGGTGCTAGAGGCTTTTTTTTTGTAACATTTTTACTGTTTTCCCTACCCATATGTAAAGACAATGATTATGGGAGGAGGAGGTTTTGCAATGCACGCTATGAAAACGGTGAAAGCGAATAGGGCTTTATTACATAAGCGCCGTAGTTTTAAAGAAATAAGGGAGTCCTATGCAGGTTATACGGGAGACACCCAACTTCACTTTAAGGAACTAACACCCTTTCAACAAAAGGTAATCAGAGATAAGATTATTGCAGAGGCTAAAAAAGAGCGGCTTCAGGAATTAGGCCGTTATGGTTTGGCTTTTGTAGGAGCTATAGGAATCCTTTGGTTATTGGTCCAGTTCTGGACAGGCTAAAGAACAATCTACAATCCCCATAGTTTAAAGGGGTTATCGCCATCGCCTTCTTTCTTTTTGGCAACTTTATCGACCGCTACTTTATAGGTCGGGTCTTCCATGACATTTACATCAATAATATCTTCGGCATCGGCCAAAAGTCGAATACAGTCCTTACTCAAATGTCTTAAGTGTACTTTTTTTCCAGCCTTTGCATAACGCTCCGTAATCTTATTCAAAGCCTCGATTCCGGACATATCCGCGACACGACTCTCTTGAAAATCGATAATTACCTCTTCCGGGTCATTTTGAACATCGAACTTTTCCGCAAATAAGGTCGTAGACCCAAAAAACAAAGGTCCGTAGATTTCATAATGTTTAACGCCATTTTCATCTACATGCTTTCTTGCTCTAATACGTTTGGCATTCTCCCAAGAATAGGCCAGCGCAGAAATAATGACCCCTAATAATACCGCTACTGCCAAGTTATGGGTAATAGCCGTAATCAAGGTTACTAAAACCATCACTACCACATCCGAGTTCGGCATTTTACGAAAGGTCTTAAAACTTGCCCATTCAAAAGTACCAATGGCCACCATGAACATAAGCCCTACTAAGGCCGCCATAGGCAAACGTTCTATAAGGCTAGAACCGAACATGATGAACACCAATAACATTACTGCCGCCGTAATTCCTGAAAGCCTAGCACGTGCGCCCGAAGACGTATTAATTAAACTTTGCCCGATCATAGCACAACCACCCATTCCCGATAAAAATCCGGAAAGGATATTCGCAGTTCCCTGCGCTACACATTCCTTGTTACCACTACCACGGGTCTCCGTAATTTCATCAATGATATTAAGTGTTAATAAACTTTCTATTAACCCTACCCCTGCTACAATTGCAGCATAAGGAATAATGATTTTAAAGGTTTCCAAAGTAAAGGGAAGTTGCGGAATGGATAAGGGCGGAAAACCACCTTTGATGCTTTCTCCTTCGCGCATGGTATCTGCCACGGTTAGGGTATCTACCCCAAAACCAATTACAATTGCTGATACCACAACGATAGCTACCAAGGATGAAGGTACTGCTTTCGTCAATTTTGGAAGCCCCCAAATAATCAGCATCGTCACCAGTGTTAAACCGAGCATAATGTATAAGGAACTACCACTTAATAGCGTTTCCGTACCCTTCACATAAAAGTTGGGGAACTGCGCCATAAAGATGATGATAGCCAGACCGTTAACAAAACCGAACATTACCGGATGCGGCACCAAACGAATAAACTTTCCTAATCGCAAGACCCCTGCCAAAATCTGAAGCACGCCTGCTATAATTACCGTAGCAAAAACATAGTTCAATATAGTTTCCGGTTCTATTCCAGGAAAATTACGCTTTAGTTCTAGTATCAATCCTACGAAGATAACCGCTACTGCTCCTGTTGCACCGGATATCATTCCCGGTCGCCCTCCTAAAATAGAAGTGACCAAAGCCAATATGAATGCGGCATAAAGTCCCGTTAAGGGAGAGAAACCTGGAATTAAGGCAAAAGCGATGGCCTCTGGCACCAATGCCAAGGCAACGGTTAAGCCCGACAGGATTTCGGTCTTGTAATCTACTTTTTGTTTAAAATCGAATAAATTAAGATACTTACGCACGCTTCCTATTTTAAGGGCGCAAAAATAAGACTATTTCCCTAACGCCCCTAAAAGGGTTATGATTATTAACGATTTAGCAGTTTACCATGCTTTTAATCCCAATAATTGCTCCCCTAGTTGCGTTAATTTAGCCGTTTCATATTTGGTTTGTTCCCAATTTCTTGGGTCTCCCGGAAAAGCATAGCCCTCTGGAGCAATACGGTGCTTCCAAGAATTAATGCGCCAATTCTTTAATTCTTGGTTTTCCTCCTCCGCTGGCATCATAGAAATATACTGCGCTATACGTACTTTATCTTTTGATTTATTAGGACGAATACCATGGGGTTCCGTACTGTTAAAAATTAGCAAATCACCTGCCTGCATTTTTACCTTTACAATCTTGTCTTCCAAATCCGAAATATCTGGTTGAAAACGATCGCGGTCTTCTGGTTGGGTCAGTTTCCAAGAATCGTAATTTCGGTACAACCAAGGAATGCACTGAAATCCGCCCATATTCTCATCTTCTTGGTCCGCTAATGCCAAAACACCTTGTACATTTTGGGGGCGAGTTTCCGGGTCATAGTCCCAATGAATGAACCCTTTTTTATCAACGCCGGGAGGTAATGGAAAATTTAAGTTGGCACGATCAATGGTGACCCATAATTTCTCCGTGCCCCAAACATCTACAAAAGCATCATAGACCCGTTGCGTTTGTCTATTGTTCCATAATAATTGATGGTTGTATACCTCTACCATTCCGGTTCCTGTTAACTCCTTCATTTTCATTTCGGCTCGGGGTGGAGCATACCAGGTAGTCTTGTCGTTCGGGTTCTTTTCATCAAACTCCCAAAGAAAATCTGCGGTCTTTTTAGCCTGTGCCTTGGGTACGGCATTCTTTATAACAATGTAGCCATTATGTTTCCAGAACTTCCAATCATCCTCACTCAACACCCGTAATGGCTTGCCGTTAGAACGGTCATTTAGCCGTTGTTTGCTGCTTGTTGCAGTCGACGGATTACCAGGAATTTCCTCATGAGCCGTATTGGCCATAACTACTTTATTCTTTGTCTGTTCCATAGTATTACTGTTTTAAACGCTTTAAATTGATTGTATAAAACTACTTCGCTTCATAGAAGCAAACTACCTTAATATTGATATAAATTTGAACTATATTGACTTAAATTTACCTTTTATTTAATTTTTTAGTCATTTTTGTTATACTTTCTATTTTTTAAGAAAACCTAAGGTTGCTGTAATTACACTATGAAAATACAATTAGAGACCATAACGCCAGATTCTAAAAGTCCGTTTAGATTGTTACACGACCCCAAACTAAACCATCTTTTTTATTGGCATTTTCATCCAGAATTAGAATTGGTATATATTGAAGGTGCCAGCGCAAAAAGACATGTGGGTAATCATATTTCAGCGTTTAAAGATTCTGATTTGGTACTCATCGGTTCAAATATTCCCCACCTTAATTTTGATCATGGTGTTACCTCAACCTATAGAAAAGAAGTGCTACACATAAAACCGACTTTTAAGGAAAATACGCTTGATGCCTTACCCGAACTTAAACAAATAGATCGTTTATTGGAACTTTCAAAATACGGTATTGCTTTTTATGGTGAAACCAAAAAGGAAATCGGAACACTTCTAAAAACCCTACACCTTTTAGAGCCGTTTGCATTTTTTATGCAAGTAATCACCATCCTAAAAAAGCTCTCTGAAAGCAAAGAATTTGAATTGCTACACACCAAACCCTTTGTAAATAAATACAGTAAAAAAGAACAAAAACGACTGCGCAAGATATATGCGCTAATAGACGAACGTTATCATGAAAAAATTACCTTAACGGAAATAGCGGGTGCCTGCAACTTATCAAAAGAAGCGTTCTGTAGGTATTTTAAAAAAACTACAGGAAGCACTTTTATCTCTTTTTTAAATCAATATCGTATTAGTCAGGCAAAACGTCTGCTTCTCTCTGGAAAGAACGTTAGCGAAACCTGTTACGAGTGTGGCTTTGAGAGTCTTTCTTATTTTAATCGCAGTTTTAAAAAAGTAACCGGAGAGAACCCATCTGCCTTTAGAAAAAAGCTGGTATCTGTAAAATAAAAAAACTGCCTCAAACCCGTTTTTGTAACCGGATTTGAGAACAATTTTCAACTAAATAACCAACCTAAATTGTTACAGCTACATGAAATGAGCCTTATTTTCTTTTACGCTTTACGTTCATTATAGGACGAGTCGTTTTTGTTCTTTTCTTAGCTTCTACTCCTTTTCCAGATTTTAAATACTGCTGATAACCCCTACCTCTAAATTCATATACTGTTTCACTATCTGGGTGGTACAGTTCTATGGTAGCATCATTGATCACATACAGCTCAAAATAATCATCACCCATAAAATCGTATTCCAAGGTTAAAGCTTTTAGCGTATTATCATTAGCAATATCATACACTTGATAATTACCTTCAAAATCCCACTGTAGCTGACTTATCGGGGTTCCTGAATCATCAATGGAAGACCTAAAAAATGTGGGCAAAAACTGTAAAAAGTTCTCATCGTCAAAATCATTAATAGCTCCTTCTTCACTCGTAAATACCTTTTCCCAAACACTATACTCTTGAATAAAGTAGTTTATATTATCATAGAACACTTGGTCGTAATCAAAATTATTTCTTTGGAAACCCCGCAGAAAATATGAGGTATCGGAGCTTGCGTCATATAACTCAATCGTATTTCCGTTTGTAGCATATACTTCTAATAACCACCTTCCATCTATATCATGATCAATTTCTACCACACCACGTAGGGTGCTATAGAAACCTACATCTATTCCAAGTCCGTCCCCTGTTTTGCCTATACCCACGATATTATTGTTTGCATATAATGCACCGTTAATAAAACTTAGCGTAAACGCTCTTTGTAAAAAAGGTACTTCTCCGTTACCTCGGGTTGCATTAATATCTACATACCATAAATCATACGATTGCAATACCTGATCGGTATTAAAAGCAGATTCCTCAATAAAATCATCGGTCACAATAACATCTGCATAGCAAGAAACCAATAATACAGTCATTAATACATATCCTAATAGTAGTTTTATCTTTTTCATCTCCCTTGGTTTTATGATTCTTTAATAAGAAAACAATCTCTATGCCAAATTGTATAACTATATGATTATCAATATATAATACACTGTTATTAATTTGGTAATTTTGAATAATTAATATTAGCGATGATGAGCGAAATGAAATTTGCCGTACTTGGCGGCGGTAGTTGGGCAACGGCAATTGTAAAAATGCTGACAGAAAACCAGCATTGCGTTGGTTGGTACATGCGTAATGCCGATGCCGTAGCTCATATTGCAACACATCAACACAATCCTAATTATTTAAGTTCCGTAGAATTCAATACAAATTTGTTAGATCTTTCTACTGATTTAAACTATACAATTACCAATGCAGAGATTCTCATCTTTGCTATTCCGTCTGCATTTCTAGATAGTGAATTACAAAAACTAAAGGTTGCTGTATCAGATAAAATTATATTCTCTGCAATTAAAGGTATCGTTCCAGAAACGGGTTTAATTGTTGGCGAACATTTCCACGAACAGTACAACATTCCTTTTGAAAATATTGGCGTAATTACAGGGCCCTGCCACGCCGAGGAGGTAGCTCTGGAACGACTTTCTTATTTAACCCTAGCCTGCGCTGATGCAACCAAAGCACAAATAGTTGCTAAAGCTTTGGCCAGCGATTATATAAAAACCAAAATATCTGATGATATTATTGGAACGGAATATGCCGCCATGCTAAAGAATATTTATGCCATAGCTGCAGGAATTGCGCACGGCTTAGGCTATGGCGATAATTTTCAGAGTGTTTTAATGAGCAATGCCATACGCGAAATGAAGCGTTTTATTAAACGGGTGCACAAGATGAAACGGAACATTAACAACTCTGCCTATCTGGGTGATCTTCTGGTCACAGGCTACTCTACTTTTAGTCGCAACCGTATGTTTGGGAACATGATAGGAAAGGGTTATACCGTAAAAAGTGCACAAATGGAAATGAGTATGGTGGCCGAAGGTTACTATGCAACCAAAAGTGCCTACTTGTTGAACCAAAAGCACAAGAAAAAATCCAAAACCCCGATCATAGACACGGTTTATGATATTCTGTATAAGAACGGAAATGCCAAAAAACTCTTTAAAAAACTGACGGATAAGTTGGATTAAACCCTTTCCATAGAAAAATCGGAATGCTCCTTTAGTGCTGTCATTAAGGTTTCTTTCCATTGTAATATTTGCGCATCGTCTACCTTATAAACTGCCTGAAATTCTTGAAGCACAGGTTCCATAAATTGCCGTACACTATCAATATCGAAATACAACCTCCCTGTTCTTCTAATGAAGAAATCCATAGGGTCTTGAACCATTTCGTAGGCAATACCAAATTGAAGCTCGGCAAGAATTAATTTTGTGGCATTATCCGTTTCCTTTCTTTGCCCTTAGTATGCTAACCCGTATAGTCAATTTTTAATAACAAAGAATAATTTTAGACCTTTACACTAGACTATATCAAGAACGCATCGTATGAATTCTGTTGAAGCAAAACTAAAAGAACGTGTAAAAGAGCTGACCTGTCTCTATGAGGTTACCTCTATTATCGTAAATTCTGACTACGACCAGTTGGAGTCTTCCCTAGAAGCAATAATGTATTGCCTTAAGCGTGGTTGGCAATTTGTGGAAGACACGGAGGCTCATCTTTACGTTACAGACTACAAAGTACAAACGGAAGATTATAATGAAGATAGTATTGGTATAACATCCAATATTAAGGTTTTTAATAAAATAGATGGTTGTATAACCGTTGCCTATCCAAAAAGCAAGTATACCATTGAAGATTTTTTGGAAGAAGAGCAGACCTTGCTAGATAATGTTAGTCTTGCCGTAGGTAATCTTCTGGAGAGAAAACAAATTCGTGATAGCGAGGCAGCCACGAGAAGACAAATGGAACGTGCAGATCGTTTACATATCCTAGGAGAAATTACAGCGGGTATAGCCCATGAACTCAATACACCACTGGCCAACATTCTTGGTTTTACGGAATTAGTACAGGATAGTATTAAAGACCCTGAAGCCTTACGGGATTTAAAAAAGATAATGGATAATACTATTTTCTGCCGTGAAATCGTAAAGAAACTAATGTTCTTCGCCTGTGAAATGCCTCAAGAAATGATAGCGGTGACCTTAAAACCGGTTATTGAAAATGTTTTAAAATTACTTGCTCCTTCATTGCGAGAGAAAAAAATAAACCTAACCACGTCTTTCAACAATGATGTCATGGAATTCCGCGCCGATACAGTACAATTAACGCAGGTATTGTTCAACCTCATTATGAATGCCGCTTATTATTCGCCCGTCGGCGGAACGATAGCCGTAAATGTTGTAGAAAAAGGAAACAAAATTAGGATTCAAATTTCTGACCAAGGTAAAGGCATAGCTCCAGAAAATGAAGATAAAATCTTTGAGCCATTCTTTACTACTAAGCCTATTGGGGAAGGTTCCGGTTTAGGCCTTAGCGTGGTACATGGTATTATTGGCAGCCATAAAGGACAAATATCACATAAACCTAATGTCCCAAAAGGAACTATATTTACTATTGATTTCCCTAAATTGTAAATATGGCATTGCGCAACGAGAGCATTCTTATCGTAGATGATGACATTGATATTTTAGAGCTACTACAAAGGCATTTAAAATCGATGGACTACCATACCTACAAAGCGGTTTCCGTTAAAGAAGCTCTATTTATCCTGAAGGATACGTTTATAGATTTATTGATCACAGATATTCAAATGCCAGAAGTAGACGGGCTTCAACTACTCAAATTCGCAAACGAGCATTATCCTGAAATACCCAAACTTGTTATCACAGGATATCCTTCTGTAGATGGAGCTTTAGAGGTTATTAAATCTGGAGCAATAGATTATTTAACCAAACCTTTTACCAAAGAAGAACTTAAACAAAGTGTCGAAAAAGCTCTCAATCACGGAGCAAAAAGAAAAGATAAAAAACCCAAAGCACCCTTAAACCGTAATGACTACGGAGATATGGTGGGCAATTCAGAATCTTTTCTCAAGGTCATTAACATTATAGATCGTGTTAAGGATAATAAGGCAACCGTCCTAATAAAAGGGGAAAGTGGTACCGGAAAAGAGCTGGTAGCACGTGCCGTTCACTATTCCGGTAAGTTTTCAAGAGCACCATTCATTACAGTGAATTGTGGTGCTATTCCTGAAAATTTACAGGAAGCCGAGCTTTTTGGATATATGAAAGGGGCCTTTACAGGAGCCAATGAAAACCGCAATGGCTTTTTCCAAGCCGCCCAAGGTGGCACCCTTTTTTTAGATGAGATTGGCACGGCATCCTTGGCGGTACAAACAAAACTACTTCGTGCCCTGCAGGAAAAAGAAATTACGAAAGTAGGTTCTCGAAAAGCGGAAAAGGTAGATATCCGAATTATTGCTGCGACCAATGCCAATCTACTTGAAGATATTAAAAACAAAGATTTTCGGGAAGACCTGTATTATCGCTTAACAGTGGTGGAAATAAATGTGCCCCCGCTACGGGATAGAAAATCCGATATTCCTTTATTGGTCGAAAAATTTTTACGTAAATATGGAATTGAATATAGAGACCGCTTACTTCGCATCTCTCCAGAGGCTTTAAAGGTTCTAGAACGCTACCATTGGCCAGGTAATATCCGCGAACTAGAAAACAGCATACAAAGGGCCGTAATCATGTCCGACGGTTTTATTAATATTGAACATCTTCCTGATTTTCTAAAATTAAAGATAGTTTTTCCCGCTAACACCAGTTTTCTTCCACTTCGTGAAATGGAAAAGCAATATGTACGGCGCGTACTAGACCACACCCAAGGCAACAAGACTAAAGCTGCTGAAATTCTCCAAATAGACCGTAAGACCTTACGGGATAAATTAAGCTAACCAATTGAGGAAAAATTCATCAACTGGTGAGAAATTCCCCACTTTACAAATGCATAATTTTTAAATTTAGAATTTTAAATTACTGATAATTAATTAGTTGTATTTTTTTGGCACACACAGCATATTTTATGGGCATAGCATTTGCCGTTTAGTGGTCATATAAGTAATAACCCTTAAAATATAATAGTTATGATAAAGTATGCAATTGCCCTATTATTTTCAGTTAGTCTGTTAAACGCACAGCAAAATGTGAATGAAGCACAAATCAAAGTTAATGTAGGTGATGTTTTCGAAATTGGGAAACCAGAAACCAATACGTACAAACACATTAATTTCCCACGAGCTAATTTTATTATTAAAAGAGGTGGTATCGCTAATTACAAAAGAGCTCAAGGTGAAAAAGTGATGGTAACCTCCATAAAGGAGAAAAAAGACGGTACTACTCTAGTTAAAATAAAGCGTACGGACGGTAATCGTTTCTTTGGAAGTCATACCACAGTATCCGTAGACTTTAAAGAAGCCCTAGCCTCTGGTGAGTTAGAAGTATTGTAGGTATTTTGGTTGGTTGATGAAACCCACTTGGTGCATTAGTTCTTGTTCATTTAAAATAAAAGATAACCACTAAGTGGGTTTTTAACTAAATCCGCTATTAAAATCTAAATACAGCAATTATGGTAATAAAAAATAGAGGTTATGTTTGCAAAACTCAACACGTCCCAACGAATTCAAATAGGTTTAGTCCTAGCCATGGCATTTCTATTGGTATTAGGTTCTAATCGATTAGATCAAAGACATTTTTCTACCGTTCAGACTACCGTTAATTCAGTATATAAGGATAGGGTAGTAGCTCAAAATATAATATACAAGCTGAACAATATTTTTCACGCAAAAGAGCTACGGCTTATCCGTAATAATGATTTCAAAGAAAGTGCGTCTGAAAATAACAAAATCGTGGCACTATTATCAGATTTTGAGATTACGGAGTTAACAATGAAAGAGTCTAAACTACTGCGCGAACTAAAATTTCAGTTTTTGAACTTACAGAAATTAGCGCAAAGCAACTCACGTTCTATTACTAAAATTGAAAACAGTAATGACGAACTAACCATGAAAACAGTTAAAGAAATCAAAGAGAAATTAAATGGTTTATCACAGATTCAACTGCGACAAAGCGAACAGTTAACAGCACTTTCCAATAAATCGCTTGGCATGAATATTCTACTATCAAAACTTGAAGTTGCTTTTCTTGTCATCATCGGAATTGCCATGCTAGCACTTATATTTTATCCTAGAAAACAATTAGAAACTCAAATTCATAATTAATATTTAGTTCATTACCCTCTATTGAAATAAATATGAATACCGAAAACCTAATCGTCGAGAAAAAAGAATTTATACTTCTGAAAAGGTTTATTACTCTTTCAAGTTACCATAGGGATAAAACCTTATTGAGGCATCTAAAAGAATTGTCAAGTAACTTAGAAACAGCTTGCGTTTATTCTGAAGATGAAATACCTAAAAATGTTGTGCGTATTAATTCAATAGTTACGGTATCTACAAAAAGAGGATGTAAAAAGGACTTTCAATTAGTACTACCTTCCAAGGAAAATTCTTCCCAAAATAAAATATCCTTACTCAGTTGTTTAGGTGCGGCCATAATAGGAAAAATAGAAGGGAGTACTATTACCTTAGACACCCCCTCCAATAAAAAAATACTTAGGATAGAAAAGGTTTCTCAACAAAATAAAAATATCAGTCTTGATATCCTTTTGTGAAAGACAAATCTTCATGATTAATAATATTGTAAAATATCAAAACTCTAAAGGCACTGACTAAACTAAACCCTTTCCATAGAAAAATTGGAATGTTCTTCTAACTCTGCCATCAATGTTTCTTTCCATTGTAATATTTGCGCATCGTCTACCTTATAAACTACCTGAAATTCTTGAAGTACAGGTTCCATAAATTGCCGTACACTATCAATATCGAAATACAACCTCCCTGTTCTTCTAATGAAGAAATCCATAGGGTCTTGAACCATTTCGTAGGCAATACCGAACTGTAGCTCGGCAAGAATCAATTTTGTGGCATTATCCGTTTCCTTTCTTTTACTATATAATTCTAAAACTGTTTCCGTTTGCTTGCCATAATTGGTCACTAGGAACCAAGCGTCATGTTCAGAAAACCCATCAATCTGAATTCGTTCATAAATGGCAGTGATGTATTTTTTTACATGCTTAAACTTTTTGAACTCATTCCCGCAAAGGGGAATTTTATCGGTTGTGCATGGCTTAAGCTCTTTTTGATGGTCTTCCTCTAACATTTTAGCAATGCGATCTACCACACGCTCGGCCATTTTACGATAACCGGTTAGTTTCCCACCTGCAATACTGATAAGACCTGTATCCGAAGTAAAAATCTCATCTTTCCGTGAGAGTTCCGAAGCGGACTTGCCTTCTTCGTGAATTAAAGGTCTAAGACCTGCCCAAGAGGAAACGATATCCTCCATCTCCAAGTTAATTTTGGGAAACATATTATTTACGGCCGAAAGCAAATAAATGGCATCTGCTAAATCCGTTCTTACATTATCTTTGTCCAGATTAAAATTGGTATCCGTGGTGCCCACATAAGTTACCTTTCCCCTTGGAATGGCAAACATCATTCTACCATCTGGAATATCAAAATACACCGATTGTTTTACGGGGAGCTTCTCTTTAGGGAACACGAGATGAACTCCTTTCGTTAAATGTAAACGCTTTCCTTTTTTGGAATTATTGACACTTCTTAACTCATCTACCCAAGGTCCGGCAGCACTAATAACATACTTAGCATTGATTGTAAAGGTTTTGCCTGAAAGTTCATCTTTAACGGCAACTCCCGCAATTGTTTTGTCCTTATAGATAAAATCGGTCACTGAGGCATAGTTCAATGCTGTTGCCCCAAACTGCAAACTGGTTTTTATATTCTCTATGGTTAGGCGGGCGTCGTCTGTTCTATACTCCGCATAATAACCAGCTCCTTTAAGTATTTTTTTAGGCAATAAAGGTTCTAATTTTAAAGCTTCTTTCTTCTCTAGCATTTTTCTTTTATCCTCACCAGTCACCTGTGCCAAGATATCGTACACTTTTAAACCGATTGAAGTAAGCCATTTGCCATACGAACCATTTTCTATTAAGGGTAACAGCATTTTTTCTGGTAGTACCAGGTGTGGTGCCAATTTATGGACAATAGCTCTTTCCGAACCTACTTCCTTTACCAACCAAAAATCGAACTGTTTTAAGTAGCGCAATCCTCCATGAATGAGCTTGGTAGATTTACTACTGGTGCCTGAAGCAAAATCGTTTTTTTCTACTAGTGCTACTTTTAAACCTCTAGATGCGGCATCTAAGGCAATACCACCCCCTGTGATTCCGCCACCGATAACAACTAGATCAAAATGCTCCTTTTTTAGTTGGGCAATAGTATCTTTCCTTTTTAAGTTAGAAAATTCAATAGTACTCATAGCTTTTTCTTTTTGTGGAGATTGCTGATTTCTGTATGTTTTAATAGAATTTTCTTTATTTAATTTTCTTCCCAACCTTTGGTGCGCTCAACTGCTTTGTGCCAATTCTTATAGAGTCTTTTACGTTTTACTCTATCGAAGGTTGGTTTAAAAATACGGTTCATAGGCCTACTTTGGTCAATATCAGATTGGGTCCAAAGACCTACTTGGATACCAGCTAAAAAGGCAGCTCCCATAGCTGTAGATTCTATCACCTCTGGGCGATGAACTTCAGTATCCAAGATATCTGCCTGAAATTGCATTAAATAATCATTGGCAGATGCACCACCATCAACTCTTAAATTTGCTAACTGAACTCCAGAATCATCTTCCATGGCTTTGAGAATATCCTTTGTTTGATAAGCCAATGCTTCTAGAGTAGCCTTGGCAAGATGTGCTTTTCCGGTGTCTCTCGTTAATCCAAAAATAGCTCCACGCGCATACATATCCCAATAAGGAGCTCCTAATCCTGCAAAGGCAGGAACTACATATACCGAACTTTCTTCTGTAACCGAATCTGCTAGCGTCTCGGTTTCCTTTGCATCGGCAATTAACTCCAAGCCGTCTCGCAACCATTGTATTGCTGCACCTGCAATGAAAATACTTCCTTCTAAAGCATAGGTTACCTTGCCATTTAATCCATATCCTATGGTTGTTAAAAGTCCATTTTTTGAGAACTGTGGCTTCTCCCCTGTATTCATTAACATGAAACATCCTGTGCCATAAGTGTTCTTTGCCGTTCCTTTTGTGAAGCATCCCTGACCAAAAAGCGCCGCTTGCTGATCGCCTGCAATACCAGTTATTGGAATACGGTTCCCTTCAATTTCATAATCACCAAAATGATAGGCAGAAGGTTTTACTTCTGGAAGCATGCTCTTAGGAATGGTTAACGCTTTTAAAAGTTTAGCATCCCACTTTAAATTAACAATATCGTATATCAGGGTTCTTGAAGCGTTGGTATAATCTGTGAGGTGATTTTTAGCGATAGACATGTTCCAAACCAACCAAGAATCTATGGTTCCCATTAATAAATCTCCCCGTTCTGCCTTAGCTCTAGCCCCATCTACATGATCTAAAATCCACTTCACTTTAGTACCAGAGAAATAAGAATCTATAACCAGGCCAGTTGTTTTCCTTACATACTCCGTGAGCCCTTCTTTTTTTAAGTCTTCACATATATCTGCGGTTCTCTTGTCTTGCCAAACTATGGCATTATAAACTGGTTTACCGGTATGTTTATCCCAGACTACCGTGGTTTCTCTTTGGTTGGTAATACCTATACCCTTAATACTGGATAAAGCAACATTACTTTGGGCAATTAAATCTTTGAGAACACCCAACTGCGTTTCCAAAATTTCTATGGGGTCATGTTCTACCCAGCCCGATTTTGGAAATAGCTGCTTAAATTCCTTTTGCACCATTCCCTGAATTTTACCTTCTTGATCTACCAGTAAGGCTCTAGAGCTGGTTGTCCCCTGATCTAATGCAATGATATAGTTACTCATCTGTAATTTGGTTTTAATTCGTCCTCGTCAACCATTGTTATCGACCTGAATAACTAAATATAACGGGAATTAGTGAGTTCTACAAAGTGAAATCTAACGCAAACGTTGGCGTAACCTGTAATACTTTATTAAAGTACTATTTTAACCAAAAAGAAGGAAGTTCTAGATAGTGATGTTTTACTGAATGAATGCTTTCTCTAAAAAGTAATCTACAATAGCTTGTTTCATTAAAACAGCCTGTTCGCCCGCCTTTAGCACTGGTAGTTCTTCTTTGATTTTATAATGGGGCCAACCCTCTTCGTCAAAGAAATCAAATTCATAGTAGCCATAAGGTTCTAACAATCTACATATGGCAATATGCATAAGGTCTAACTTATCGTCTTTCTTATATTTTCTATGATATTGCCCTAGCTCTTGAACACCTACCAAATAAATAATAGCATCTAGCTCCAAAGCATCTCCATCAGCAAACTGATTAGAAAGTTTTGTCACCAACGATTTCCACCGATTCTTTAATTCTTCATCTCTTGCCATTTAGTATACACTTTAGCACATGTTTTAGGCTGGCAAAGGTACTAATCAAACCACTATATTTGTTAAAACACTTTTTGAAATGAATTTTTTGGATATTATTCTGGGGCTTCTTCTTTTATGGGGTCTCTGGAAAGGATTAAAAAATGGATTATTTGTAGAGATAGCTTCTATTATTGCCCTAATCGCCGGTATTTACGGTGCCATTCATTTTTCCTATATCACTGGAGGTTACCTTGCTGACCGTATAGCTTGGAATGAACAACACATTAGTATTATCGCATTTATCATCACCTTTATATTAATTGTAATACTAGTTAATACCGCTGGCAAATTTTTAACCAAAATAGCTGATTTTGCTATGCTTGGTCTTTTAAACAAAATAGCTGGGGGACTTTTTGGAGCTTTAAAGGTTGCCGTAATTCTTGGGGCTATTCTAATATTTTTTGACCGTATTACTGAAAATATAGGCTTGGTAGATGAGGAACTCAAAAAGGAATCTGCCCTGTACCAACCCGTGAAGGACCTCGGAGCCTTTGTCTTTGATTACGTGTTGCAAGCTAAATCCGATATAGAGCATAACGTAAAAATTTAAAAGAAAGCAGTTCTTCTTACTTTTAGTCCCCTTCATCGAAAAAAAAATCGATACAGCGGTAATTCATGTGATTTTATCTAATATTATCCAGTCGATATCCCCTATCGATATGAGAACATGAGATTACCCCATCTTCCACACCTACTTCGCTACGCTGAACGGCCTACTTACAAATAGAACGAATTATGAAAATGAGATTACTTTATGTAGTCCAGATTTTATTTGTATTGTTTTTATCTTCCTGCACGACAGATACTGTAGAGGATTTGCCTGTTGTTGAGGCCGACAATGTAGTACATCTGGAAAATGAAATATTGGAAATTGTAAATAACCACAGAACAAGTTTAGACATGAACAAGTTACTGTTTAGTACAGTGGCCTATAAATACGCCAATATTCATACCGATTATATGATAAGTAAAGGTAGTTTAAGTCACGACAACTTCAGTTCTAGAGCTTCCAGCATAGCTTCTGAGGAAGCCGTAGAAATGGTTGCCGAGAATGTGGCCAAGGATTATGTCACCGCCGTGGGGGCTTTTGAAGGTTGGTACAATAGTGTTAACCACAAGAAAACTATGGAAGGTGATTTTACCCACACAGCCATAAGCGTTAAGAAGGACCAAGCTGGTAATTTCTATTTTACGCAGCTGTTCTACAGAAAATAATACTGATATAGATTCAGGGTCCATTTAAACGAGATTTTTAGACACGCTATCGGTTAATCAATTTTTACACTACCGACTACCTGTAATTATTCAAGGTCAAAGCGGTATAATCTCCTTAAAATACACGATTTTACGGATGAAAATTAGCTTGCGTTTCACCGATTAGGCCCTATATACCCTTATTTTACAACACATCGAGTTTTTCCTTACCGATATAGATATTTTTCTCAGGAACCTTCGCTTCCGCGTTACTTTTATCGTATAACAAATTTATAGACCCCCAAGTCATGAAATTTAAATTTATCATTTTACTTGTAATTACCTTAAGTATTTTTAGCTCTTGCTCTAAACAAGAATTAGAACCTGTTTTAGAGGAAGACAATTCAACTTTAAATGAAGTAGGACAAGAAATTTCATCAGGAACACATACCGCCTTGGAAGCAGAGCTGTTTGATTTGGTGAATGACTACAGGGTCAACGTTGGATTAAATCAATTGACTTTCGAGAGTACTACCTATTATTATGCCGGACAGCATAATGACCATATGATTTCCAAAAATAACGTAAGCCATGCTAAATTTGGTGAACGCGCGAAGGGTATAGCCGAAAAAACGGGAGCATCTCATGTTGCTGAAAACGTAGCAAGAAACTATGACGATATGGAAGAGGTATTAGAAGCTTGGATAGCCAGTAACTCTCATAGAAAAAGTCTAGAAGGAGATTATACGCACTCGGCTATAAGTATAAAAGCCAATAATGAGGGTAATTTATACTTTACGCAAATGTTCTACAGATAATTAAAATTTGAAAATCAAATATAAAGCCTTTGATACCCAAAGGCTTTTTTTATGCTTGCGTTTTAGGTTAGCCCCTAGGGTTTTTTTAACTTTCCTTAAAATTAAACCATGAGTATAAGAGCTCCTTTTAACTTAGATAAGTGGATAGCGGAGAATCGCGATTCTTTGAAACCTCCTGTTGGTAATAAAAACCTATACAAAGATGCCGGTGATTATATCGTTATGATCGTGGCAGGACCTAATGCACGAAAAGATTATCACTATAATGAGACCGAAGAACTTTTTTATCAGCTCGAAGGACAAATAGAAATCCATATTCAGGAAAATCGACAAAAAAAGACCTTAAAGTTAGGACCAGGAGATATGTATCTACATCCGGCAAAAGTTCCGCATTCCCCGGTACGTCATAAAGGTTCAATTGGTTTGGTTATTGAGCGTAAAAGAGCAGCTATGAACGTAGATGACGGGCTACTTTGGTTCTGCGATAATTGCAACCATAAATTATACGAGGCCTACTTTACGCTTAACGATATTGAAAAAGACTTTCTAAGTCACTTTAAACATTTCTATGCCTCTAAAGAACTAAGAACCTGTGACAATTGCGCAACGGTAATGCCTGTAGATGAACGTTTTGTAAAAGAAATTTAATGAATATAATCACTTCCGTTTTAGTTGGGTCAGTTGCATTTTTACATCTCTATTTTCTATGGTTTGAAATGTTCGCATGGACCACGAAAGGCCCAAAGATATTTTGGAATTTCCCTAAAGAATTATTTGAACCAACCAAATCCATGGCCGCTAATCAAGGACTTTATAACGGATTTCTGGCGGCAGGGCTTATATGGACTTTTTTCATTGAAGACGTAATTTGGAAAAATCATATTTCTTTATTCTTTCTAGGATGCGTTGCCGTAGCCGGAATATATGGTGCGCTCAGTGTTTCAAAAAAAATATTCTATATACAAGCTATGCCGGCTCTCATTGCCATAGCCTTAATTATATTCTTATGACTTTCCATAAAAGTGTTTCAATAATAATACTGATTATACTCGGTTCAACTTCAAAATTAATGAGTCAAAAAATGACCCCGGAACAAGTAGTTCAAAAGCAGTTAGAAGCATACAACCAAAGAGACATAGCCCAATTTATGTCCGTTATTGATTCTTCTATAACTTTCTATGACTTCGCGGAGGGAACGCAAACTATGAAAGGAGCAGAAGCATGTGAGCAATTTTATGCAGCACTTTTTAAAGCATCTCCCAATTTACATTCCACCATCTTAACACGCACCATATTTGGAAATAAGATAATTGACCATGAAAGTATTATAGGTCGTAACGGAAGTAAGGACATTTTAGAATTGGTCCTCATTTACGAGGTAAATAATGAAAAAATTTCAAAAGTTACCGTGCTCAAAAAAGGTGCCTAAGCATTATATTATTCGTAACTTTGTTAAAATTTAACAATACACCTTCAAAAAGTTATAAAATGTCAAAAGTAGCTGCAGAATTTGGAATAGACAAGGCTCTAAAAGCGTTGGGAATTACTGACTTAAATGATGGAACTTCAACGGGTTCTGATAATTTCTCTTCTGGAGCTATTATTGAATCTTACTCTCCAGTTGATGGTTCACTGATTGGAAAAGTCAAAACAACCTCCAAAGAAGACTATGCTAAAGTAATGGATGCTGCGACTAGCGCTTTTAAGACATGGCGTAAAAAACCCGCTCCGCTACGCGGCGAAGTCGTAAGACAGTTTGGAGAAAAGCTTAGAGAATTAAAAGAACCTTTAGGAAAATTGGTTTCTTACGAAATGGGCAAGAGTTACCAAGAAGGTCTGGGAGAGGTCCAAGAAATGATAGATATCTGTGATTTTGCTGTTGGACTTTCCCGACAACTGCATGGTTTAACCATGCACTCTGAAAGGCCTGGCCATAGAATGTACGAACAATACCATGCCTTGGGCGTCGTAGGAATCATATCTGCGTTTAATTTTCCAGTTGCCGTTTGGGCTTGGAATACTGCACTGGCTTGGATTTGTGGAGATGTCTGTGTTTGGAAACCGTCTGAAAAAACACCGTTATGCGGAGTAGCTTGTCAAAATATAGCGGCACAGGTGTTTAAGGAGAATGATTTGCCAGAAGGTATCTCCTGTATGATCAATGGTGATTACAAAGTTGGAGAACTTATGACCCAAGACGTTAGAATTCCTTTGGTTTCTGCCACAGGTTCTATTCGAATGGGTAAGATAGTAGCACAGGCAGTAGCCGCAAGATTAGGGAAATCCCTGTTAGAATTAGGTGGCAACAATGCTATAATCGTAACACCGGACGCAGATATCAAAATGACCGTTATAGGAGCCGTTTTTGGAGCCGTGGGGACTGCAGGCCAACGCTGCACCTCAACAAGAAGGTTAATTATTCATGATTCTATATATGACAAGGTGAAAGATGCCGTAGTTGCGGCTTATGGACAGTTGCGCATTGGAAATCCGTTAGATGAAAATAATCATGTAGGGCCATTAATTGATACAGATGCCGTTTCCCATTATTCCAAGGCACTGGAAAAAGTGGTTGCTGAAGGAGGAAAGATTATTGTTGAAGGAGGAGTCCTAGAAGGAGAAGGCTATGAAAGTGGTTGTTATGTGAAACCTGCTATTGCAGAAGCTAAGAACGATTTTGAAATTGTACAGCATGAAACTTTTGCTCCCGTGTTGTATTTGCTTAAATATTCTGGAGAATTAGAAAATGCTATCGCAATTCAAAACGGAGTTGTACAAGGGCTTTCTTCTGCCATAATGACCAATAATTTACGTGAAGCTGAACGTTTCTTATCCGTAGCAGGTAGTGATTGTGGTATTGCCAACGTTAATATTGGAACGTCCGGTGCGGAAATTGGTGGTGCCTTCGGAGGTGAAAAAGAAACTGGAGGAGGTCGTGAAAGCGGTTCCGATGCTTGGAAAATATATATGAGAAGACAAACGAATACCATTAACTACACAACGGAACTACCTTTGGCACAAGGAATAAAATTTGACTTATAGCCCTTCATAGTATCCAAGTAATATCCTAAATTTTCGTTTTAACTAGATCGTTTTTTGGTTTGTATCGTCTACCCTCCAACTACCATGTAGTAATGTTTGGGTACCCAAAACCAAAATCATACATACAAACTTTAGAGAATTAATAAAACGCTTTTTTATATTTTTCATATCATTATAATGCTTCTATCAAGATATATTTTATCATAATAGCATTACGTCACTTCTGTATATTTTGCACTTTTAAATGTATAAACGGTTTTAATTTAATGCCAATGTATAGTATGCAGGAAGGACTGTTTTATGAGCCAAATATTACCAACAAATAACCCTATCGTTTAAGGATACGATAGGGCTTACTTAATTAACCAACTAACTCAAATATGTCATAGAACCCTATCCCAATGCCGGATCTTTGTCGGGAGCGATAGGGTGTACTTTATTTGCATTATAAAGTTCCGAATTATCTCCCATAAAAAATATTTGAATTATGCCTACTAGCCATTTCAATGTGCAAATGGTATCAATTTAACTATAGTTGGAAAATCACTTCCTTCTGATTACTAGTAATTAAGCCGTCAGATATTCAAAAATTTTAAGATTTTTTTAATACATTGTGCATGAAACACTAAACACTATTAAAAAATGACAAAAACAACAACGAATCTACTGCTGATGTTGATTACTATTTTAGCAGGGACTTATTTTTACATTACCTGCTGCAGTGAATGCGGAGCTAGTGTAGAACAGGAGCCTCCAAAAGAAGTAGCAACGCCCATTGTACCAGAAGCAACATCCTATCCTTTTGCCTTTAGCGATGGAGATTATGCCTTTAACAGCAATGACAACTATAATTTCAATAGTTCCTCTTCATCTATTCTAATGCCCCTAGCCGCTGGCATGGAAGAAGGTATTACCAGCCTTAAAGGTTTTCTAGAAACCAATGCAGGGAAAGTAATTAATATTACGGGGTACTATAAAAGTGACGAAGATAACGATAGTGCTTATCCCAATCTAGGACTGGCCAGAGCTAATGCGGTTAAAAACCATTTAGTCTCGAAAGGTATTTCTTCGTCCAGAATGAACACTATGGGAGAACTCATGGAAAGTATGGTGCCCAAAGAAAACGTATATCTTGGACCTATAAGCTACGGCTTAAGCGGGGAATCCGAAAATGCCGCTGAAGAGATGAAAGCCTTGTTCGATAAAATCAATGCTAATCCGCTTACGCTATATTTCAATACCGCAGAGGCATCTATTAGTTTAAATGCCGAACAGCGTCAAAAAGTAGCTGATATTTCCAGGTATTTGGATAAAATGGAGGGTGCCACCGCCAATGTCGTGGGCCACACTGATAATACCGGGGTAGCGACCACTAATATGAGACTTGGTTTGGACAGAGCAAATTTTGCCAAAGCCTATCTCATGCGAAACGGAATTTCCGAAACCAAAATAAAAACGTCTTCTAAAGGGCAAACAGCTCCCATTGAAAGTAATGCAACGGAAGAAGGTAGGTCTAAAAACAGAAGGACCGTCGTAACACTAAACAATTAAATCACTAACAAATTAAAATAGTACAAAATGAATTTTGAAAATATGAATATCTGGTGTTGGTTAATTCCAGCTTTAGTTGGTATAATTTGTGGAATTCTTGGCTACCTTATTGGCCGAAGCGGTAATACTACAATTGACAATTCTGCGGACCTAAAACTTTTAGAAGATAAAAACGCTAAGTTAAAAGCTGATTTGGATGCTTGTAATAAGAAAGTAAGTAGTGCCAAAGCAAACGTAGCAAGTACAGCAGCTTCTTTTGCAGCCGGTGCAGCCGTGGCTTCTATACCTTTTGATGCCGCAGGAGCAAAAGCGGCCTTTGGCAAGACCATTAAACAGGATGACCTTAAAGTTGTTGAAGGTATAGGGCCTAAAATAGAAGGGATGTTCAAAGATGCCGGGGTTAAAACCTGGAAAGCACTTTCAGAAGCTTCTGTGGCAGAATGTCAAAAAGTATTGGACGGTGGCGGAAAGCGCTATCAAGTGCACAACCCAGCTTCATGGCCAATGCAAGCTAAAATGGCCTACGAGGGTAAATGGAGCGAACTGGCTAAGTGGCAAGATGAACACGACCACGGAAAATTATAAGTAATTTACCAACCAAAATAAAAGCCCAATCTATATAAGGATTGGGCTTTTTATTTTATATAATTTGCGCTTTAAAGCATTCCATTGGTCTCTACCCACTTAAAGTGGTACTGATCTTCTGGAAACTTCATTCTAGAGGCAATACGTTCCAACCTTTCCGGAAGTTTCATCAGATAATCCCTTGCTTTCTGTGCTTCGTCATTAAGACCTCTTACGGCATCAATCTCCCAGAAAGAATTTAGTTTTGCAAGAATATCTATATAATCCTGAGCTGTATATACACCAAGTCTTTGTGCGCAATTAGAGAAGTTCTCGAAGGCAGTGCCAATAGTACCACCAGATTCTCTTAAAAAGTGTGCCGGCATTACAATTTTCTGTTTCATCATATCCGCAAAGGCCAACATCATTCCGTTAGGGTCGTGACCCATAATCGTTTTTACAAATTCTCTATAGGCCAAATGATGTCGCATTTCATCTCCTGCAATTATGGTACACATTTTACCTAATAATGCGTTCCCTTTTTTCTTAGCCATTTGCCCCACGCGTTTGTGTGAAATATTCGTAGCTAATTCCTGAAAGGAGGTGTAGACAAAATTCTTGTAAGGATCTCTATCCGTACCAATATCAAAACCGTCCGAAATAAGATGTTGCGTGGTTATCTCTATCTCTTTCATGTTGACCCTTCCTGACAAATACAAATATTTGTTAAGTACATCTCCATGTCTGTTTTCTTCTGCTGTCCACGCTCTTACCCACTTGGCCCAGCCATTGGTTTTATATTCGCCATGCTGATCTATCCCAACTACATCCATTAACCAGGACTCATAGGTAGGTAAGGCTTCTTCGGTAATGGTATCCGCCACCATGGTTACCCAAAAATCATAGCCTAACTCTTTTGATTCTTCTCGTAGTTGCTCTACGTGATCCAGAAAACCATCGCTTTGGGAATCTGGAAGAAAATCCGTAGGCTGCCATATATCTTCTGGTTTTATCAGAAAATTATCCATAAACCCTTCCACTTCAGGCTCAATGGCCTGCATCACTTCTAGTCTTATATTCTTCTCGGACATATATCAGTTTTTATCAAAGTTCGTTAATTCTACGCTGTTTTACCCTTTAAAATTAAATTGATTTCCTAATTTCTACCTCTTTCACTAGGATAAAAAGTGTACACAGGCTGGCTCTGCCAATACTTCTTGGTATGAATATTAAAAGCGGTCAGCGGCCCTTTAAATGCTGCTCCAGTATCAATATTCCAGACATTTACGGCATTTTGAGGGGTAGTTTTCCCCATACGAGTAACAGGGGTATGGCCAATGTAAATCTCTTTGTAATGCGTAAGTCTTTTAGGATAATACATGTCACCTTCCTTCAAATTAGGGTCTATTGAGAGCACCAGTTCCCAAAGAGTACGGTCCCAATAAAATGTTTTGGTCGTATATTCATGGGCTACGCCTTTAAGGTTTGTAAAACCGGCATGTAAGAACAGTCTATTATCTTCATCTATATAATAATCTTTAAGATTTTCATAAAAGCGTATATGCTCCTTTTTGGTGGCAGCTTTCGCCTTGTGATAAGAATTTACGGTTGCTTCCCCTCCATGCATAAACCATAATGGATTATCATCGCCCCCCGTTAGCCATTGATGACATAGAGCATCGTGGTTGCCTCTAAGAAATACACAATGGTGCGTTTTGTTCAATTGCAGAAGATAATCTACCGTTTCAACAGCCTCGCTCCAACCATCAACATAATCTCCTAAAAATATAAGTTTGTCCTGTTGCGTTATTGCTGCTCTATCCAATACTTGCTGTAAGGCCTTTAATCCGGAATGAATATCTCCGATAACCAGTGTTCTATCTGAAATCATTTGGCAAAAATCGCAATTCCCGCAATTATCGCAAGGATGAAAAGCACTAAAAAGAAAATTTTCCAAAAGGAATAAGGCCTAGTACCACTTAAATTACCCGTTTGGCCATTAATATAGAAATGGTATTCCTTTCCATTATACCGATACGAACTAATATATACTGGGAGCAGAATATGTTTAAAAGTCTCATCGGAAAGCTTCATGTCTGCATTGGCAATACGTTGAGTATCCCCTCCAATATCCCTTCGTATCCAATTGTAGGCAATATTTTTTGCTTCCTGAAAAGATTGATGATGGCCTTCCTTTAGTGAAATGGTATACTTTTCGGTAACAAAACCTGATAAATACTTAGAGTTAAAAACAACTAAATCCTTTAGGTTCCAAAACGCGATTGAAGGCGGAATATCTCTTCTCTTTTTCTCCGAAGCGTTTATTAAAATATCATCTACAAAACCGTTGACCCTTCCAGAAGCATAGGTCCATTTTGTTTTACGCACCTTTCTTGTTCGCCTTCCTTTATCGCTATTATAGGTCTGGGTCTCATAGTAGTAATCGCCCCGCTGTCCTTGATAAGATGCAAACAAATTAGCATCAAAAGTCCAATACGGAATATATAAACCATGCAGCCCTTCAGGATCTAATGCCGCCCTTTTGAGATTGTTAGGTGCAAACCATAAACTGCCGACCCAAGTTTTGAAAATATTTCTTGCTTTATTTACATCTAACTGAAAAGGAACCAGTGCTCCTGGTAAAATCCACCCTTCAGTTTCGGTATCCTCACGTATCAATGGTTCGCTACAATACACGCAATCCAGTGATTTATAATTCTCCTCTACATGTTGGTTGGCACCACAATTTTTACAATGTAAAAGCTCAATCGTCTCCGTATATGCATTCTCCCCAACTATCTTTAGATAATGGGCTAACTCTAATTCCTCAAAACTGCTTTTAGACTGCTCAATAAATTCCTCATACCCGCAATACTCGCATTTAAGTTGATGTGAGCCTGGCTTAAACTTTAGCTCCGCGCCACAATTGGCACAGGCTTTTTTATGTTCCGATTCTTGGATTTCTTCCATGTACGTTGCTTTCGCGCTAACGAAAATCAGTCTGTTATTCCTTCTTAACTATGCTATGCGTTGGGTAATGGTGGAGGTGTATTTCCACCTAAAAACGATTTTAGCTCCGCTATTTCTTTAAGACTTGCCCAATTGGCCATTCCCTGTTTCCAGACCAGTGAGTCCCTATTTATGGTCCTATTCGCAAAAAGCTCCTTAAGCTTATCAAAAGATACTGGACCCAATTGTTGCCCATTGACCGCATAAAAGTACGTTATCTGCAGCGGCACCGGTGGTGGAACTTGTTGCACTTGTGGTGTTTGCGCGCCAAAGGGTTGACCGGAAGGTTGGCCCATAAGACCTCCCATTTGTTGTGCCAGCACAAAACCCATGCCCATGCCCATACCGGCACCCGCGGTACCTCCTTCGTTTGCGGCTGCCAATTCCATAGCTTTTGCAGCTTTGAACTGTGCCAACTTGGTCATATCCAATTTATCCAAACGACTGTACTCAAAAATTTCTTTTTTCAGCTCTTCTGGCATGGAGACATTTTCGATATAGAACTTTTCTAACTCTATACCCACGCGTCCAAATTCTGGTTGCATTACCTCTTGGCATGTTTCGGATAGTTCACTCGTATTTGCTGCATATAATTCAATTGGCAAATTAGCCTCCCCAACAGTATCCGTAAATCGGGTTACAATTAAACTCTTAAGGTGTTCATTGACTTCATAATTGGTAAAATTACCATCCGTTCCAACAACATCCACAACAAATTTCCCCGGGTCCTTAATCCGAAAACTATAGGTTCCAAAGGCTCTGATCTCTACAAGTCCAAAACGATCATCACTTAACATGAACGGGTTTTTCGTACCCCATTTTTCGTCTGTAAACAATCTGGTGTTCACAAAATAAACCTCTGCTTTAAAAGGGCTGTTAAATCCATATTTCCACCCTTTGAGCGTCGTTAAAATGGGAAGGTTCTGAGTATTCAAGGTATAAGTACCCGGCTTAAATACATCTGCTAACTGACCCTCGTTCACGAAAACAGCCGTTTGTCCTTCGCGAACTATTAATTGGGCATTATTCTTAATTTCATTCTGATACCTCTCAAACCGATGCACAATGGTATCGTTTGAAGTATCTAGCCATTCTATGATATCTATAAACTCATGGCTTAATTTCTTTTTTATCTCGTCAAATATGTTCATTATCAGCTATTTTTTCATTTATCCCAAAAAGGTAGCAAATTCCTTATAACAGGGCAAGAAATAAGAGGTCTTATAGCCCTGTTGTTAACATCATAAGCTACAATCAGCTCCTTTAAGAGCTAAGCTTTAATTATTCACAACAAAATTTAGAGAAAGCTGTTTTTTCTATTTACCTTAGATTTTAAACTTTGAAATTCATCTATGAAAAAGGTATTTTGTATTGGTGAACTACTTATTGATTTTGTAGCTGAAAATCAGGGCAAGGATTTATCCAAGGCTAAAGAGTTTACAAAAAAAGCGGGTGGAGCACCAGCAAACGTAGCCTGCGCTATAAGTAAGTTAAGTGGCCAAAGTGCTTTTGTAGGGTGCGTTGGAGATGACCCTTTTGGGAGTTTTCTACTTAATATCCTAGATAAGGAAAGTGTTGATCTTTCCCTCGTACAAAAATCGGACGTTTTCACCACCTTAGCCTTCGTTTCCATTGATGAAGATGGAGAACGAGATTTTGTCTTTAGCCGTGGAGCGGATAGAGAGCTAAAATATGATTCTACTTTAAAGAACGAGTTCAAGGAAAATATAGTGCATTTTGGTGCAGCTACCGCCTTATTGGGCGGGAATCTAGAAGACGCTTATAGTAGATATTTCTTTGATGCGCTTACACAAAACGCTTTCATAAGTTTTGACCCCAATTATAGAATAGATCTTTGGAAAAATAAAGAGGATGTCTTTATAAAGAAATGTATCCCGTTCATACAGAAATCCCACCTCTGTAAATTTAGCCTAGAAGAGGCCCAGTTGCTTTCTGGAAAGACTGATCTGAAAGAAGCATGTACCTATTTACACGAAATGGGAACGGATATCATTGTCATTACCTTAGGCGGAGAAGGAACGTTGCTAAGTACAAAAACGCATTCAAAAACTATTCCGAGCATCGTGGTTAAACCCGTGGATACCACAGGAGCCGGAGATGCTTTTATTGGTTGTCTGTTAAAACAAATTGCTACACACCACAACTTGGAACAAACATTGGATAATGAAGATTTACTCACGGCAATGGTTGCTATGGCCAATAAGGCAGGAGCTATAACCACAACAAATTTCGGGGCTATTGAATCCCTTCCAAATCAAAAACAACTCCTTTCCTAGAATGAATCAGGCCACTTTGCATCAATTAATGACCAAAAGGTCAAAAAAACATGTAGACTCTAGTCATGAAGCTTTTGAGTTACGACTTTCTACCAATATTTCCTTGATAAGTTCCTTGTACTTTTCCCTTTATCCAGAAAAAGAGAAGGCACCTTACTTTTCTAAGTTGCTAGATAAAATGGAACAGCTTTTCTTCGATAGACCAGCTGAATTAAAGAAACTAGACTTGAAACGGTCAGAAGCTGGTAATTGGTACCAAAGCGAACAATTGGCCGGAATGCAATTGTATGTAGACCGATTTAATACTAACATTAAAGGGCTGGATCAAAAGCTTCCTTACTTTGAGGAGCTAGGCATTAACTTCCTTCACCTAATGCCCATAACTACAAGGCCTGTCGGAGAAAATGACGGTGGGTATGCCGTAAATAGTTATCATGAAATAGATTCCCGCTACGGAACTCGAAAAGAATTTTTGGCATTCACTAAAAAAGCAAGATCAAAAGATATCATATTAATGTTAGATTTTGTGGTGAACCATACTTCAAACGAGTTTGAATGGGCAAAAAAGGCAATAGCAGGGGACGAAAAATATCAGAATTATTACTACACTTATCCTGACAGAGAAGTTCCGGACGCCTTTGAAAGAACATTGCCAGAAATTTTTCCGACTACGGCCCCTGGTAGTTTTACTTATAATGAACACATGCAACGTTGGGTCATGACTTGTTTCAACAACTACCAATGGGACCTTAATTATACCAATCCCGAGGTACTTATTGCGATGTTAGAAAACCTATTGAAACTTGCGAATATGGGCGTTGATGTCGTTCGTTTTGATGCGCTTGCGTTTCTATGGAAGAAAATAGGCACTATTTCCCAAAACCTACCGGAAGCACATCAATTGGTTTCCCTTTTCCGCATGTGCCTGCAGGTTATAGCACCCGGTGTAATTCTTTTAGCAGAGGCCATTGTGGCTCCTAGAAATATCATTAAATATTTTGGAGAAGGACCGCTAAAGGGTAATGAGTGCGAGGTCGCTTATAATGCATCGCTCATGGCATTGTTATGGAACTCTATTGCCACTAAGAAAACATCTTTACTACATAAAAGTTTACTGGAAATTCCTGCTAAGCCAAAAGAAGGGACTTGGATCAATTACATTCGATGCCATGATGATATTGGGCTGGGTTATGATGACCAATTTATCCGTGACCTAGGCCTTTCTCCCAATGAACATCGAAAGTTCTTGTTGGACTATTATTGCGGTGGTTTGGAGTGGTCTCCTGCAAAGGGACTATTATTCATGTATAATCCAAAGAACGGGGATGGGAGAATTACCGGAAGTGCAGCCTCACTTCTAGGATTGGAAAAAGCACTGGAGCAAAAAGACGAGAACAAAGTAAAAGAGTCGATAGCAAAAATTTTAATGCTACACGGCATCATCCTTTCCTATGGGGGAATCCCGTTAATATATGCAGGTGATGAAATAGGAATGTTAAACGATTATTCCTTCCGTGAAAACGAAGCCCATAAAGATGATAGTCGCTGGGTAAACAGGCCAAAACAAGATTGGAATACGGTGGTTAAATTAGCTACACAAAAAAATCATGCCAGTTCAATTTTTGAAGGACTAAAAAAAATGATTCAATTACGAAAAAAACTTCCTGTTTTTGCAGATGTTTCACCAGCTATAATTCATCCTAGCGCTAATCCACATGTTTTTGTATTTGAACGTACTAATGGAAAAGATAAGGTATGGGTAATTTCAAATTTTGATGAAAACACCCAATTTCTTCATATTTCTTGGTTGTTTACCATTGGCATACATCCTGAGGACAATCTAAAGGACGGCATCTCGGGCAAAAAACTGAAACTAGCGAATAATTTACTACAATTAAACGCTTATCAGCATATCTGGGTAATGGGGCGTTAATTATAATCTACTTTTCTTAAGATTCGCAAAGCCGCTTTTAATGCGATATATACCTTTGGAAACTTTTCTTTAACAATTCCTCTTGCTATTTCCATTTGTTGTCTGGCCTCTTCAAAACCGTTTAAATAACAAATTAAGTACGTATCGGGAAGGTGAATTAAATCTTCCTTTTCAACAGCTTTTAAGGATATGCCTTTATTGATTTTAGCTAGTATACTGTTGTTGGTATTGTAGATATGGTGTAAGATCTTCTTGTTATAACTGGGCGGTTTAAAAACCAAATCGGTCTGTATTTGATACGTACCATTATCTCTAAAGGTAATAACCAGCTCTTCTAAAGGATAGTAATTTTGTTCACCGGCCAAACCTAATTGAACATACTCCATTGTTGTAAAGCTGTGGTCGTCATAGGTTATGGTTACCTCATCCAGATTGGAATAGAACAGCTTTACTTGCTCGTTAATTAATTCGATGTCTACCCTGTAGTAATACGTTTGTCCTTTGACTTCTTTTTTGTTTCCCGCCCAACATACCACAAACTGCTCTTTAAAAACTTTATAGTGGCTCTGCAAATCTTTGTGCCGGTGATTAATAAAATCTATTACGCCATCTAATGTGAACTCTATATTGTTCCGAGCATGCTGTTCTATAGTAGCAACAGTTTTTGAATTTATATCCTTCAATTCTATGTCATAGGCCTTAGGAAGGCTTATGCTACCTTCTCTAAAAAAGACAGAGCCTCCGTAATACTTCCAGATATTTTTACGCAAAGAACAGATATTGCCATTAGATTTAATGGTGACAAGGCCTACTACCTTACCTTCTACCAAATGTGGAAATGGAATATTCTCGTATGAAATAAGTGGTGGATTATCCAAATAGGCGTTCACCAAATTTTGAATCTTGCTATCATCAAAAAAATCAACTCCAACGATTGTATTGTCTTCATCCTCTACACCAGCAACAATAAACGAGTTGTTTTTGGGATTACTATTGGCCAAGGCACAAACGTGTTTTAGAAATTTTGCCTTTCCCTCTTTTTCTCCTATTCCTATAAAACGCTTTTTGTCGTAGAAACTATTCTCATCATTATGGGCGAGCAAGTTCTTGACCAATAAGCGTTTATTGATCATAATTTCTTGTTGACTATGGTTGAGGAAGCTTGGGCTGTTGGCATTACCACTAAATCCGCAATATTTACATGATACGGTCTGGTAACCACAAAGTGAATGACATCTGCAATATCCTCTGGTCTTAGCGCGTCAAAGCCCTTGTACACATTTTCCGCACGTTTGTCATCCCCTTTAAAACGTACTTGACTGAATTCTGTCTCTACTAAACCAGGATTAACGGCTCCTACACGGATACCGTGTTGGTTTAAATCAATACGCATACCCTGATTAATGGCATCAACCGCATGTTTACTGGCACAATATACGTTGCCCTTAGGATACACTTCTTTGCCCGCAGTAGAGCCTATATTAATGATATGACCATTATTTTGTG